>NZ_JARKIN010000001.1:4761250-5110000 GCF_029351045.1 Streptomyces sp. WMMB303 | reverse complement strand
GAGCTGGGTGTGGCCGCAGAGACCAGCGAGAAGCGACTGTTTACTAAAAACACAGGTCCGTGCGAAGCCGTAAGGCGAGGTATACGGACTGA
This sequence comes from Streptomyces sp. WMMB303, assembly GCF_029351045.1. Taxonomy (NCBI): domain Bacteria; kingdom Bacillati; phylum Actinomycetota; class Actinomycetes; order Kitasatosporales; family Streptomycetaceae; genus Streptomyces; species Streptomyces sp. WMMB303. Next base: position 5,109,908 of record NZ_JARKIN010000001.1, on the reverse strand, counting down.
CGCCTGCCCGGTGCTGGAACGTTAAGGGGACCGGTTAGTCACATTTCGGTGTGGTGAAGCTGAGAACTTAAGCGCCAGTAAACGGCGGTGGTAACTATAACCATCCTAAGGTAGCGAAATTCCTTGTCGGGTAAGTTCCGACCTGCACGAATGGCGTAACGACTTCTTGACTGTCTCAACCATAGGCCCGGTGAAATTGCACTACGAGTAAAGATGCTCGTTTCGCGCAGCAGGACGGAAAGACCCCGGGACCTTTACTACAGCTTGATATTGGTGTTCGGTTCGGCTTGTGTAGGATAGGTGGGAGACTGTGATACGGACACGCCAGTGTTCGTGGAGTCGTTGTTGAAATACCACTCTGGTCGTGCTGGATGTCTAACCTGGGTCCGTGATCCGGATCGGGGACAGTGTCTGGTGGGTAGTTTAACTGGGGCGGTTGCCTCCTAAAATGTAACGGAGGCGCCCAAAGGTTCCCTCAGCCTGGTTGGTCATCAGGTGGTGAGTGTAAGTGCACAAGGGAGCTTGACTGTGAGACTGACGGGTCGAGCAGGGACGAAAGTCGGGACTAGTGATCCGGCGGTGGCTTGTGGAAGCGCCGTCGCTCAACGGATAAAAGGTACCCCGGGGATAACAGGCTGATCTTCCCCAAGAGTCCATATCGACGGGATGGTTTGGCACCTCGATGTCGGCTCGTCGCATCCTGGGGCTGGAGTCGGTCCCAAGGGTTGGGCTGTTCGCCCATTAAAGCGGTACGCGAGCTGGGTTTAGAACGTCGTGAGACAGTTCGGTCCCTATCCGCTGCGCGCGTAGGAGTCTTGAGAAGGGCTGTCCCTAGTACGAGAGGACCGGGACGGACGGACCTCTGGTGTGCCAGTTGTTCTGCCAAGGGCATGGCTGGTTGGCTACGTTCGGGAAGGATAACCGCTGAAAGCATCTAAGCGGGAAGCCTGCTTCGAGATGAGGACTCCCACCCCCTTTGAGGGGTTAAGGCTCCCTGGAGATGACGGGGTTGATAGGCCGGATCTGGAAGCACGGTAACGTGTGGAGGTGACCGGTACTAATAGGCCGAGGGCTTGTCCATAGAGGCTCGCGTCCACTGTGTCGGTTCTGAGACAACAACCGTGCAAGCACCATCCCCGTGTTGTCGGGTGGGTGTTGTGCTGCTGGTTGTGTGTTTCACCGTGTTTCGGTGGTCATAGCGTGAGGGAAACGCCCGGTCACATTCCGAACCCGGAAGCTAAGCCTTTCAGCGCCGATGGTACTGCATGCGGGAGCGTGTGGGAGAGTAGGACGCCGCCGAACAAATCGTGCAAGTCGTGGTCCCTGAACTTCTGTTCAGGGACCACGACTTTTTTGTGCGTGGTCACCGGCAGTTCATGTTGCGTGGACATGATCCCGGCATGGGGACAACACAGCTGAACGCCGCCGGCGTCGGTGCGGGGGACGAGGTCGTGGTGCCGTCGTTCGGCGGGGCCGATGTCGCACAGGCCGTGCGGGAGCTCGGGGCGCGACCCGTTTTCGCCGACATCGACGCCGATACCTACTGTCTCGATCCGGCCTCCGCGGCTCGCGCGGCGGGTCCGCGGACCGCGGCGCTCGTCCCCGTGCACCTCTTCGGTCACAGCGCTGACATGGCCGCCCTGCGTGCCGTCGGTGAGCAGCACGGGGTCCCCGTCGTGGAGTGGGAGCCGCTGCCCCGCACCGACGCGATCGATGCCGTCCGTCGGCGTCAGTACGCCACGTCGCTGGGCCGGCGTCTCAGGGGAGTCGTCGCACCGTCGGTTCCCGAGGGCGTCGAGCACGCTTTCACGGAGTACGTGGTGCGAGTACCGGGCAACGGGCGGCCCGACCGTGACGCATTCCGCAGGGCACTGCGTATGAAGGGTGTCGACTGCGGGATACCGGTGCGGGTGCCGGCTCACCGACTGCCTGAGTACGCCTCGACCGTACGGCTTCCGCAGGCCGAGCGTGCCGCTGACGAGAGCCTCTCGCTGCCGCTGAGCGCCGCGATGAGCAAGAAGGACCTGCAGCGCGTCGTGTCGGCCTGCAACGGTCTCGGAGGTCTGTTGCGGGAGCGGGCCGGCTGACTCGACGGGGATCTGGCCGGCGTCAGTTCGATCCAGGAGCCCCGATCGGGTAAGATCTCTTACCGCTGGCCGCGCCCCAATAGCTCAGTCGGCAGAGCGTCTCCATGGTAAGGAGAAGGTCAACGGTTCGATTCCGTTTTGGGGCTCTCCACATGTGAATGAAAGGCCCCCGCCGTACGGCGGGGGCCTTTTCCGTGTGCCTCGGAGTGCTCCGCCCCGCTGCTACTCGGGAACGCGCATGGCGAGGATGGCCATGTCGTCCGAGGGCGCGTCGCTTGCGAAGCGCTCGACCGCGCGCATGATGCGGGCTGCCACCGCGCCGGCGTTCAGGCCTGTACAGGTGGACAGCACGTCGGCCAGGCCGTCGTCCCCCAGCATGCGGGTGCCTTCGCGGCGTTCCGTCACTCCGTCCGTCACACACAGCAGGACGTCGCCGGGCGCGAGCGAGACCGTCTGCTCGTAGAGTTCGAGATCCTCCATGACTCCGAGCAGCGGCTGGGGGTCCGCGGCGGACTCGACGCTGCCGTCCTGGCGCAGCCGGAGGGGCAGCGGATGTCCGGCGCAGACGACCTTCAACTCGGCGCTGCCGTCCTCCTGGGGGCGCATTTCGCCGTACAGGAGAGTGAGGAACCGGCTGCGCGCCCCTTCGTCCAGGATCGCGGTGTTGAGGCGCTCCAGCACGGTGGGGCCGCCCAGCCCCTCGCGGGCGAGCAGCCGCAGCGCGTGCCGGGCCAGGCCGGTGACCGCCGCGGCCTCCGGGCCCGTACCGCAGACGTCGCCGATGGCGAAGCCGTAGGTGCCCTCGTCGATCTCGAAGAGATCGTAGAAGTCACCACCGACCTCGTTGCCCTCGCCCGCGGCGCGGTAGATGACCTCGACCTCGACACCGCCCTCGACCTCCGGCAGTTCGGGCGGCAGCAGGCTGCGCTGCAGGGACTGGCTGATGGCGGTGCGTTCGGAGTAGAGACGCGCGTTGTCCAGCGCGAGCGCGGCACGGCGGGAGAGGTCCTCGGCCAACTCCAGGATCTCCTGGCGGAACCGCTCGTCGGTCGGCTTGCCCAGGGTGAGCATGCCGATGACCCGGTTGCGCGCCACCAGGGGAAGGACGACGGTCTCGCCGCCGACCGCGGCCGCGGTGGCCAGGCTCGTGCCGGGGGAGGGCTGCGGGGCCTCGCCGTCCAGTGAGACGTTGCGCAGCGAGGTGCGCAACGCCGCGGAGTGCGCCGCCTCGGTGGGCGCGGCCCAGACACGCGCTCCGGGGGTGGGAACGGGCTCGGGCGGATCGACCTTCGCGAGCAGCGACTTGAGGTTGTCGATGCGGTCCTCGTCCTCGTGCAGGACGTAGGAGAGGCGGGGTTCTGAGCCCTGGTCCGCGACCGTGTAGACGGCGCACCAGGTGGCCAGTGTGGGGACGGTCATCTGGGCCATCAGCGCGAGCGTCTGATCGCGGTCGAGGGTGCCGGCGAGCAGGTCCGAGGCTTCGACGAGGAAGGAGAGCGAGCCGCGCCGCAGGCGTTCCAGTTCGGTGAGCCGGGCGCGTTCCACGGCGAGCGCGATGCGGTCGGCGGCGAACTGGAGGCGCAGGGCTTCTTCGTTGGTGTAGCGGCCGGGCGCCTCGGTGGCGACTCCGAGGGAGCCGGTGAGCCGGCCCTCGACCTTGAGGGGAACCGTGACCACGGAGCGCATGCCGGTGCCGTCGAGGAGCGGCACGGCACCCGGGACGACCGTCAGGTCCTCGTGCACGGACGGCATCCGGGCCGAGCCGTACCGTCCGCTGGCGGTCTCGACCGGGACGCGGGCGAACCGCTGGCGTGCCGAGGGCAGACCGGTGGAGGCGCGTACCTCCAGTTCGGTCTCGTCGTCGGTGGCCAGCAGCAGGTACGCCGCGTCGCCCTCCAACATGTCCCTGGCCCGTTCGACGGTGCGCTGGAGGAGGCCGTCGAGGTCGTCGGGGGCCGGGGAGCCGATGAAGACCTCGAAGGGGTCGGCGGCGGACTGGTCCTGGCCGTCCGTGGCGGTGCCGGTGTTGTCGTGCGAGTGGACCCGGGGCGGTGACTGCAGGACGGCACGCTCGTGCTCCCGCACCAGCAGGCAGACCGTGGACGGTTCGCCGTCGCTGTCCCGCACACGCAGGTGCGAGGCGTAGACGGGGATCGTGCGGCCGTCCGAACCGCGCATACCGTAGGACCCCTCCCAGCGGGAGAGGCGCAGCGCTTCGGCGACACCGGTTCCGGTGCCGGGGGTGTGCGGCCAGGCGGCGAAGTCGGTGAGCGGCTTGCCGACCACCTGCTCGGCTGCGTAGTCGAACAGTTCGGTGGCGTCCTCGTTCCATGCGCTGATCGATCCGCTGCGGTCCACCTGGACGACGGCGACCCGGATGTGGGTGTCGGTGACCGGCAGTGCCGTGTCCGGGAGTGCCGGACCGGCCGTGCGGGTACCGACCGGGCGCTCGGGGAGGTCGAGCCGGAACCAGACGCGCTTGTCGGACGCGGTGTAGTCGACGCCCCAGCGGGTGGCCAGTGCCGAGGCGAGCAGCAGTCCGCGGCCGCCCTCCCGGTCGGGTCCCGCGGGCTGCGGGTTGACCTCCTGGAGCGGCAGTTCCCGTTCGGGGTAGCGGTCGACGACCTCGATACGGATTCCGTCCTCGTCGCGCAGGCAGAGCACCTCGGCGGCGGTCCCGGCGTGTACCACGGCATTGGTGACCAGCTCGCTGGTCAACACCACGGCGTCGTCGACGACCTCGGACAGGCCCCAGCCCTGGAGGGTGTCGCGCACGAAGCCGCGTGCGGAGGCGACGGAGCGCCCCACCGGCTCGAAGGTGGCGGCGGCGCGTGCGGTGGTCACTGGTCTCCCCATGGGTGTCCTGTCGGCCGGGCGCACCGGTGTGCGCTGTGCGGTCAGGGCCGTGTAGGTCCCCGCCTCCTCGTTCGGGCCTTGCGAGCCCGTGGCGCCCAGGTGGCCCCCGCCCCCGCGCTCGGCGCTCTGCTCTTGCGTCACCGCAGCGCCCCTCCGTCGCCCTTCGTACTCACACCGCTGCCCCCTGCGAAGCCCCTACCCGCCGGACCCGGTAGAGCACCCCGCCGACATGGGGGTGAACGGACAGCCGGGTGCCAGGTTACTTACGTATCCATGGCGCGTGGCGGCCGGATGCGGGTGATTTCCCTCCGGGCCCGCAAACGCAGCGTGATATGCCATGCTGCCGAACTGTTATCGCCTGGTTCGGGCAGGGTGAAACACTGGGAAGGCTCGGAGTACAGGGCCCGGGCAGGAAGGTCGACCCGCAGGAGGGGCAGTGGAGTCTGGCACAACCGCGCGTAGCGGCAACACGCGCGCGAAGGGCGGACGGTCCCGGAGGAGCGGGACGATCGAGGTCGACGCCGCAGCCGTGAACAAGCTCCTGGCCGGGCTGACGGCGATGCGGGACGGCAACTTCCGCAAGCGGCTCACCGTGACCGGTGAGGGACCGATGGCGGAGATCGCCGCGGTCTTCAACGAGGTCGCGGACCAGAACCTGCACCTGACGGGTGAGCTCTCCCGGGTGCGGCGCGTGGTCGGACGTGAGGGGAAACTCACAGAGCGGCTGCAGACCGGCACCTGCGAGGGCTCCTGGGCTTCGGCGATCGATGCGGCGAACTCGCTGGTCGACGATCTGGTGTGGCCCGTCTCGGAGGTGGGCAGGGTGCTGTCGGCCGTCGCCGACGGCGACCTGGAGCAGCGCATGGATCTGCGCGCCCGGGGAGCCGAGGGCGGTGGGCATCCGCTGCGCGGGGAGTTCCTGAAGGTCGGCCGTACGGTCAACGGCCTGGTGGACCAGCTCTCGGCGTTCACGGACGAGGTGACGCGGGTCGCCAGCGAGGTCGGTACCGAGGGCAAGCTGGGCGGCCAGGCGCGGGTGCGCGGGATGTCCGGCTCCTGGAAGGACCTGACGGACTCGGTCAACACCATGGCGTCGCGCCTGACGGCGCAGGTGCGGGACATCGCACTGGTGACGACGGCCGTCGCCAAGGGTGATCTGTCACGCAAGGTGACCGTTCATGTCGCCGGCGAGATGCTGGAGCTCAAGAACACCGTCAACACGATGGTCGACCAGCTCTCCTCCTTCCAGTCCGAGGTCACCCGGGTCGCCCGCGAGGTCGGTACGGAGGGCGAGCTGGGCGGCCAGGCGCGGGTGCAGGGTGTCGCGGGCGTGTGGAAGGACCTGACGGACTCGGTCAACCTCATGGCGGGCAATCTGACCTCCCAGGTGCGGGAGATCGCTCAGGTGACGACCGCGGTCGCCAACGGCGACCTGTCGCAGAAGATCACGGTCAACGCGCGCGGCGAAGTGGCGCAGCTCGCCGAGACGATCAATGCGATGACGGACACGCTGCGCACGCTCGCGGACGAGGTGACACGGGCGGCCAGCGAGGTCGGCACGGACGGGGTGCTGGGCGGCCAGGCGGTGGTCCCGGGCGCGGCCGGAATCTGGAAGGACCTGACGGACTCGGTCAACTCCGCATTCCGCAACCTGACCGCCCAGGTGCGGGACATCGCGCAGGTGACGACGGCGGTCGCGAACGGTGATCTGTCGCAGAAGGTCACCGTGGACGTCTCCGGCGAGATGCAGGAGCTGAAGAACACTGTCAACACGATGGTGGACCAGCTCTCCGCGTTCGGCGCCGAGGTGACGCGGGTCGCCCGTGAGATCGGGGTCGAGGGCGAGCTCGGCGGTCAGGCGGCGGTGCCCGGGGCGGCCGGCACCTGGAAGGACCTGACGGACTCGGTGAACACCGCGTTCCGCAACCTGACGGGCCAGGTGCGCAACATCGCGCAGGTGACGACGGCGGTCGCGAACGGTGATCTGTCGCAGAAGGTCACCGTGGACGTCTCCGGCGAGATGCTCCAGTTGAAGAACACCGTGAACACGATGGTGGACCAGCTGTCGTCCTTCGCCGAGCAGGTGACCAGGATGGCCCGGGACGTCGGCACCGAGGGCAGGCTCGGGGGCCAGGCGCGGGTGGACGGCGTCTCGGGCACCTGGAAGGACCTGACGAACTCCGTCAACTTCATGGCGAACAATCTGACCTCCCAGGTGCGGCAGATCGCCCAGGTGACGACGGCGGTCGCGCGCGGCGACCTGTCGCAGAAGATCGAGGTCGACGCGCGCGGGGAGATCCTGGAGCTGAAGAACACCATCAACACGATGGTCGATCAGCTCTCCGCCTTCGCCGACCAGGTCACGCGGGTCTCCCGGGAGGTCGGTACGGAGGGCAGGCTGGGCGGTCAGGCCCAGGTGCCGGGCGTCGCGGGTGTGTGGCGCGATCTGACCGATTCCGTGAACGGTATGGCGGGCAACCTGACCTCCCAGGTGCGGAACATCTCGCAGGTGGCCACCGCGGTGGCGCGCGGCGACCTGTCGCAGAAGATCGATGTGGACGCGCGAGGCGAGATCCTGGAGCTGAAGACCACGCTGAACACGATGGTCGACCAGCTCTCGTCGTTCGCCGAGCAGGTGACCCGGGTGGCTCGCGAGGTCGGTACCGAGGGCATCCTGGGCGGGCAGGCGGAGGTCAAGGGGGTCTCCGGCACCTGGAAGGACCTCACGCAGTCCGTGAACTTCATGGCGAACAATCTGACCTCCCAGGTCCGGAACATCGCCGAGGTCACCACCGCCGTCGCACAGGGCGACCTCTCCAAGAAGATCACCGTCGATGCAAAGGGTGAGGTCCTCGCCCTGGTGACGACCGTCAACACGATGGTGGACACGCTCTCGTCGTTTGCCGAGCAGGTGACCCGGGTGGCTCGCGAGGTGGGCACCGAGGGCATCCTCGGCGGGCAGGCGCGGGTGCGTGACGTGTCGGGCATCTGGAAGGACCTGACCGACAACGTCAACATCATGGCCAACAACCTCACCTCCCAGGTGCGCAACATCTCCCAGGTGGCAACTGCGGTCGCGGGCGGTGACCTGACGAAGAAGGTCACTGTCGAGGCCAGTGGTGAGGTGGCGCAGCTTGCTGACACCGTCAACACGATGGTCACCACGCTCTCGTCGTTCGCCGAGCAGGTCACCAGGGTGGCCCGGGAGGTGGGCACGGACGGGGTGCTGGGCGGCCAGGCGCGGGTCCGCGGCGTCGCCGGTACGTGGAAGGACCTCACGGAGTCGGTGAACTCCATGGCGTCCAATCTGACCGGACAGGTGCGGCAGATCGCCATGGTCACCACCGCCATCGCCAAGGGCGATCTGACCAAGAAGATCGACATCGAGGCCAACGGCGAGATCCTCCAGCTGAAGACGACCATCAACACGATGGTCGACCAGCTCTCGTCGTTTGCCGAGCAGGTCACCCGGGTCGCCCGCGAGGTGGGCACCGAGGGTCAACTGGGCGGCCAGGCGCGGGTACCGGGCGTCGCGGGTACGTGGAAGGACCTGACGGACTCCGTCAACGAGATGGCGGGCAACCTCACCCGCCAGGTGCGGGCGATCGCCGAGGTGGCCACTGCGGTGACGCGTGGCGACCACAACGTCCGGATCGACGTGGAGGCGGCCGGGGAGATCCTGGAGCTGCAGGGCTACATCAACACGATGATCGCGAACCTGCGGGACACCACGCAGGCCAATCAGGAGCAGGACTGGCTCAAGGGCAACCTGGCGCGGATCTCGGGCCTGATGCAGGGCCGCCGTGATCTGCGGGACGTGGCCGGGCTCATCATGAGTGAGCTGACCCCGGTGGTCTCGGCGCAGCACGGCGCGTTCTTCATCTCGCTGCCCGAGGGCACCCCCGAGAGCGCGGTCGGTGTGGGCGCCGGGCCGGGCGAGGACGGCAGGTACGAGCTGCGGATGCTGGGCAGTTACGGCTACTGCACGGACAGCATGCCCACGTCGTTCCTGCCCGGGGAGTCCCTCGTCGGGACGGCGGCGAAGGAGAAGCGCACCATCGAGATGGGCAATGTCCCGCCCGGTTATCTGAAGATCTCCTCGGGGTTGGGCGAGGCGCCGCCCGCGCATCTGGTGGTGCTGCCGGTCATCTTCGAGGGCACGGTGCTCGGGGTGATCGAACTGGCGTCCTTCCAGCCGTTCGGGCAGATCCAGAAGGACTTCCTGAACCAGATCGCCGAGATGATCGCGACCAGCGTCAACACCATCAGCGTCAATATGCGTACGGAGCGGCTGCTGGAGCAGTCGCAGGAGCTGACGGCGCAGCTCAAGGAGCGCTCCGGCGAACTGGAGAACCGGCAGAAGGCCCTACAGGAGTCCAACGCGGCGCTGGAGGAGAAGGCCGAGCAGCTCGCCCAGACCAACAGCGATATCGAGATCAAGAACCGGGAGATCGAAGAGGCCCGGCAGGTCCTGGAGGAGCGCGCCGAGCAGCTCTCGGTCTCGATGCGCTACAAGTCCGAGTTCCTGGCCAACATGTCGCACGAGTTGCGCACCCCGCTCAATTCGCTGCTGATCCTGGCCAAGCTGCTGGCGGACAACGCCGAGAGCAACCTGTCGCCCAAACAGGTGGAGTTCGCCGAGACGATCCACGGCGCGGGCTCCGACCTGCTGCAGCTCATCAACGACATTCTCGACCTGTCGAAGGTCGAGGCGGGGAAGATGGACGTCAGCCCGACCCGGATCGCGCTGGTGCAGCTGGTCGACTACGTGGAGGCGACCTTCCGGCCGCTGACAGTCGAGAAGGGGCTGGACTTCTCGGTGAGCGTCTCGCCGGAGCTGCCGGCCACGCTGCACACCGACGAGCAGCGGCTGCTCCAGGTGCTGCGCAACCTGCTCTCGAATGCGGTCAAGTTCACCGACAGCGGGGCCGTCGAGCTGGTGATCCGCTCGGCCCGCTCGGACGTTCCCGACGCGATCCGTGAGCAGATGCTGGAGCACGGGTCGCTGCGGGACGCGGACTCGGAGCTGATCGCCTTCTCCGTGACGGACACCGGGATCGGAATCGCGCAGAGCAAGATGCGGGTCATCTTCGAAGCGTTCAAGCAGGCCGACGGCACCACGTCGCGGAAGTACGGCGGCACGGGGCTGGGGCTGTCCATCAGCCGCGAGATCGCCCGGCTGCTGGGCGGGGAGATCCACGCGGTCAGCGAGCCGGGCCGCGGCTCCACCTTCACGCTCTACCTGCCGCTGCACCCCACGGAGCTGCCTCCGCAAGGCTACGCGCAGCTCGTCTCGGGCAGCGCTCCGATGGCCCTCCCGGAGGCGCACACGGCCGTTCCGGCGGCCGCGCCGGGTGAGCTGGAGGCCGGGCGGACGGAGCCGGACGGCGCCGGAGGGCCCGGCGAGCAGACCGCGGACGAGGCCGCGCACTCGCTCGCCGACCGGCGGCGGCTGCGGGACGCCAGCGGCCAGGCGCAGCCCGAACTGCCCCCGGAAGCCCGTCCGTCGTCCTCGGGCAGCGAGAACGGGGCGGCCGACGGGACCGCGGGTGGCGCCGGCACGGCTGCTCCGGTGATCCTCCAGGGCGGCGCCGGGGCGGGGACGTCCGACGGCGCCGTCGAGGTGGCAGGCGAGCGGCCGGCGGCCGGGTACGACCGGGAGGCGGCGCCCTCGCCCGGAGCCGGAGAGGCCGGCGATCTGGCGGGCCGGAAGGTGCTCATCGTCGACGACGACATCCGGAACGTCTTCGCGCTCACCAGCGTGCTGGAGCAGCACGGGCTGCAGGTCCTCTACGCCGAGAACGGCCGGGAGGGCATCGAGGTGCTGGAGCAGCACGACGACGCGGCCGTGGTGCTGATGGACATCATGATGCCGGAGATGGACGGTTATGCGACGACGGCGGCCATCCGCAAGATGCCGCAGTTCGCCGGATTGCCGATCATCGCGCTGACCGCCAAGGCGATGAAGGGGGACCGGGAGAAGAGCATCGAATCCGGTGCTTCCGACTACGTCACCAAGCCGGTGGACACTGATCATCTGCTGGATGTCATGAGGCGGTGGATGGAGGGCGGGTGAATATGACACTGTGTCGATGAGGGCTTGCGTTGACGCAGTGTGGCCGAACGCGTGTGGAAACGCGGTGAACCGGGAACCTTTTGGTCCTCTGGGGCGTTTCCGCTACGTGCACAGTGACATCACGGTGACAGGGTGTGGCGGACCACGGGGTGCGGCTACCATGACCGGCACAAGGACGGGCGGCGGCGACAGGATGCCGCTCCCAGGGGCGGCGTCCGAGAGGCTGCCGGGGCGAGGAGGACGGGCCATGGTGCAGAAGGCCAAGATCCTCCTGGTCGATGACCGGCCGGAGAATCTGCTGGCGCTGGAGGCGATCCTCTCCGCGCTCGATCAGACGCTGGTGCGGGCATCGTCAGGGGAGGAAGCGCTCAAGGCGCTGCTGACCGACGACTTCGCGGTCATTCTGCTGGATGTCCAGATGCCGGGCATGGACGGTTTCGAGACGGCGGCGCATATCAAGCGCCGTGAGCGCACCCGCGACATTCCGATCATCTTCCTCACGGCCATCAACCACGGTCCGCACCACACCTTCCGCGGCTACGCGGCCGGTGCGGTCGACTACATCTCCAAACCGTTCGATCCCTGGGTGCTGCGGGCGAAGGTCTCGGTGTTCGTGGACCTGTACATGAAGAACGTGCAGTTGCGTGAGCAGGCGTCACTGCTGCGGCTCCAGTTGGAGAACGGCGGGGAGCGGAGCTCCGACCCGGCGCGCGACGCCGACGAGGAGGCACAGGGCCTGCTGGTCGAACTGTCCGCCCGGCTGGCGGCCGTCGAGGAGCAGGCCGAGGCGCTCACCAAGCAGTTGGGCGGTGCGGCCGACGGGGCGACCGCTGCGACCGCGGCGCATCTGGAGCGCAAACTCGCCGGGCTCCGCAGCGCACTTGACGCGCTGGGCCCGGGAACGGAAGGGGACCCCTCGGCGCAGGTGTCCTCGCAGAACTGACGGAACAGCTACCGGAAGTGCTCCGGCAGGAGTCCCGTGGCGCAGTCCTCCATGGACTGCGCCGCCACCGACGGCTGTCGCGCGGGGAAGTGACGGCGAGTCCGGACGGCTCCGCCTCTCCCAGGAGGGGCGCCGACGGCCCCGGGCTCCGTGCCTCGGGTGCCCGACCCAGGTAACCTCGCACCTATGGCCTCACGCGCGTCGGGAACAGGAAAGGCTGCCAAGAAAGCACCCGCCAAGAAGGCTGCCCCGAAGTCAGCGAAGGCAGCCCCGGCGAAGAAGGCGCCGCCCAAGAAGGCAGCCGCCAAGAAGGCGCCGGCCAAGAAGCCCGCGGCCAAGGGCGGCAAGGGCACGGCGGCGCCGTCCCCGACCAGTGGCGTCCTCAAGGTGCTCAAGGCGTGCTGGCTCGGCCTGGCACACACGCTCGGCGCGCTCCTGCGGGGCATAGGGCGCAGCGGCAAGGCGCTGGACCCTGCCCATCGCAAGGACGGACTCGCGCTGCTGCTGATCGGTCTGGCACTGATCGTCGCGGCCGGTACCTGGTCCAATCTCCAGGGTCCGGTCGGGGATCTGGTGGAGATGCTGGTGACCGGCGCGTTCGGCAGGCTGGACCTGCTGGTGCCGATACTGCTGGCCGTCATCGCGGTGCGGCTGATCCGTCATCCGGAGAAGCCCGAGGCCAACGGCCGGATCGTGATCGGGCTTTCGGCCCTCCTGGTCGGGGTGCTGGGGCTCGTGCACATCGGCTGCGGCGCGCCCGGCAGGGGCGCGGGCGATGATGCGCTGCGGGACGCGGGCGGCCTGGTCGGGTGGGGTGTCTCCCGTCCGCTGCTCTTCACGCTGGGGGACATGCTCGCGGTCGCGCTGCTCACCCTCGTCACCGTCTTCGGACTGCTGGTGGTGACGGCCACCCCGGTCAACGCCATCCCGCAGCGTCTCCGGGCCGCAGGGGTGAGGCTGGGTGTCGTCCAGCCGGTGGCCGGTTACGACTACGACCTGGAGCCGGACGAGGAGGAGCCGGTCACCGGACGCCGTGCGCACAGCATGCGCAAGGATCGGATCGCTCCCGCGCTCGCCGAGAAGGAGGCCCTCGATCGCCGTCGGCGGGCAGGGCCGCGGGAGGCGCTTCCCGCCGACGGCGAGATCGGCGCGAGCGCCGGGGAGGGCGAGCGGACGCGGGACGCGGTGGACGTGGCCGCCGCCGCTGCCGCCTCGCTGGACGGGGCCGTCGTCAACGGGGTCCAGCCGTCGCCGGTGGTCGCCGATCTGACCACTTCGGTCGCCAAGTCGCGCGGTGGGAGGCGCAAGGGCGATGCGGCCGGGTCGGCCGTGCCGGGCGCGCGAGGCCGGGTCGGTGCGCAGGGCGAGGGTCCGCAGGGTGACGAGGCCACGGAGCGCACCCCGGTCCCCGACCTGACGAAGGCCGCGGCGTCGCCGGAACCCGCCGACCTGCCCGCGCGTGCCGAACAGCTCACTCTCTCCGGAGACATCACCTATGCGCTGCCGTCGCTGGACCTGCTGGAACGCGGCGGACCGGGGCGGTCCCGCAGTGCCGCCAACGATCAGGTGGTGCAGTCGCTGACCACCGTCTTCACCGAGTTCAAGGTGAACGCCGCCGTCACCGGCTTCACCCGCGGTCCGACGGTCACCCGCTACGAGATCGAGCTGGGGCCGGGGGTGAAGGTGGAGAAGATCACGGCTCTGGCCAAGAACATCGCCTACGCCGTGGCCAGTCCCGACGTCCGCATCATCAATCCGATTCCCGGGAAGTCCGCGGTGGGGATCGAGATCCCCAACAGCGACCGGGAGATGGTCAATCTCGGTGACGTGCTGCGGTCCGCCGACGCGTCGGGTGAGGAGCATCCGCTGCTGGTCGGGCTCGGCAAGGACGTCGAGGGGGGATACGTCTCGGCCAATCTCGCGAAGATGCCGCACATCCTCGTCGCGGGCGCCACCGGCTCCGGCAAGTCCTCCTGCATCAACTGCCTCATCACCTCGGTGATGGCCCGGGCCACGCCGGAGGACGTGCGGATGGTGCTCGTCGACCCCAAGCGGGTCGAGCTGACCGCCTACGAGGGCATCCCGCATCTGATCACCCCGATCATCACCAACCCCAAGAAGGCCGCCGAAGCCCTCCAGTGGGTCGTGCGCGAGATGGATCTGCGCTACGACGACCTGGCGGCGTTCGGGTTCCGCCACATCGACGACTTCAACGAGGCGGTACGGGCCGGCCGGGTGTCCGCTCCCGAGGGCAGCGAACGGGAGCTGACGCCGTACCCCTATCTGCTGGTGATCGTGGACGAGCTGGCCGACCTGATGATGGTCGCGCCGCGCGACGTGGAGGACGCGATCGTGCGGATCACCCAGCTCGCGCGGGCCGCCGGCATCCACCTGGTGCTGGCGACCCAGCGGCCGTCGGTGGACGTCGTCACCGGTCTCATCAAGGCGAATGTCCCCTCCCGGCTCGGCTTCTCCACCTCGTCCCTGGCCGACAGCCGCGTCATCCTCGACCAGGGCGGTGCCGAGAAGCTCATCGGCAAGGGTGACGGACTGTTCCTGCCGATGGGTGCGGGCAAACCGACCCGGATGCAGGGCGCCTACGTCAATGAGCAGGAGGTCCAGGCGGTCGTCGAGCACTGCAAGGCGCAGATGACGCCTGTCTTCCGGGAGGACGTGACCGGGGCGCAGGGCAAGAAGAAGGAGATCGACGAGGAGATCGGCGACGACATGGATCTGCTCTGCCAGGCGGCGGAGCTGGTCGTCTCCACCCAGTTCGGGTCGACCTCGATGCTCCAGCGCAAGTTGCGGGTCGGGTTCGCCAAGGCGGGGCGGCTGATGGACCTGATGGAGTCGCGTGGCGTGGTGGGTCCCAGCGAGGGCTCCAAGGCGCGGGATGTCCTGGTCAAGCCCGACGAGCTGGACGAGGTGCTCACGGTCATCAGAGGTGGCGGGCAGTAGTCCCCGTGCGGAGGCCCGGCGCCGCACTCGGCGCGTCCACCTCGGCGTGGGCGGCCCGGTGCAGGCCGGCGGGCGGCTTCCAGAGTGCCGACGGGGTGCCGCGCACCGGCTGCCCGGCGGTACAGCTCACTCGAAAGGGCGGTCGAGGCAACCGTTTCCGTGGTCTGTACGTCAAGTTGGGGGAAGGGACGGGCAGAGACGTCGGCGTACTCGGTTCCGCGCGGGCGCCCCCGGCGCAGCTCGGTCATACGTACGCCATACATATGGCGTACAAACTTGCTCCGCCCGCTTGCCCCACCCTTTTGCTCCGCCCCTAGACTGAACCTCCAGCAGGTGGCTACACGCTCGAAAGGCGCCCCCGTGTCCATCGGCAACTCCCCCGAAGAGGACCGGCCCCCGGTCGGTCGAGCCCTCCAGCAGGCCCGCATCGACGCACGGCTGACCGTGGAAGAGGTCAGTACCGCCACCCGGGTGCGTGTCCCGATCGTGCAGGCGATCGAACAGGACGACTACTCCCGATGCGGCGGCGACGTGTACGCGCGCGGCCACCTCCGCACTCTGGCACGCGCGGTCGGCCTCGACGGCGACGCCCTGGTCGCGCAGTACGACGAGGAACACGGCGGCCGTCCCGAGCCCACGCCGCCCGCAACCCTGTTCGAAGCGGAGCGCATCCGCCCCGAGCCCCGCAGACCGAACTGGACGGCCGCGATGGTCGCCGCAATCGTCGCGGTGATCGGTTTCGTCGGTTTCACTCTCGTCGGCGGCGGTGGCGGGGAGGAATCCGGCAAGCAGGCCGCGGAGGAGGCACCCGCGGGGAAGTCCTCGGCGGAACCCTCCGCCGACCCCTCGCCCTCCGGGAAGAGCGAGCCCAAGCCGTCCGAGAGCGCCATCGCCGGGGCCCCCGCCGACAAGGTCACCGTCCGGATGACCGCGGAGAAGGGCAACAGCTGGGTCTCCGCGAAGGACCACAACGGACGGCTGATCCACGAAGGCGTGCTCAAGGAGGGCCAGTCCAAGACCCTCACCGACGACAAGCGGCTCGACCTCGTGCTGGGCAACGCCGGGGGCGTGAAGCTGTACGTCAACGGCAAGCAGGTGGAGCACGCGGGAGAGGTCGGCCAGGTGCAGCGCCTCAGCTACACCCGGGGCGACCCCGAAGCGGGCTGACCGGCACCGCGTACCGGGGTCCGGCAGGGGCCCGCCGCCGGATGCGGCGCCGCGCCCGTACCGGTGAGCTGCATGGTCGCAACCTGGCGGCGGATGGTGCCGGAGGGACGAAGTAGGCTGATCCCATGCCCGAACGCCGTACCGTCGCCCTTGTCACTCTCGGCTGCGCCCGTAACGAGGTGGACTCGGAAGAGCTCGCAGGCCGCCTGGCGGCGGATGGTTGGGATCTCGTCGAGGATGCCGCCGCCGCCGATGTCGCCGTCGTCAACACCTGCGGTTTCGTCGAGGCCGCCAAGAAGGACTCCGTCGACGCGCTGCTGGAGGCCAACGACCTCAAGAACGCAGCCAAGGAGGGCGAGGGCAGAACCCAGGCCGTGGTGGCCGTGGGCTGTATGGCCGAGCGCTACGGCAAGGAACTGGCCGAGGCGCTCCCCGAGGCGGACGGGGTCCTCGGGTTCGACGACTACACGGATATCTCCGACCGCCTCCGCACCATCCTGGGCGGCGGGGTGCACGCGCCGCACGTCCCGCGCGACCGGCGCAAGCTGCTGCCCGTGAGCCCGGCCGAGCGCCAGGGCGCCGCCGTCGCGCTCCCCGGACACGGGGCCGCGGCAGCTGCCGGGGCGACCACCCAGCAGAGCGCCGACGAGGCCGCCGAGTCCGCCCCCGCTGACCTCCCCGAGGGTGTCGCGCCCGCCTCCGGGCCGCGCGCGCCGCTGCGGCGGCGGCTGGGCAGCAGCCCCGTCGCCTCCGTCAAGCTCGCCTCCGGCTGCGACCGCCGGTGCTCCTTCTGCGCCATTCCGTCCTTCCGCGGCTCGTTCATCTCGCGCCGCCCGGCCGACGTGCTCACCGAGACCAGATGGCTCGCCGAGCAGGGCGTTCGGGAGATCATGCTCGTCTCCGAGAACAACACCTCCTACGGGAAGGACCTGGGGGACATCCGGCTGCTGGAGACGCTGCTGCCGGAGCTGGCCGCCGTCGACGGCATCGAGCGGGTGCGGGTGAGCTACCTCCAGCCGGCCGAGATGCGGCCCGGGCTGATCGACGTGCTCACCGGCACCGAGAAGGTCGCTCCCTACTTCGACCTGTCCTTCCAGCACTCGGCGCCGGGCGTGCTGCGCGCGATGCGGCGCTTCGGCGACACCGAGCGCTTCCTCGGGCTGCTGGAGGAGATCCGCACGAGGGCTCCGCAGGCGGGCGCCCGGTCGAACTTCATCGTCGGCTTCCCCGGCGAGAGCGAGCAGGACGTGGCGGAGCTGGAGCGCTTCCTGACCGAAGCGCGCCTCGACGCGATCGGGGTGTTCGGGTACTCGGACGAGGACGGCACCGAGGCCGCCGGGTACGCGGACAAGGTGGATCCGGACGAGGTCGCAGAGCGACTCGCGCACATGTCCAGGCTCGCCGAGGAGCTGACCGCCCAGCGCGCCGAGGAACGAGTGGGCGAAACCGTCCGGGTGCTCGTCGAGACCCACGACGAGGAGGACGGGCCACTCGGCCGCGGCGCACACCAGGCACCGGAGACCGACGGCCTGGTGCGGCTGGAGGCCTCCGGGTCGGTCCTCGGCGAGGGCCGCGCCCTGCCGGTGGGCCGGATGGTCGAGGCGCGCGTCGTCGCAGCCGAGGGTGTGGATCTGATCGCGGAGCCCCTCACCGCCGCCGCAGGGCACGGCGCCGCTCCGGCCGCCCGTTCGGGCGCCGACCTGCTCCGCATCGGGGAGGAGGCCGGCAGATGACCGGAGTCCCGGCCTCCGCGGCCCGGCGTGGCACCGTACCCAAACCGGCGGCGGCGAGCACGGTACGCCCTGTGAGCCTGTGGAACATCGCGAACATCCTGACCATGGTGCGGCTCCTGCTGGTGCCCGCGTTCGTGCTGCTCATGGTCGCGAACGGCGGTCACGACCCGGCCTGGCGTTCGTTCGCCTGGGCCGCATTCACCATCGCCATGATCACCGACCTGTTCGACGGGGAGCTGGCGCGCCGGTACAACCTCGTCACCGACTTCGGGAAGATCGCCGATCCCATAGCGGACAAGGCGATCATGGGAGCGGCGCTGATCTGCCTCTCCGCCCTTTCGGACCTGCCGTGGTGGGTCACCGGGGTGATCCTCTTCCGTGAGTTGGGCATCACGCTGCTGCGCTTCTGGGTGATCAGGCACGGGGTCATCCCGGCCAGCCGGGGCGGCAAGATGAAGACGCTCGCGCAGGGCGTCGCCGTCGGCATGTACGTGCTGGCCCTGACCGGGCCGCTGGCCACCGCCCGCTGGTGGGTGATGGGGGTGGCCGTCGTCCTCACCGTCGTCACCGGTCTCGACTACGTACGCCAGGCCGTCGTGCTGCGCCGGGCGGGTCTGGCCGCGGAGGCGGCCGGGTCCGCGGCGTCCCCGGCGGGGAGCGGGCCGTCCTCGCCCGGGAGCGAGCCGGCGGCCCGCGGCGATGCCGCGCACGGCGAGAGGGCGGCGAGCGCCCAGGCGGATGAAGGGCTTGGTTCCGGGAACCCGGGGAAGAAGCGGGCCACCGGGAGCGCAGAGGACACAGGAGGTGAGCGGCCCTGACGCAGGCGGATTCCAGGGCAGGTGGTGTGCTGGCGCTGCTCGCCGAACGGGACCAGACGCTCGCCGTGGCGGAGTCGCTGACTGGAGGACTGGTCGCGGCCGAGATCACCGGCGTCCCAGGTGCCTCACGAGTCTTCCGTGGTTCGGTGACCGCGTATGCGACCTCGCTCAAGAGGGATGTACTCGGTGTGGACGGGGCACTCCTTGAGGAGCGGGGTGCTGTCGACGCGGAGGTCGCTCGTCGGATGGCGCACGGTGTACGCACGGTGCTCGGCGCCGACTGGGGCCTCGCCACGACGGGTGTGGCCGGGCCCGAGCCCCAGGACGGGCAGCCGGTCGGAACGGTGTACGTCGCCATCGCCGCCCCCGGGGCGACGCCAGTGGCGCGGAAGCTGCGATTGGCCGTCGGCCGGAGCGGTGAGCCGGCCGACGGCGGTGCGGCAGCCGGAGAACGTGAGCGTGCCGGGATCCGCACGGAGAGTGTTCGAGGAGCGCTGGAGCTGCTCTACAACGAACTGATCGAAAATGCCGGAGGGCAGGATAGGGAACAGACCGGGGGGAATGGATGTTTGCAGCCCTGAGTGAACACGACATCGCTCCCCGCACGGCCGCCTGCCGAGGCGGTACGGTGGAGCCTGAAGGAGTCGGGGTCAACTGGCCGTCCCGATACAGGCTGTGGAAGACGCCGCGCGTTGAGAGGGAGGAGCACCGATGATTCTGCTCCGTCGCCTGTTGGGTGACGTGCTGCGTCGGCAGCGCCAACGCCAGGGTCGCACCCTGCGCGAAGTCTCATCGTCCGCCAGGGTCTCGCTCGGATACCTCTCCGAGGTCGAGCGCGGCCAGAAGGAAGCCTCGTCCGAGCTGCTCTCATCGATCTGTGACGCCCTCGATGTGCGGATGTCCGAGCTGATGCGGGAGGTCAGCGACGAGCTGGCGCTCGCTGAGCTGGCCGAGTCCGCGGCGAGCGACGCCGTGCCCGCCCCGATGCGGCCGGTGCTCAACCCGCTGTCCGTCACTTCGGTCACCGGGGTGCCCGAGGAGCGCGTCACGATCAAGGCGCCGACGGAGGCCGTGGACGTGGTCGCGGCCTGACGCCGGGTGGCGATCGTGACCGGGCACGCCGCTGCCGAGGTTCCGCACGGGGTGCGGAACGCGGCAGCCGGGTGAGGCATGGAACGGACGACAGATCCCGCCGGAGTTCCTCCGGCGGGATCTTCGTATATGCGGAGGCGACGGCGTCACACCGGCCCCCGGCGCTCCGGTCCCGAGCGGCGAGCGGGTCAGGAGGTCCTTCCGGGGCCGCGCCCCCTTCCCGGGCGGGGCCGGGCGGGAGGCTCTCGCGGCAGGCACGAGGCGCCCCCCTGCGTCCGGGGGCCACGTGCTGTGGTCGCGGGGTCGCCCGGGGTGCGGGACGATGGCCGTGTTCTCGATTTCGTCGACGGCCCGTCCTCTTCGCCGCCGCCCGATGCGGCCAGGGCTCCGTCGCGGGAGGTGGCGGCATGTCGGCTGTGCGCCCGTTGCTGCGGTGTCGCTGGGCACTCGGGAGTGCCTGTGCCATCGGGTGGTTGTGTGCGATATGGCGGGTGGCCGCAGGGGAGGGCGGCCCGGTGGAGGCGTCGGTGACAGCGGGGGGATGGGGGTTGAGCGTACTGCCCGTGCATGTGGCGCGAGGGCGCTCGGTGCGGAAGGGCGTCCGGCGAGCTGCCATGGCAGGGCGCCCCGGCCGTGGCAGCGCGGAGTCCGCCCGGTCGTGAGAGGCGGAGAGGCCGGACCTCTCGCACGGACTGTGCCGTCCCGAGCGGCGACCCGCCAGACGCCGGAAGTGCTCAGTCCGCTGCTGCGGCACCTTGAGAGCTGACAGTACGTCAAGTTCCGGTGAACTGGGCTTCTTCTTCGACGCCCCCGGGCGCCGGCTGGCAGCGCGGGCAGTACCAGACGGTGCGGACACGCTCGGGCGGCCCGTGGGAGCCGGTGCGGATCGGGGTGCCGCAACGGTGGCACGGTCGGTTCGCGCGTCCGTAGACCGCCAGACCGCGGTCCGGCCGCGGGCTGTTGGTGGTGCGGCGGCGGGAGCGGTCCTTGTTGGCCTCCAACAGCCGCTTGGCCGCGCCGACCAGGCGGGTCGGCAGCCCGGCGGGCAGCGAGCCCACCGGGGCCCAGGGTGAAGTGCGGGCAAGAAAGCACAACTCGGCTGCGTAGACGTTGCCGATGCCCGCCAGGTTGCGCTGGTCGAGCAGAGCCTCGACCAGCGGCCGGGCCGGGTCCTGGAGCAGCCGCCGTTCGGCTTCAGCCGCGTCCCAGTCGGGGCCGAGCAGGTCGGGACCCAGGTGGCCGACCACGGTGAACTCCGCCGAGGTGCGCACCAGTTCCAGTACGGGGAGCCGGATCCCGGCAACGGTGTGCGACCCGGTGGCCAGGAGTGCACGGATCTGATGGCCGGGCCCGAAGCCCCGGAGCGGGTCGGTATTCCCCGGCGGACCCGCCCTGACCCGCCACGCGCCCTCCATGCCCAGATGGGAGTGCACCGTCAAGCCGCCCTCGACGCGCATCAGCAGATGTTTGCCGCGCGGAGTGACATCCAGCAGCGTCCGTCCCGACAGATCGACCGTCGCCATCCTGGGCACCCGGAAGTCCGTGCGGACCAGCGGCTGCCCGGCCAGCGCCGAGTGCAGGGCGTGCGCGGTACGCCAGACGGTGTCCCCTTCGGGCATCGGCCATCAACCCCTTTCACGGCTTGCACGACATTCCCGGCCTTCCGGCGTCCTTCACCATCCCGGCTCCCCGGGACATATGCCCATGGTTGCAGGAGCCACCGACGGAAGCGGGGGAGAGCGGCGGGAAGTGCCGGACGATCACGGGATACGATCCGTGGCCATGGGGCAGTGGGGATATCAACGACAGCACGACGCGCTCGACGTGGACGGAGAGGCCGAGGCCGAACAGAGGGACGCGCTGGAGGGCGCGCGGGACTGGGTCGAGGACCATCTGGATCGCTGGCAGTCGGTGCTGCCCGACCTCAACCGCCATGTCGAAGGCGCTGTCACCCGGATGCAGTACCTCGCCGACCACCTGCGGCGGTCGGGGGAGCGGGCGCTGGCGGAGTGCGGACTGCGCCGGGAGGAGCACGAAGTCCTGCACCTGCTGGCCGGGAACGGCGGGCGGGCCGATCTCACCGGACTCGCCGTCGACCTCGGAACGGCGCCCAACGCCCTGTCCGAACTGTTGGCCGTGCTGGAGCAGCGGGATCTCGTGGCCCGCACCGCCACCGGCGGCCCCTCTTCGGAAGTCACCCTCACCGACGAGGGGCGCTCTGTGTGGCTGGCCGCCATCGAGACGGCCGCCGAGGAGGAGCGTCGCCTGTTCAGCGTCCTGGACTGGCACGAACAGCGACTGCTCGCCGGCCTTCTCCGGCAGATCATGCTGGCGACCGGCTCCGACAGCGAGTCCTCCGGGGCGTCCGGTCAGGAATGACCGGCGACTTCCGGGGGTGGAGGGAGGGCGCGGTCCAAGAGGCCCGGGCGGTCGGCGCGGTCGGCGACGACGCTCGGCTATCTCGCGCGCAGCCGCAGTCCGCGCGGGGTCGGATGGAACCCCGCGGCTTCCAGGGCGGCGCTCAACGGTGACGACAGCGCCGCCGTGCCGTTGACCCGCTCCACCGTGACGGTACCGAGCGCGCCCCGGCGCGCAGCCTCGGTGAGCGCGTCGACGGCGGCCACCACCTGCGCCGAGTCCGGTGGGTGCGCGGCTTCCGAGGTCGGCGCGGTCCCCGGATCCGCCGCAGCGCTCTCCGGCGCCGCGGGATCCCGCGCCCAGGCCAGCAGCGTCTTCCCGCCCCGTTCGACGTAGAGAGTCAGCGCGCCGTCCACCAGCACTACCAGCGCGCCCGCCTTTCGCCCCGGCTTGTGGGTGGCGCCGGGCGGAGGCGCCGGCCAGGGCAGAGCGGCACCGTAGGCGTTCGCCGGGTCGGCGGCCGCCAGCACCAGCGCACCCGCCCCGGCGGGGGCGCCGCTCCTGTGCGGCCCGCCGTACGCGCCGGGGACGCCGCTCTCCCGCTCGCGGGCCGTGCTGACCGCGCGCAGTCGGTCCACCGCGCCGTCCATGGCGAACTGCGCGGCCCCCAGCCCCTCGACCACGTAGCCCCGCCGCGCCTGCCCGCTCTCCTCGAAGGCGGACAGCACCCGGTAGGCGGCCGAGAACCCGCCCTCCACGCCCTCGGCGGCCACCGCGCCACGTGTCACCACGCCGTGCCGGTCCAGCAAGGTGCGCGCCAGCGCGTGTGCCCGATGCGTGGGTTCGCTTTCCGCGGCGGGCAGCAGCGACCAGCGTCCGGCCACGGTCGGTGGTGCGGCACCCGGTGGGCGCCCCGGCCCGCGACGGGCCGCACCGCTGCCCGCGGCGACGGCTGCCGCGGTGAACGAGCCGTAGCGCCCCCGCGGAGTGGGTCGCTTCGCGCGGTGCGCCGTCGAGCCCGCCGTACGCCCCGAGCCCAGCAGCGCGCGCAGTGGTGAGAGCGTGTCACCGGTGACCCTCCCCGACCACACCAGATCCCACAGGGCCTCGGTGAGCTGCGGATCGGTCGTCTCCGGATGCGCGGCCCGCGCGCGCTCGGCGATCTGCCGGAAGAACAGCCCGTAGCCTCCTTCCAGCGCTGTCAGCACTGCCCGGTGCACCGGAGTCAGCTCCAGCGGTTGCGGGGAAGGCAGCAGCAGCGGGGCGGCGTCGGCCAACAGGAGCGAGATCCAGCCGTCCTTGCCGGGCAGCGCTCCGGCACCTGCCCAGACGACCTCGCCCGAGGCGGTCAGCTCGTCCAGCAGGGGCGGTGCGTAGTCCGCGACTCTGCCGGGCAGTACCAGCTTCTCCAACGCGGACGCCGGAACGGGCGCCCCCTGCAATTGTTCCACCGAGCGCAGCAGCCCCTCCACCCCTCGCAGGCTGTTGGTGCGCACATGCTGCCACTGCGGCAGGAAAGCGGCCAGCGACTGCGGGGGGACCGGCTCCAACTCCTGGCGCAGCGCGGCCAGCGAGCGACGCCGCAGCCTGCGCAGCACCCCCGTATCGCACCACTCCTGGCCGATCCCCGAGGGGTGGAACTCGCCCTGCACCAGCCGCCCCACGGCCGCCAGCCGGTGCAGCGCGCCGTCCGCGACAGCCGTCCCGAGCCCGAAGCGGTCCGCCGCCTCGACGGAGGTGAACGGGCCGTGAGTGCGGGCGTAGCGGGAGAGCAAGTCGCCCAGCGGGTCCGCCACCGGCTCGGTGAAGGCTTCGGGAACCCCGACGGGCAGCGCCACCCCGAGCGCGTCCCGCAGCCGCCCCGCGTCTTCGATCGCCGCCCAGTGGTCCCGGCCCGCGATCCGCACCAGGACGGCGCGGCGGGCCGTCTCCAACTCTGCCGCCCAGCCCGGCTCGGCGCCGCGCTCGGCCAGTTCGTCCGGGGTGAGCGGGCCCAGCAGCCGTAGCAGATCGGCCACGCCCTCCACGTCCTTGAGGCGTCGGTCCTCGGTACGCCACTGGAGTTCCCGCTCCAGTTCCGCCAGCACGTCGGCGTCCAGCAGCTCCCGCAGCTCCGCCTGCCCCAGCAGCTCCGACAGCAGCCGCGAGTCCAGGGAGAGCGCGGCGGCCCGCCGCTCGGCCAGCGGCGAGTCGCCCTCGTACAGATACTGCGCGACATAGCCGAACAGCAGCGACCGGGCGAACGGTGACGGCTCCGGCGTGGTGACCTCGACCACGCGCACCCGGCGGGACTCGATGTCGCCCATCAGTTCCGTGAGCCCCGGGACGTCGAACACGTCCTGGAGGCACTCGCGCACGGCCTCCAGGACGATCGGGAAGGAGCCGAACTCGGCGGCCACCTGGAGGAGCTGGGAGGCCCGCTGGCGTTGCTGCCACAGCGGAGTGCGCTTGCCCGGGCTGCGGCGCGGCAGCAGCAGCGCCCGCGAGGCGCACTCCCGGAAGCGGGCCGCGAACAGCGCCGAATTGCCCACCTGGTCGGTGACGGTCTGCTCGACCTCGCCCTTGTCGAAGAGGACGTCGCCGACACCCAGCGGAGGCTCGTCCCGGTCGGCCGGGGCCTCCTGCCCGGGCGTGCGCGGCGGCCGCGCTTCCCCGTCGAACAGGTCGAGGTCCAGCAGTTCCGCGTCCGGCAGCCGCAACACCAGCCCGTCGTCGGCATGCATCACCTGCGCGTCCATGCCGTACCGCTCCGTCAGCCGGGCGCCGATGGCCAGCGCCCAGGGCGCGTGCACCTGGGCGCCGAACGGTGAGTGCACCACGATGCGCCAGTCGCCCAGCTCGTCGCGGAAGCGCTCGACGACGATCGTCCTGTCGTCCGGGACGTGCCCGGCGGCCTCGCGCTGCTCGGCCAGATAGGCCAGCAGATTGCCGACGGCCAGCGCGTCCATTCCGGAGGCCGCCAGCCGCTGCTCCGCCTGCTCGCGGGAGAGCGAGCCGATCTCCCGCAGAAAGGCGCCCAGGGCTCGGCCCAGCTCCAGCGGTCTGCCCAACTGGTCGCCCCGCCAGAACGGCAGCCGACCCGGCACCCCGGGTGCGGGAGTGACCAGGACACGATCCCGGGTGATGTCCTCGATGCGCCATGTCGTCGTACCGAGGGTGAAGACATCACCCACCCGGGACTCGTAGACCATCTCCTCGTCCAGCTCCCCGACCCGGCCGCCGCCCTTCTTCGGGTCGGCTCCGGCCAGGAACACCCCGAACAGCCCACGGTCCGGGATGGTGCCGCCGGAGGTCACGGCCAGCCGCTGCGCGCCCGGACGGCCGCTGAGTGTCTCGGCCACCCGGTCCCACACCAGGCGCGGGCGCAGCTCGGCGAAGGCGTCCGAGGGATACCGTCCGGCCAGCATGTCCAGCACCGAGATGTAGGCGGACTCCGGAAGTGCGGCGAACGGGGCCGCCCGCCGCACCAGAGCCAGCAGCTCGTCCACGTTCCAGGTGTCCACCGCGACCATCGCGACGATCTGCTGGGCGAGGACGTCCAGGGGGTTGGCGGGGATGCGCAGCGCCTCGATGGCCCCCTCGCGCATCCGCTCGGTGACCACGGCGGACTGCACCAGATCGCCCCGGTACTTGGGGAAGACCACTCCCGCCGAGACCGCGCCCACCTGGTGGCCCGCCCGACCCACACGCTGAAGCCCCGAAGCCACCGAGGGCGGCGACTCCACCTGGATCACGAGATCGACGGCTCCCATGTCGATGCCCAGCTCCAGACTGGAGGTGGCCACGACGGCAGGCAGCCTGCCCGCCTTCAGATCCTCCTCCACCTGGGAGCGCTGCTCCTTGGAGACCGAACCGTGGTGCGCCCGGGCGAGCACCGGGGGTGCCCCGGTGACCGCGCCCGCGTTGCCCATCAGCTCGGCCGGCGAGTGGTCCTCGGGCATGGGCTCGCCTGTGGCGCGTTCGTAGGCGATCTCGTTCAGCCGGTTGCACAGCCGCTCGGCCAGCCGCCGTGAGTTGGCGAAGACGATGGTGGAGCGGTGTTCCTGGATGAGGTCGGTGATCCGCTCCTCCACCGAGGGCCAGATCGATGGCGTGTCTCCACCTCCCGGACCACCGCCCGCGGTCCCGGAGGCGTCCTGAGCGGGGGAACCTCCCAGCTCGCCCATGTCCTCGACGGGCACCACGACCGAGAGGTCGAAGCGCTTGCCGGAAGGTGGCTGCACGATCGCGGCGTTCCTGCGGGGCGAGAGGAAACGGGCCACCTCGTCCACCGGCCGCACGGTGGCCGACAGGCCGATCCGGCGCGCCGGGCCGTCCAGCAGCTCGTCCAGCCGCTCCAGGGAGAGCGCCAGATGCGCACCCCGCTTGGTGCCCGCCACCGCGTGCACCTCGTCGAGGATCACCGTCTCGACGCCGGAGAGCGCCTCCCGGGCGCCGGAGGTCAGCATCAGGAACAGCGACTCGGGGGTGGTGATCAGGATGTCCGGCGGGCGCCGGGCGATCGACCTGCGCTCGGTCGCGGGGGTGTCGCCGGAACGGATCCCGACCCTGATCTCCGGCTCGGGCAGTCCCAGCCGCAGCGACTCCTGCCGGATACCCGTGAGAGGGCTGCGCAGATTGCGTTCGACATCGACGGCGAGCGCCTTCAGCGGCGACACGTACAGCACACGACAGCGCTTGAGCGGATCGGCGGGCGGCGGGGTGGCGGTCAGCGCGTCCAGCGAAGCGAGGAAGGCGGCCAGCGTCTTGCCCGAACCGGTCGGTGCCACCACGAGCGCGTCCGACTCCTCCGCCAGCGCACGCCAGGCACCCTCCTGCGCGGCCGTGGGCTCGCTGAAGGCACCCGTGAACCATGCACGGGTCGCCGGTGAGAAGGCGTCCAGCGCCGATGTCCGAGCCATGGTTCCCATCGTGCAGCACGGCACTGACACCGGCCCGGGGCCACGACCGGGAGGCAGGCGAGAGCCGCGCCGAAGCCGACACAACCCCCGCTCATCGGATCATCGGCGCGGAGGACAATGGGGGATATGACGCGGGAGGAGAGGGCGCACTACTGGCAGTCGCCGAAGCTGCCGGGAGTGGACCTGCTGCGAGCCCGCTACATCCGCAAGACCTTCGCCCGGCACACACACGAGACCTATGTGCTGGCCGCGATCACCGACGGAGTGGAGGCGTTCCACCACGGTGGCCGCGTACACCGGGTGGGCGCCGGAGGGATGGCGCTGATCAACCCGGACACGATGCACACCGGGCACGCCGGGACGCCCGAGGGCTGGTCCTACGAGGTGCTCTACCCCGATACGGCCCTGGTCGCCCGGATCGCCGCCGAGACCACCAGCCTCCGGGGCACCCCCGGATTCACCGTCGCGGCTGCCGACGACCCGGTCTCGGCCCACCAGGTGCGGGCCGTGCACCGAGCGCTCGACGAGGGCAACGCGCTCGCCGCCGACACCCACCTGCACGCGGTGGTCGCCCGGCTGCTGAAGCTGCACGGCGGCGTGCTGCCCGAACGCCCGGTCCGCCTCCCGGGGGCCCGGTACGCGCTGCGGGCCCGCGCGCTGCTGGAGGAGCGGATGGCCGACCCGCCCTCCCTGGAGAGCCTCGCCGCCGACCTGGGGACCAGCCCCTTCGCCCTGCTGCGCGCCTTCCGCCGGATGTACGGGATGCCGCCGCACACCTGGCTGACGGACGCGCGCGTGCAGCGGGCGCGCGCCCTGCTGGACGCGGGGCTGCCGGTCGCGGAGACGGCCACGGCCGTCGGCTTCGCCGACCAGTCCCACCTGACGCGGCACTTCGGCCGGATCGTCGGCGTACCGCCCGGCGCCTACCGGCGGGGACGTGCAAGAACGTACAAGAACGGATGAGCTCCGGTTCCCTAACGTGACCGTGTGCCACAGCGGAGAGAAACCCTCGACCAACCGGAGATGCCGAGCACCTCCGCACCCCCGGAAACCACCGGCGTACCGAGCGCACCGGGGGACACCACAGCGGAGAGCCCGCGCGACGACCGTGCTGTCGTACGCGACGCACTGGGCGTCGGCGTCGCCGTCGGACTCTCCGGCTTCGCCTTCGGCGTGACGGCCGCCGGTGCGGGCATCTCCCTCGCCCAGACCTGCGCCCTGAGCCTGTTCGTCTTCACCGGTGCCTCGCAGTTCGCCCTCGTCGGCGCGCTCGCCGCCGGGGGCGGGCCCCTGACCGCCGCTGCCGGTGCCTTCTTCCTGAGCTTCCGGAACGCCTTCTACGGGCTGCGGCTCTCCCCGCTGCTCGGGCTGCGCGGGAGTGTGCGGCCGGCCGCCGCGCACTGGGTGATCGACGAGACCTCGGCCGTCGCCCTGGCGCAGCGCGGACAGCACGCGGTCCGGCTCGGATTCACCGTCACCGGAGCGACCCTGTTCGTGCTGTGGAACCTCACCACCCTGATCGGCGCGCTGGGCGCCGGAGCCCTGGGGGACACGGACACCTGGGGGCTGGACGCGGCCGGCCCTGCCGCCTTCCTCGCCCTGTTGGCGCCCATGCTCCGCGCCGGTCGGGAGCGGGCGACAGCAGCTGTGGCCGTCATCCTGGGGCTCGGGCTGCTCCCGGTGCTGCCGGCCGGGGTGCCGGTGCTGGCGGCCGCAATGGCGGCACCTCTCGTGCTGCTGGTGTACAGCAGGCCGCTGTCCCGTCGGCGTGCGGTGCGGGAAGCGGAACGGAACGCGACAGAGGAGACACGATGAGCGTGTGGATCGCCATAGGGGCCACCGCCCTCGGCTGCTACCTGGTGAAGCTGCTCGGTCTCTCGGTACCCGCGGGAGTGCTGGAGCGGCCCCTGGTCCAGCGGCTGGCCGCGCTGCTGCCCGTCGCGCTGCTCGCGGCACTGATCGCGCAGCAGACCTTCGCCGACCAGGTGTCGCTGGTGCTCGACGCCCGCGCCGCCGGGCTCGCCGCTGCCGCTGCAGCACTGGCGGTGCGGGCGCCGTTCCTGGTGGTCGTCGCCGTCGCGGTGCTGGTCACGGCAGGCGTACGGGCGCTGGGCTAGCCCGTCGGATCCCGCGGGGCTCGCGCGGTCCGAGCAGCACGCGCGCGCCGTCGCTTCGGAGGACGACTGATCGGAGCGCGTTCACAGCCGACCGTAGGCACGCAGCGTGCGCAGCGCCTCCAGCGTGACCTGCGGACGCCCCTCCAGTGCTGTCCCCGGCGCCCAGTGGGGCCGGTTCACGTCCCAGCCGCCGTCGTCCCGCCGGCGGCTGACCAGGTGGTCGAGTGCGCGCTCCAGCTCCACGTCGGAGAACCAGCGCCGGGCGGGCGAGCGGGGAGAACGCGCGAAGTCGGTCGGGTAGTGGTACTCGGCCGGCGTGTACCCCTTGGGGAGCGGGAAATCCGCCCTGCGGCCCGGGTCCGTCACGACAAGGCGCTGCTCGCGCACCAGCGTCCCCAGACGCTCCGCTGCGGCCTCGGCGCGCGGCCGGTCGGGGACGCCCTCCAGGAAGGCGAGCGCCGCCCGCACCTCGTACGGATGGGTCTTGCCCAGGGACTCGACGGTGTTCCAGCAGTAGTCCGTCGCGCGGAACAGCCATGCGTGCCACACGTTGTTGCGGTGCAGGGTGCCGACTACCGGACCGGTGGCCAGCAGGTCGCCCGGGGGCGCGTCCACGACCGGGAACCAGGGCGCTGCCGGACAACCTCGCAGCGAGGGATGCACGGCGGGCAGCGCGCCCTCCCGGGTGGAGACCGCCGTCAGATAGCGGCCGATGCGCTCCACCCGCTGCCCGGCGCAGCGCCCGATGCTGTCCAGGATCCGCACGGCGGCGGCAGTGTGCAGCGGCTGGCTCACCGGGCCGCGCAGATCCGGGTCGAGTGCGTGGCCGTAGCCGCCGTCGCTGTTGCGGTAGGCGTCGAGAGCCGTCTCGACGGCGCCCGGATCGCCGTCCAGGAAGTCGTGCGCGAATCGGCGCTGCTCCAGGACGCGCGCCGTCAGCCAGATGAAGTTCTCCGCACGGGAGAGGACCGATCCACAGGGAGCCATTCCCCGACGGTAGGCCCGCGCGCCTCCGGGGGCCGGCCGGTCGGGGAGAGCCGCCCCCTGAGGGCTGGATACTGGAGTCATGCGGTTGACGGACTTCTGGCAGCGGATGGCGGAGCACTTCGGCGAGTCGTACGCCGACTCCTTCGCGCACGATCATGTGATGTCCGGTCTGGGCGGGCGGACGGTGCACGACGCACTCGCCGCGGGCTGGGACGCGAAGGACATCTGGCGCGTGGTGTGCGACGTCATGGAGGTCCCCGCGCACAAGAGGTGAGTCGTTTACCGGACGCCGTCTCCGCGGGCGCGAAACTTGCCTGGTGGGTGCACCAGGCGACGGCGACGGGCAGCGGGACGGTCGCGCCGGGGGCGGAGCCGGCTGCGGCGGCCCGGCGGGCAGCAGGGGAGCCGGCTCGGGTGAGCCGCCCGGGGCGCGGTCCGCCGGCATGCCGCGCTGGCTGCCCCGGGCCTTCGTGCTCGCGCTCGGTCTTGTCGCCGCCTATCAGATCCTCTCCTGGGCCTTCCTACGTGTCCTCGGGCTGCTGCTGGACGTGCTGATCGCGTTCTTCCTGGCGTTGGCCATGGAGCCCGCCGTCGCCGGTCTCTCCCGGCGCGGTGTGCGGCGCGGCCCGGCCACCGCGCTGGTCTCCGTGGTCCTTCTGGCCGCCGCGGCGGGGTTCTTCGGGGCGCTCGGCTCGCTCTTCGTCGAGCAGGTCAGCCGCATCGTGGAGAACCTGCCCCGGTATGTCTCCGACGTACTCCGCTGGAGCAACGCCCACTTCCACACCGACCTGGACGTCGACAGGCTCCGCTCGCGGGCCATCCACTCCGACTGGGCGCGCGGATTCCTGCGCAGCGGAGCGCGGAACGTGTGGGGAATCTCCGCCACCCTGCTGGGCGGGGTCTTCCAACTCCTGACGGTCGCCCTTTTCACCTTCTACTTCGCCGCCGAGGCTCCGCGTCTGCGGGTGGCGCTGTGCTCGGTGCTGCCGCCCGCGCGGCAGGCGGAGGTGCTGCGGGCCTGGGAGATCGCCGTGGCCAAGACCGGGGGGTACCTCTACTCGCGGGCTCTGATGGCGCTGATCTCCGGCGGTGCGCACTTCGTCTTCCTCGAACTGCTCGGTGTGCCCTACGCCGCCGCACTGGCGGTCTGGGTCGGGGTGGTCTCGCAGTTCGTGCCCACCGTCGGCACCTACATCGGCGGAGCACTGCCGCTGCTGATCGCGTTCACCGTGGACCCCTGGACGGCCTTGTGGGTCCTGGCGTTCATCGTGCTCTACCAACAGCTGGAGAACTACGTCCTGCAGCCGCGTATCACGGCGCGGACCGTGGACATCCATCCGGCCGTCGCCTTCGGCTCGGTGGTCGCCGGAGCCTCGCTGCTGGGGGTCGTGGGCGCGCTGGTCGCCATCCCCGCCACGGCGACGCTCCAGGGGTTCCTCGGTGCGTATGTGAAGCGCTACGACGTACCGGGCGACGCTGACGCGCCGCGTCTGCGGCGGCGGAGGGGGCGCGGGGGAAATGAGGGGCTCGGGAGGCACGAGAGGCATAGGAGCCGCGAGGGTCGTGAGCGAAGCAGCCGGTGGTGGCGTCGCGGCCGGTGAACGCGGTGGATCGACGACGGCGCCATGCTCGGGTCACCGTCATATCGGCGTTCTCATCTGCGGTTCTGCGGGTTTTCCACAGGCGTGCGGGGCGACTTGACGCAAAAATCGAACATCGATTCTTATGGAGTCTCCGGCGAGCACGCCCGCTCAGGCCACGGCCCAGTGAGCGCGGGTCCGGACCGATTGTCAGTGGCAGCCGCTAGCGTCGTGAGACGTGAAGCGATCGACTCAAGCAAACAACCGGGTGGCACCCATGGCAGGAACCGACCGCGAGAAGGCGCTCGACGCCGCGCTCGCACAGATTGAACGGCAATTCGGCAAGGGCGCCGTGATGCGCATGGGCGAGCGGCCGAACGAGCCGATCGAGATCATCCCCACCGGGTCGACCGCCCTGGACGTGGCCCTCGGCGTCGGCGGCCTCCCGCGCGGTCGTGTGGTCGAGGTCTACGGCCCGGAGTCCTCCGGCAAGACGACCCTGACCCTGCACGCGGTGGCCAACGCGCAGAAGGCGGGCGGCACGGTGGCCTTCGTGGACGCCGAGCACGCGCTGGACCCCGAATACGCCAAGCGCCTCGGCGTCGACACCGACGCGCTGATCCTCTCGCAGCCGGACAACGGTGAGCAGGCTCTCGAGATCACCGACATGCTGATCCGCTCCGGCGCGCTGGACCTGATCATCGTCGACTCGGTCGCGGCGCTGGTGCCCCGGGCCGAGATCGAGGGCGAGATGGGTGACTCCCACGTGGGCCTCCAGGCCCGGCTGATGAGCCAGGCGCTGCGGAAGATCGCCGGTGCGCTGAACCAGTCCAAGACCACCGCGATCTTCATCAACCAGCTCCGCGAGAAGGTCGGCGTGATGTTCGGCTCGCCGGAGACCACCACAGGTGGCCGCGCGCTGAAGTTCTACGCCTCGGTGCGGCTCGACATCCGCCGCATCGAGACCTTGAAGGACGGCACCGACGCCGTCGGCAACCGCACTCGCGTCAAGGTTGTCAAGAACAAGGTGGCGCCGCCCTTCAAGCAGGCCGAGTTCGACATCCTGTACGGCATGGGCATCAGTCGCGAGGGCGGCCTGATCGACATGGGTGTGGAGAACGGCTTCATCCGCAAGTCCGGAGCCTGGTACACCTACGAGGGCGATCAACTCGGCCAGGGCAAGGAGAACGCCCGCAACTTCCTGCGGGACAATCCCGACCTGGCCAACGAGATCGAGAAGAAGATCAAGGAGAAGCTGGGCATCGGCGTACAGCCGCAGGATCCGGCCGGCGAGCCCGGCACCGACGCCGCGGACAGCAGCCCGGCAGCCCCTGCGGCGGACAGCGGCACCGACCCGGCCAAGAGCGTTCCGGCTCCGGCGGCCAAGGCGGCCAGGACGAGCAAGGCATCCAAGGCCGCCGCGGCCAAGAGCTAGCCCGTGACACGGCGCAGCGACTGGCCGGAGTACACACTTTCCCCGGAGCCGCCCTCGGCCTCCGCCCGCTGTGGCGACGGCCTGTCGGCGGACATCCAGGACAGCGATGGTCCCGCTCCGTCGAGGGCCGAAGCGGGACCATCGCGTGCGTCGTCCCGGAACCGGGGGCGAGGCTCGGACGAGCGGGGGCCCGGGGCGGAGGCCGAGCCGAAGGACCCGGTGGAGCGGGCCAGGGCCATCTGCCTCCGACTCCTCACCGGCACGCCCCGGACGCGACGGCAGCTTGCCGACGCGCTCCGCAAGCGAGAGGTGCCCGAGGAGGCGGCGGAAGAGGTGCTGGCCAGATTCGAGGACGTCGGTCTCATCGACGACGCCGCGTTCGCCGCCGCCTGGGTGGATTCCCGGCACCACAGCAGAGGTCTGGCCCGCAGAGCGCTCGCCCGGGAACTGCGTACCAAGGGGGTGGATTCCACCGTGATCGACGAGGCTGTCGGCCGGCTCGACTCCGACTCCGAGGAGGAGACGGCGCGCGCCTTGGTGGCGCGCAAACTGCGCTCCACCAGAGGGCTCGACCGGGAGAAGCGCCTTCGGCGACTCGTCGGCATGCTGGCCCGCAAGGGGTACTCCGAGGGTCTCGCGCTCCGGGTGGTCCGGCGGGCACTCGAGGAGGAGGGCGAGGACTCGGAGATACTCGACGAGTATCTCCACGGTTTGTGACGGCGATGAACGGGCCGGACAGCGGGCCGGTCGGCGCTCCGGCAGCGCACCGCAACCAGGTGCTCTCGCACCTGCCATGCCGGGCTCGGGCAGCGCACCGTGCGCCACCCGACGCCGCGCAGGCGGAGAGCACGTGGGCTCACGTGTGCGCGCCCCCGCGCACCGCTTCCGCGCAGGCTCGCAGCGCGTGCGGACGTCCCGCGGGGAAGGCCGCCGCGAGATGGCCGTCCGCGCGAATCGCCAGCACCGTGTGCGCCGCCGTCTCCGGGTAGCTCTCGGTGACCAGCAGCGTCGCGCGCAGTGGCAGCTCCGCTACGGCGGACGCCAGTTCGGGCATCATGCCTGCCGACAGCCAGTGTTTGCTGTCCCATACGCCGGTGCCCGGAGCCACCAGCAGCACCAGGAGCTCTCCGCCCCGCCCGCCCAACCAGTCGTGCAGCGCGCCGCGGGAGCCGTCCGCCGCCGTGACCGCGACGTCGGACACGGGAGCACCGGGAGCCGTTCCCACCGACACTGTTTCAGACTTCAGACGCGGAGATGTCAACGGCGTGCGGGCGTAGGTGGGGGGCGCGCCCAGCAGCCCGCGCCCCAAGTGGCCGTCGGTGAGCAGCCCCAGACGGGAGCGCGTGCCCCCGCCCGGGAGCAGCGCCCGCAGCCCGCCCCCGCGCCGTACCACGGGCAGCGTCTGGTCGACGGCGTGCAGCCGGGCGGCCACGGCACCCCGTCGTTCCGTCTCGTAGCTGTCCAGCAGGGTGTCCGCCGCCGCGCCGTGACCGTGGTGCCAGGCCAGTGCGATCTTCCAGGCGAGGTTCGCCGCGTCCCGTAGCCCCTCGTCGACGGACTGCACCCCCAGCGCGCCGGTCAGATGGGCGGCGTCCCCGGCGAGGAAGACCCGTTGGACGCGCCAGTGCCGGGCCAACCGCTGGTGGACGGTGTGGACGCCGGTGTCCACGAGTTCGTAGGGGCCGATTCCGCCGCCCGGGCCGGGTTCCGGCTGCCCGGAACCGTGTCCGCGCCCGCCCCCGGTCCTGCCGCGACCGGGCGCGAGGGTGCTCACCGACTCCTCGGACCAGACGGCGAGGGTCTCCGCCACCCGCTCCAGCATCTCCTCGGGGG
Organism: Streptomyces sp. WMMB303; assembly: GCF_029351045.1. Classification (NCBI taxonomy): domain Bacteria; kingdom Bacillati; phylum Actinomycetota; class Actinomycetes; order Kitasatosporales; family Streptomycetaceae; genus Streptomyces; species Streptomyces sp. WMMB303. The sequence goes on along the minus strand of NZ_JARKIN010000001.1, from coordinate 5,074,967 downwards.
TGACCAGCTCGCCGCGCGGCGGCAGCAGCCAGTCCAGCCGCCAACGCTCGTCGGCGAGCGGGCGGGCGGTCACCTCTCCCGGCGCTCCGTCCGGGTCGCGGTGCAGCAGCGCACTGCCCACGTCGGCGGCGCCGCGTCGGCCGTCCGCTTCGTAGGCCCTCTCCTCCCACGGCAGTCGCACCCGCAGTGCGGCGACCGCGTGCCGTTCGACCGAGGTGCGTCCCGGGAAGCGCACTCCGAGCAGCTTGCGGACGGTCGAGCGTGCGCCGTCGCAGCCCACGGCGTAGCTGCCGCGCCACCAGGTACCGGAGGGGCCCCGGGTGTGTGCGGTGACCCCGTCGGCGTCCTGTTCCAGCAGGTCCACATGGCTGCCGGTGACGATCCGCGCCAGCTTCTCGTCCGCCAGTGCGCTGCGCAGTGTCCGCTCCAGCGCGTGCTGCTCGATGTGCAGCGGCGCCTGCTCCGGAGGCAGGTCGACCCGCTCGACCGGCTGCGCGCGGCGCCGGGTGCGCCAGGAGCGCCAGCGCAGTCCGGGCAGCGCGGGCAGGACGGCAGCGGTGTCCGGCCGCAGCAGGCAGGTGCGGGCCGCGCGGGCTGCGGGGATGCCGTCGGTGGAGTCCAGGACGAGGGAGGGGACGGCGTGGCGGGCGAGGGCGAGGGACAGGGCGAGGCCGGCCGGACCCGCCCCGACGACGATCACCGGGTCCACGGTGCGGAGACCTCACTGCCCTGGTGGTGCTGACGGGGGCCGGGGTTCTCCGATGGTGGAGCCTGGTGCGCGATCACGCTGGTATGCAACCCATTGCCTGAGCATGCGTCAAGTGAGGCCCTGGGGCGCCGGGACGGCCTGTGGCTCGGGTGGGTGCCCTTGCCACAGGCCGTCCGGGGGGCGGCGGCGTGCGGATCAGCCGGTCGGTTCTCGGGTCACTTCGACGGCGGTCGGCCGCTGCCCGGGCCGTTCGTCTCGGGCGCTGCGGGGGCCGCGGCCTCCTCGAGCTCCTTCGCCTCGGCAGGCACGATGCCGGCCTTGGAGCGGCTGCCGCGCTGCTCGACGAACTTCGCGAGCCACGCCAGGGCGAGACACAGCGAGATGTAGATGGCGCCGAAGACGATGACGGTCTGCACTGTCGGATAGACGCCGCCGACGGGGGTGTTGTTGGCGATCAGGCGGGCCGAGTACAGCAGCTCCGGGTAGAGGATGATGTAGCCCAGCGAGGTGTCCTTGAGGGTGACCACCAACTGGCTGATGATGGACGGCAGCATGGCGCGTACGGCCTGCGGGAACAGCACCGAGGCGGTCACCTGCGTCTTGCGCAGCCCGAGTGCGTAGGCCGCCTCGACCTGGCCCTTGGGCACCGAGTTGACACCGGCACGCAGCACCTCGGCCTGGACGCAGCCGTTGTAGATGGTCAGGCCCAGCACGAGCGCCCACATCGGGGTCATGTGGCCGAGGATGCCCACCCACAGTGCGAAGATCGTGATGAGCAGGGGGATCGACCGGAACAGGTCGATGAAGACGACCGCCACCCAGCGCACCGGCTTGTGGTCGGACAGCCGGGCCACGCACAGCAGCACCGCGAAGACCAGGGAGAAGACGCCCGCCAGCGCGAACACCTTCAAGGTGGACATCAGGGCGTCGAGGATGTTCTCCCGGATGCCCGCGTAGTTGAAGATGTCCCACAGCTCGCCTTCGAACTGCCCCTTGTCGTAGAGCCGGTAGCAGACCCAGGCGATCAGGGCGGCGAGACCGATGCTGCCGACGACCGAGTAGACGAGGTTGCGGAAGCGCGCCTTCGGGCCGGGCGCGTCGAACAGGACGCTCGCGCTCATCGGGCGACCTCCAGACGGTTCTCCAGCAGCCGGAAGAGGCCGTTGATGGCGTAGGTGATGATCAGATAGCCGAGGGTGATCCAGATGAAGATCACTGCGATGTCGTAGCCGTCGTTGCTCAGTGTCTTCTGGATGTTGAACAGATCGACGTTGTCGAAGGCACCGGCGACCGCGGTGTTCTTCGTCAACGCGATGAATATGCTGCTCAGCGGGGGTACGACCGAGCGCGTGGCCTGGGGGAGCACCACGATCCGCATGGTCTGGGTGAACGTCATACCGATGGCGCGGGCGGCCTCCGCCTGACCCATCGGGACGGTGTTGATGCCCGAGCGGACGGCCTCGGCGACGAAGGACGAGGTGTAGAAGCCGCAGGCGCAGACGGCCAGGACGAAGGAGTCGACGCCCGGGAAGAGCACCTTGGGCACCACGAAGAACGCCACCAGGAACAGCAGTGTGAGCGGGGTGTTCCGCAGCACGTTCACCCACAGGGTGCCGAAGATGCGCAGCGGAGGCACCGGCGAGACCCGGAAGCCGGCGATCAGCAGTCCGAGTACGACGGCGAGCAGCGCGCTGACGACCGTCAGCCACAGGGTGCCGAGGAATCCCTCGCGGAACAGCGCCAGGTTGTCGAGCAGTACGTTCATGAATTCTCCGCGAGGAGTCGCGTAGGGACGGCGGGAAGGGCCGGGCCGGTCACCCGGCGGTCACCCGCCGGGTGCGAGGCACCGGGAAGGGCGGGCGGTGCGCCCGCAACACCACGCCCCGCCCCGCGCGGCACCGGCGCCGGGGAGCGGGGCGTGCGGCATCACTTCTCGGTGATCTCGGGCGGCGTCTTGAACTTGGAGCCGGACTTGCCCAGCGTCGCGTCGTACGCCTTCTTGTAGTCGCCGTTGTCCTCGTGCTTCTTGATCGAGTCGGCGACGGCCTTCTGCAGCGCGGCGTCGCCCTTCTTCAGGCCGACGCCGTAGGGCTCGTCGGAGAAGGGCTTGCCGACGACCTTGAGCTTGCCGGGGTTCTGCGCCGCGTAGCCCATCAGGATCGCGTCGTCCGTGGTGACCGCGTCGACCTGGCCGTCGAGGAGCTGCGAGACGCACTCGGAGTACTTGCTCAGCTCGGTGACCTCGGCGCCGTACTTGGGCTTCTTGATGACCTGCAGCGGCGTCGAGCCGACGATGGAGCAGACCTTCTTGCCCTTGACCGACTCCGGTCCGGTGACCTCCTTCTCGTCCTTGCGGACGAGCAGCGAGGCGCCGGCGTGGAAGTACGGGCCGGCGAAGTCGATCTGCTTCTTGCGCTCGTCGTTGATCGTGTAGGTGCCGATCATCAGATCGACGTCGCCCTTGGAGACCGTGGTCTCACGGGCGCCGGAGTCGACCGTCTTCCACTCGATCTGCTTGGGCGTGAAGCCGAGATCGGCCGCGATCATCTTGGCCATCTCGATGTCGAAGCCGGAGTACTTCTTGGTCGACTGGTCCTGGAAGCCGAGGTAGGGCTGGTCGGCCTTGGCGCCGATGACGATCTTCCCGCGCTTCTGGGCCTTCTTGAGGACGGCCGAGTCGACCTTGACGTCCTTGGCGACCTCGTAGGTGGGGAGCGCCTTCTCGTCCGTCTGGTCCTTGGGCTTGTCGCCCGCGGAGCCCTCTTTGCCACCGCAGGCCGCGGTGGCGGCGAGAGCCAGTACGGCGGCTGCCGCCGCGGCGGTCTTGTGGAACTTCATAGTGAACATCCCTTGCTCGGAAAGTCGTTGGCCCGGTGTGCCGAAGCGCTGCCCGTCCGGCTGTGCGCTGCTGCCGAAGCGGGCGGTGGGTACGGGGTCATACGGGGTCACATGGCAAGCGGTGAAAGCTCAGTGGTGCAGGATCTTCGAGAGGAAGTCCTTGGCGCGGTCGCTGCGCGGGTTGCTGAAGAACTGCTCGGGGGTGGCTTCCTCCACGATCCGGCCGTCCGCCATGAAGACCACGCGGTTCGCCGCCGAACGCGCGAATCCCATCTCATGGGTGACGACGACCATGGTCATTCCGTCCCGGGCCAGTTGCTGCATGACCTCCAGGACTTCATTGATCATCTCGGGGTCGAGGGCCGAGGTCGGCTCGTCGAAGAGCATCACCTTCGGGTCCATCGCCAGAGCCCGGGCGATTGCGACGCGCTGCTGCTGGCCGCCGGAGAGCTGGGCGGGGTACTTGTCGGCCTGGTTGCCGACGCCGACCCGGTCCAGCAGCGCGCGGCCCTTCTGCTCCGCCGTCTGCTTGTCCGTCCTGCGGACCTTGGTCTGGCCCAGCGTGACGTTCTCCAGCACCGTCTTGTGCGCGAAGAGGTTGAAGGACTGGAAGACCATGCCGACGTCGGCACGGAGCTTCGCCAGTTCCCTGCCCTCCTCGGGCAGCGGCTTGTCGTCGATCGTGATGCTGCCCGAGTCGACGGTCTCCAGCCGGTTGATGGTGCGGCACAGTGTGGACTTGCCCGACCCCGAGGGGCCGATGACGACGACGACCTCGCCGCGCGCGATGGTCAGGTCAATGTCCTGGAGGACGTGCAGCGCACCGAAGTGCTTGTTGATGTTGTCCAGTACGACCAGCTTGTCGGTCGCGGGCTCGGGACCGCCTGCGTCCTTGGTCACCGATACTTCGCTCATCGACGTCCAGCTCCGTCCTCGTCGGTTGCGAGGACCTTAGTGAGCGGCTGCGAGGAGCGTCATCACATCTGAGCTGAAATTGAGCATAACGATCCGGCCGCACCCCGGCAGACTGGGTATAGAGGGCAAGAGGGGGCCGATCGGTTCTCCCACCATGCCGCCGCGGCTCGCCCGGCCCGGCCGGGCCCGCCCGGGTCCGGGTGGCGGCCCCGGCGGCGGTCGGCGTAGCGGCCGCCTGACGGTCGTCGTACCGGCTGTATAACGGATGTCCGCGCGGTACCGGTGAGCCCTTGACTCACCTGCGCCGATCAGCGTGGATGCACTGTTGGACTCGTTCGCCGGAGGCGGTGGGAGAACAGGAGGTGCCCGGTGAAACTGCTGCTCGTCGAGGACGACGACCGCGTGGCCGCGGCGCTCTCCGCGGTGCTGGCGCGGCACGGCTTCGAGGTCACCCATGTACGCAGCGGCGCCGAGGCGCTCCAGGAGCTCCTCGTGGGCGGTCAGGAGGGACCCTGCTTCGCCGTCGTCCTGCTCGACCTCGGCCTGCCCGACCAGGACGGCTTCGAGGTGTGTGGCCGTATCCGCCGCACCAGCTCCACCCCGGTGATCATGGTGACCGCGCGCGCCGATGTGCGCTCCCGTATACACGGCCTCAACCTCGGCGCGGACGACTACGTGGTCAAGCCCTACGACATGGGAGAGCTGCTGGCCCGGATCCACGCCGTCAGCCGCCGCACGGCGGTCGAAGAGACGCCCCCGCCCGGCGAGCGCACCGCCTCCCAGGGGCCGGACGAGAGCGGCACGCTGCGGCTGGGCGCCGTGACCATCGAGTTGCCCACCCGGCAGGTCCGGGTGGACGGCGCACCCGTACCGCTCACCCGCAAGGAGTTCGACCTGCTGGCGCTGCTGGCCCAGCGGCCCGGTGTCGTCTTCCGGCGCGAGCAGATCATCAGCGAGGTCTGGCGGACGAGCTGGGAGGGCACCGGGCGCACCCTGGAGGTGCACGTGGCCTCGCTCCGCTCGAAACTGCGGCAGCCGACCCTGATCGAGACGGTGCGCGGGGTGGGCTACCGCATGACCGCCCGGGCCGACTGACCCGCCGGACCGGAACCCCGACGTGCGCACCCGCCTCCTTCCGCTCCTCATCGTCCTGCTGGCCGGGGTCCTGCTGGCCCTGGGCTTCCCGCTGGCGTTGAGCCAGGCGCAGGCCGAGCAGCAGCGGGTGGTCGTCGACCGGATCGACGACACCGCCCGGTTCGCCTCACTCGCGCAATTCGTCACCTCCACCAGCGCACCGGACGAGCGTCGCGCCACCCTCCAGCACGAACTCGACCGCTACCACGACCTCTACGGCATCCGCGCCGGCGTCTTCTACCGCGACGGCCGCACCATGGCGGCCTCCCCCGCCACCTGGCGGATACCCGGCGAGGACAAGGCGGCCGGGCCGGAGGGGCGACCCGACGGCGCACGCGCCTTCGCCGAGGCGCTGGCCGGGCGCCGCAGCCACGACCCGCCCCAGGTGTGGCCCTGGCAGAGCGACGGCCGGATCGCCGTCGCCTCCCCCGTCATCCGGGACGGCGATGTGGCCGCGGTGGTGCTGACCGACTCGCCCACCGGACCGATGCGGTCGCGGACCCTGCGCGGCTGGCTGGCCATCGCCGTCGGGGAGGCGGCCGCCATGCTGCTGGCCCTCGGCGCCGCGCTGCGCCTGACCGGCTGGGTGCTCAAGCCGGTCCGGACCCTGGACCGGGCCGCCCACGAGATCGCCACCGGAAAGCTCACCTCCCGCGTCGTCGCCTCGGTGGGACCTCCGGAGCTGCGCAGGCTCGCGCACTCCTTCAACGAGATGGCCGGCAACCTGGAGAGCGTGCTGGAGCAGCAGCGCGCTTTCGTCGCCGACGCCTCGCACCAGTTGCGCAACCCGCTCTCGGCGCTGCTGCTGCGTATCGAACTGCTCGCGCTGGAGCTGCCCGAGGGCAACGAGGAGATGGCGTCGGTGCGGGCGGAGGGCAAGCGGCTGGCGAGGGTGCTGGACGACCTGCTCGACCTGGCGCTGGCCGAGCATTCGGGCAGCGCGCACGTGCAGCTCACCGACGTCGCCGAGATCGCTGCCGAGCGGGTCGCCGCCTGGCGGCCCACCGCGGAGCACAGCGGAGTGGAGCTGAGGCTCGAGGGACAGACGGCGGCGACCGGGTGGGCCGACCCGGTGGCGCTCTCCAGCGGGCTGGACGCCGTGGTCGACAACGCGGTGAAGTTCACCCCGGAGGGCGGCACCGTCACGGTCACCGTCCACGCCGAGGGCGACAGCGTGACCGTCGAGACGGCCGACGGCGGCCCCGGGCTGACCGACGAGGAACTGGAGCGCGTGGGCGACCGCTTCTGGCGCAGCGGCCGCCACCAGAACGTCTCCGGCTCGGGGCTCGGCCTCTCCATCACCCGAGCCCTGCTCGCCGGGGGCGGTGCCGGGCTGTCCTTCGCGCACCACGAGCCGCGGGGGCTGCGGGTGCTGATCACTGTTCCCCGGAACGCCCCAGACGCAGCGTGAGGATCTGGAAGGGCCGCAGCGCCACCCGGACCCCGTCCTCCTCCACCGTGTGGTGCGCCCGCGGCTCGGCCGACGGCCGCTCCAGCAGGTCCGTCTCGCTCACCGACGTGACGGGGAAGCCGGGCGCCAGCAGTGCGCCGGCCCGGCCGCCCAGCGACTCGTAGAGGCGCACGATCACGTCGCCGCTGCCGTCGTCCGCCAGTTTCACCGTCTCGGCGACGACCTGGCCGCCCTGGTCGCCGTCGAGCGTGATCAGCGGGGCGACGGCGCTGCCGTCCCCCGGCACGGTCCGCTCGGGCAGGTTGATCCAGTGCCCCTCGCGCACCGCGTCCCACAGGGTCGCGCCCGGTACCAGCCCGTAGCGCATCAGGTGACGGCCCTGGTCCGTCTCCGGGTCCGGATAGCGGGGCGCGCGCAGCAGCGACAGCCGCACCGTGGTGGTCTGGCCCCCGTCGGCGCGGATGTCCCGGGTGACGTCATGCCCATAGGTGGAGTCGTTGACCAGCGTCGCGCCCCAGCCCGGCTCCTCCACGTGCAGCCAGCGGTGGGCGCAGATCTCGAACTTCGCCGCCTCCCACGTGGTGTTGGTGTGGGTGGGCCGGAAGACGTGTCCGAACTGGGTTTCGGCAGCCGACCGGTCGGCCTTCACGTCCAGCGGGAACGCCGCCTTGAGCAGCTTCTCGCTCTCGTGCCAGTCGACGTCGGCCTCCATCAGCAGCAGAGGACTGCCCGCGTGCAGGGTCACCGACTGCACCGCGGTCGAGTCGCCGAAGGAGCGGCGGGCCCGGACGGTGGCGCTGCTGCCGTCCGCAGCGGAGAGGGTCACGTCGTCGGCGTGCGTCAGATCGGTGGCCGTGTGCCGGTAGAACGCGTCGACGTCCCAGGCGTCCCAGTGGTTGGGCAGATCGGGGTGGAGCTGGAGGAGGTTGGCCGGGCAGCCGGGGGCCACGGCCTCCCGCCGGGCGCGCCGGTCGTACGCGGAGACGACCAGTCCGCGGCCGTCCACCTCCACCCGCACCAGCCCGTTGTCCAGCGTCCAGCCGCCGCGTGTCCGCTCGGTCACGGTCACCGTCTCCTCGCCCTCGGCGCCGGTCCGGTGCTCGGCGCCGCTCTCGGTGGCGGGCCGGGCGCCGCCCGCCGGGACGCCACGACGGGTGTGCGGGGAGCCGTTGAAGACGACGTCGCGCTCCCCGCGCCCGACGAGCGCCCGCTGGGCCTCCTCGACGATCCCTGTCAGCTCCTCGGCGACCCGCGCATACGTCCGGCGGGCCTCGCGGTGCACCCAGGCGATGGACGACCCCGGCAGGATGTCGTGGAACTGGTGCAGCAGCACCGTCTTCCACAGCTCCTCGAGCTGCGCGTACGGATAGGCGTACCCGGTGCGCACAGCGGCAGTGGCCGCCCACAGCTCGGCCTCGTGCAGCAGGGACTCGGACCGCCGGTTGCCCTGCTTGGTGGCGGCTTGCGAGGTGTAGGTGCCCCGGTGCAGCTCCAGATAGAGCTCGCCCTGCCACACCGGTGCGTCGGGATACTCCGCCCGCGCCTTCTCGAAGAACGCTGCGGGCTTCTCGACCGTGACCCGCGGCGAGCCGTCCAGATCACGGGTACGTGCCGCGCGCCCCAGCATCTCGCGGGTCGCGCCCCCACCGCCGTCGCCGTGGCCGAACGGCACCAGGGAGCGCGAGGCGGCGCCCTTCTCGCGGAAGTTGCGCGCCGCGTGCGCCAGCTCCTCGCCGCTGAGCGTCGCGTTGTAGGTGTCGACCGGCGGGAAGTGGGTGAAGACCCGGGTGCCGTCGATGCCCTCCCACCAGAAGGTGTGGTGCGGGAAGGGGTTGGTGCTGCTCCAGGAGATCTTCTGGGTCAGGAACCAGTCGGAACCGGAGAGCTTCACCAGTTGCGGCAGCGCCGCGGTGTATCCGAAGGAGTCGGGCAGCCACACCTCCTTCGTCTCGATGCCGAACTCTTCCAGGAAGAACTTCTTCCCGTAGCCGAGCTGCCGCGCCATGGCCTCGCCGCCCACCATGTTGGTGTCCGACTCGACCCACATCCCGCCCACCGGGACGAAACGGCCCTCGGCGACCTTGCGCGCGACCTTGGCGTACACCTCGGGCCGGTGCTCCTTGAGCCAGGCGAACTGCTGGGCCTGCGACATGGCGAAGACGAAGCCGGGATGCTCGTCCATCAGCGCGACCATGTTGGAGGAGGTCCGGGCCACCTTGCGCACCGTCTCGCGCAGCGGCCACAGCCATGCCGAGTCGATGTGCGCGTGTCCCACCGCGCTGACCCGGTGCGCAGAGGCCCGTGCGGGAGCGCCCAGCGCCGCCGTCAGCCGCTCCCGCGCCCGCTCCGCGCTGCCGGGCACGTCGGCGAGATCCAGCGCGTCCAGCGCCCGCTCCAGGGCGCGCAGCAGCTCCCAGCGGCGGGCGTCCTCCAGCGGCAGCTCGCGCATCAGGGAGCCCGCCACCTCCAGGTCCAGAGCCAGCTCCCACACCTGCGGCTCGAAGACCGTCAGGTCCATCCGCGCCAACCGGTACAGCGGAGCGCTGCCGGCCGTGCGGACATCTCCCTGGTAGGTCGGTGTCTGCGGCGTGTTGAGGATCGGGTTGGAGGCCGCCTCGACGTACAGCTCGACCTCCTCACCCCCGGCTGCCGGCTCCGCAAGCCGCACCCAGGAGTTGCGCGGATGCAGCCCCTTGACGGGCTCGCCGTCCGCCCGGTGCACCAGCCCCTCGCACTGGAACCCCGGCATGTCCCGCTCGAAGCCCAGGTCGAGTACGGCCTCCACGGTGCGGCCCGCCCAGCTGTGCGGCACCTGACCCGTCACCCGGAACCAGGTGGTGCCCCAGGCCGGCCCCCAGGTCTCGCCCACGGCCGACGGCCGGTAGGGCGCCGCGATGGCGTCCGCCGCGGGCACGGGCTCTCCCGGCGCTTCCCAGCGTGCGACGGTCAGCGGCAGCGCGTAGGTGTGGACGGCGGGCCGTACGCGTTCCTCCAGTACCCGGCGCAGCCGGTCCTCGACGGTGCGGTGGTCGTCATGCATCGGGCGGCTCCTCGGTGGGGGTCGGGGCCTGGTGCCGACAGCGGTGTTCCGGTCAGGGTTTGGCCGAGCGGTAGTAGCGACGGGCTCCCTCGTGCAGCGGCACGGGGTCGGTGTAGATGGCGCTCCGCAGGTCGACCTTCTGCGCCGCGTGCACCTCGCGTCCGATCTGGTCCCTGCTCTTGATGACGGAGCGGGTGATGCCCTCGGTCAGCGCCGCGTCCGTGTGGTCCATGGTCACCAGCAGATTGGCGATGGCCACCGTCTTGACGGACCGGCCGCGCTGCACGGTGGGGTAGGCATCGGGTGCCATCACAGCCGCGCGGTAGTAGCGCATGTCGGGGCGCTGCTCGTGCAGCCGGGGGAGCAGGTCGCCGAGCTGCACCAGCCGGATGTCCGTCCGCTCCGCCAGGCGCTCGATCGCTCCCGTCGGCAGCCCGCCCGACCAGAAGAACGCGTCCAGCTCGCCTGCGGAGAGCAGGTCGGGCATGCGGTCGATGCCCTTGCGCACGGCATGCACGTCGTGGTCCATGTCGAGCCCCGCGGCCTTCAGCAGTCTCCGGGTCACCAGGGCGACCCCGGAGCGCTTCTCACCCACACCGACGCGCAGCCCCTTGAGGTCCTCGGCACTGTCGACCGGCGAGTCACGGGGCACGACCAGGTGCATGTAGTCGTCGTAGAGCCGGGCGCAGGCCCGGATGTGGAAGGCGTCCTTGCCACCCTTCTCCCGGTAGGCGGCGAGCGCGTCGGAGGCGGTGATCGTGAAGTCGGCCTCCCCGGAGACGATCCGGGCGAGGTTCTGCACCGACCCCTCGCTGTGCTGCAGCGTCAGGTCGACCTGCGGCAGATCCCGGGACAGCCGCTTCTTGAACAGGGTGCCGTAGCGCTCGTACACACCGGTGCGTACCCCGGTGGCGAAAGTGATCTTTCCGCCGGGGGCGGGCGAGGGCGACGGCCGCAGCCACCACGCCAGCAGCCCGCACACCACGAGCACCGCCGTCGCGGACCACAGCAGGCGTCGCCGGCCGGTGCCGGAGCCGCCCGGGCGGCGCACCGGCCGGGACACCGTTCGCGGACGCAGGCCGGCCATGGAAGGGGATACTGCCAGCCCGGCGGCCGGGAAGGGAGTGGCGGGAGTCACTCCGGCCCGTCTGCCGGTCCAACTGCCGTGTGCGAACACGCCGATTCGCGAACTGCAAATTTCACACTGTCGCTTGCTGAGTGGAACTGCAGGGGCCATAGTGACGGTCAGACCACGCGCGTCACGGCCCTTCCGCGGGGCCGGGACCAGCTCGACGGAAGGCGCCTCCACGTGTACGCCGCCCCCGCTCGCAGGGATCCCGCAGCAGCCTCCATGCCGGCGTCTCCAGCGCCCGCCGGCAGTCCGTCTCCGGGGGCGCCACCGGGACGCGCGGAGGACTCCACCTGGCAGTTGCGTCTCCCCGCGCGTGAGCAGCACATCGCCCGTGCGCGCCTGGCCTTCACCGGCTGGCTGGAGGAGCGGGGGGACCCGCCGATATCCACCGGCACCGCGGACGACGCCGTGCTGCTGCTGTCCGAGCTGACCACCAACGCCGTCGTGCACACCCGCTGCCTGCCCGAAGCCGAACTCCTGTGCCGGGCCACCCTGGTGTCCCGGGAGACGTCCGTTGCCGCGCTGCTGCGGATCGAGGTGCACGACCACGCGGAGGGCGACGACCGCCCAAGGCTGAAGAACAGCGAGGCCGCGGACGAGAGCGGCCGGGGCCTGTGCATCGTGGCGGCCCTGGCGGCGGACTGGGGCGTGCGGCCCTCGTCCGTGACCGGTGGCAACGCGGTGTGGGCGACGCTCCGCCTCCCGGCCGGACCCGAAGCCGGGTGAAGTGTGTCACACTGCCGGGTCGGCGCGTGAAGCGTGCCCCCGCGCGGCCGGGACTGCCCGGACGAACGCCTACCCTTGTCACATGAGCAGTAGCGACCGGAGTCAGGCAGCGGACGTCAAGGGAACGTACGAGGTACGCACCTTCGGGTGCCAGATGAACGTCCACGACTCCGAGCGGATGGCGGGACTGCTGGAGGGTGCCGGCTATGTCCGCGCCCCCCAGGGCGCCGACGCGGCGGACGTCGTCGTCTTCAACACCTGCGCCGTCCGCGAGAACGCCGACAACCGGCTCTACGGCAATCTCGGCCAGCTCGCCCCGAAGAAGGCCGCCCGCCCGGGGATGCAGATCGCGGTCGGTGGCTGCCTGGCCCAGAAGGACCGGGACACCATCGTCGAGAAGGCCCCCTGGGTCGACGTCGTCTTCGGCACCCACAACGTCGGCAAGCTGCCGGTGCTGCTGGAGCGGGCCCGGCTGCAGGACGAGGCGCAGGTGGAGATCGCCGAGTCGCTCGAGGCGTTCCCCTCCACTCTCCCCACCCGCCGTGAGAGCGCCTACGCGGCGTGGGTCTCGGTCTCGGTGGGCTGCAACAACACCTGCACCTTCTGCATCGTCCCGCAGCTGCGCGGCAAGGAGAAGGACCGCCGCCCCGGCGACATCCTCGCCGAGATCGAAGCGCTGGTCGACGAAGGCGTCAGCGAGATCACCCTGCTCGGCCAGAACGTCAACGCCTACGGCTCCGACATCGGCGACCGCGAGGCGTTCAGCAAGCTGCTGCGCGCATGCGGCCGGATCGACGGACTCGAGCGCGTCCGCTTCACCTCGCCCCACCCCCGCGACTTCACCGACGACGTGATCGCCGCCATGGCGGAGACCCCCAACGTGATGCCGCAGCTGCACATGCCCCTGCAGTCGGGATCCTCCCGCGTCCTGAAGGCGATGCGCCGCTCCTACCGGCAGGAGCGCTTCCTCGGGATCATCGAGAAGGTCCGCGCCGCCATCCCGCAGGCCGCGCTCTCGACCGACATCATCGTCGGCTTCCCCGGCGAGACCGAGGAGGACTTCGCCGAGACGCTGCACGTGGTGCGGGAAGCCCGGTTCGCGCAGGCGTTCACCTTCCAGTACAGCAAGCGTCCCGGCACTCCCGCCGCCGAGATGCCCGACCAGATCCCCAAGAAGGTCGTGCAGGAGCGCTACGAACGTCTGGTGGCACTCCAGGAGGAGATCTCCTGGGAGGAGAACAAGAAGCAGGTCGGTCGCACGCTGGAGCTGATGGTCGCCGAGGGCGAGGGCCGCAAGGACGACGCCACCCGGCGACTGTCCGGACGGGCACCCGACAACCGGCTGGTGCACTTCACCCGGCCCGAGGAGCCCGTGCGGCCCGGTGACGTCGTCACCGTCGACATCACCTACGCGGCGCCCCATCACTTGCTCGCCGAGGGGCCCGCCGGAGCCGTGCGCCGCACGCGTGCCGGGGACGCGTGGGAGCGGCGTACCTCCGCGCCGCCGGAGCAGCAGGGCAGCGGCGTCATGCTCGGACTGCCCACCGTGGGCGCCCCGGACCCGCTACCCGCCGCCACCGGCGGCTGCGGGCTGGGCTGACCGGCTGCCTGCCGCGCCGAGCGGCCGCCACGCCGGCCATGTGACCATCCGCCCCCGGCCGTCCGACTTCCGTCGGCCGGCGTCACCTGTTTCAGCCGATCTCGCACGGGCGGGTGAGTCCCGGCGCGGGCAGGGTGGGAAGAGGCGTGCAGGGCACTTAAGCTGCGCGCCATGCTTGTCGCCGCAGCCGTATGCCCTTGCCCCCCGCTGCTCGTGCCCGAGGTCGCGGGCGGAGCCGCCGCCGAGATGGATCAGGCGCGGGCCGCCTGCTACGACACCCTCGGGGTGCTGGCGGCCGCCCGCCCGGACCTGTTGTGCGTGCTCGGCCCCGCGGAACCGGCCGGACGCGGTCCCCACCCGCAGGGAGCGCGGGGAACGCTCGCCGGGTTCGGCGTGCCCCTCGAGGTGAGCCTCGGCAAGGGCGAGCCCGCCCGTCGTGAACTGCCACCCTCACTGACCGTCGGCGCCTGGCTCCTGGAGCGCACCGACTGGACCTGCTGCCCGGTCGAGGGCCTGGGTATCGGGGAACCCCTGTCGCGGGACCGCTGTCAGGAGGCGGGCCGCGAGCTTGCGGCCCGCGCCGACCGGGTGGCGCTTCTGGTGATGGGCGACGGCAGCAACTGCCGCACGCTCAAGGCACCCGGCTACTTCGACGAGCGGGCCGCGGCCTTCGATGCGGAGACCGCCCGCGCACTGGCCGAGGCCGACACCGCCGCACTGCTCGCGCTGGACGAGGAGCTGGCGTACGAGCTGAAGGCCGCCGGGCGGTCCTCCTGGCAGGTGCTCGCGGGCGCCGGTCAGGGCAGCGACCTGGCCGGAAAGCTGCTCTACGACGAAGCGCCCTACGGCGTGGGCTACATGGTCGCCAGCTGGTCCTGATCGTCCGCCCGGGCTGTGCCGCGGGCGCAGCCCGGGCGGACGGTGGTGGGGGCGTGCGGCGTGGTGCGCGCCGTACGCCCCCACCGCGTGCCCGCTGCGTGCCCACAGGGGGCTTCCGGGCGGGCCGGCGCACACGGGTCTCGGGGGGCGTCGCAGAGGCCGCCGGGGACTGTGTCCACCGGCCTGCCGACGGGTCGCCGAAGACCGGCCGACGGTGCGGGTCGCCCGGGGCCGCGCCGACCGGTGTCCGGCGTGCTGCCGGAGCGGTTCCGGGGCGGCTGCCCGGGCGTCGGCCGCGCTCCACAGCGTGCTGGGAGGTACCCGGCCTGCCTGGAAGGGTCAGGAGCCGGTGCCCGTGCCGCCGGTGGGGCCGGACCCGGACTGCCCGCCTCCCGTCCCGCTGCCGCCGCGGCCCTCGTCGCCCAGCTTCTGGGCTGTGTCCTTGGCCTTCCGGGCGCCGGAATTGATCTTGTCGCTGTACTTGCCCCTGGTCTTGGAGTCCGCGACCTGCGCGGCCTTGTCCACACCCTGCTGGACCTTGTCGCCGTGCTGGCCGAGCATGCCCTTGACCTTGTCCATGAAGCCCATGAGGGTTCACCTTTCTCCCACGCCGAGCGGGCTGAGCCGCGCGGCCTACTTGCGGGCGTTCTCTCCCGTCTCGCTGTCGGCGGCCTCGTCCGCGGACGGTTGTTTGGGAATGCCGACACCCGCTTCGCCGGGCCCGGTACCGGCCGTCGCGGCGGTCCCGGTGTCGGCTGCCTCCTCGGATTCCTCGCGGCCACGTGCATCCACCGGAGCGTCTGCGGCCGCCGGGGCATCCGCCGAGGGCACATCCTCCGGGCTCCGGGTGCCCGCTCCGCCCGATTCCACGCCCTCCGGTTCACCGCTTTCCGGTTCCGTCGCGACGGAACCGCCGCCCGGCTCGGGGGGCAGCTCCCGGGCCCCGGAATCCCCTGCGGGAGTGGGCTCTCGAGCCTCCTGTGTTGACCTACTGGACAAACGGCCGAAAAGTTTGGCAAAAACACCCATAGCTACTCCAGATATTACTCGTGTGGGTGAAATCCCGCGCCTCGCGGAGCGTCCCATGGCGCCGCCCCGAGGCACCGGCGGAAAACCGGCTGTCGGAACCTCGCAACGGGCAACGACCCCATGAGCGCTCCGTCACGTCGCTCGTTCGAGAAGGCGCGGACGGGTTTGCGAGACTTGACCCGTGACTGACGCAGCCGCCTCCCAGCCTCTCCCCCCGGATTCCCCACCGGTCGTCGCAGTGGTGGGTCCCACCGCGGCCGGCAAGTCGGACCTGGGCGTCTTCCTCGCCCGTGAGCTGGGCGGCGAAGTCGTCAACGCCGACTCGATGCAGCTCTACCGGGGTATGGACATCGGCACCGCCAAGCTGACCGTCCAGGAGCGGCAGGGCGTCCCGCACCACCTGCTCGACATCTGGGACGTCACCGTCGCCGCGAGCGTCGCCGAATACCAGCGGCTGGCCCGTGCGGAGATCGACAGGCTGCGCGCACTGGGCAGGGTGCCCGTCCTGGTCGGCGGCTCCGGGCTGTACGTCCGCGGTGCCCTGGATGCCATGGAGTTCCCCGGCACGGACCCCGAGGTGCGCGCCCGGCTGGAGGCGGAAGTGGCCGAGTACGGCCCCGGCCCGCTGCACGCGCGGCTCGCGGCGGCGGACCCGGAAGCGGCCCGTGCGATCCTCCCCAGCAACGGCAGACGCGTCGTACGGGCCTTGGAGGTCATCGAGATCACGGGGCGGCCCTTCACCGCGAACCTGCCCGGTCACGAGGCCGTCTACGAGACCGTGCAGATCGGCGTGGACGTGGCGCGGCCCGAACTGGACGAGCGGATCACCCGCCGGGTGGACCGGATGTGGGAAAGCGGCCTGGTGGAGGAGGTCCGGGAGCTGGAGCGGCAGGGGCTGCGGGAAGGCCGCACGGCTCCTCGTGCCCTCGGGTACCAGCAGGTCCTCGCGGCGCTCGCGGGGGAGTGCACGCTGGACGAGGCCCGCGCGGCGACCGTCCGCGCGACCAAGCGCTTCGCACGCCGCCAGGACTCCTGGTTCCGCCGCGATCCGCGGGTGAACTGGCTGAGCGGTGCGGTCGCCGACCGGCGGGAACTGTCGGGGGCGGCGCTGGCGTTGCTCACGGAGGCGGTTACAGCCTGATCACGTGATGGCATCGGGAAGCCCTGAGCGACCGTTCCGTCACCCCCGGCGTGCCATCATCGAGCAACGTCGGGTGCCGTGAAGCCGGAGTTGGGAGGGCGCGTGGCAATGGAGGCCAGCCCTCGGGACGATTCCACTTCCGCGGAAGCGGAGCTGTCGCCGGAGCGTGAGCTGCCGGGGCGTGCGGCCATGGAGGACCGTGAGCCGCTGCCGGGACACGAGTTCGCGGCGGACCCGGACGAGCCGGCCGCCGAGGAGTCCGAAGCCGAGCAGGGGCCGCCGGTGGAGCCGCACGAGCTGCGCCCGCAGCGCAAGCTGCGGCTGTGGCAGCTTGCGCCGATCGTGGTGCTCGGTGCGCTCGGCTCGCTGATGTTCGCCTTCCCGCTCGCCTTCGAGCCCGGTGACAGCGCCGGAGCGGTGGTCGCGATGCTGGGGCTGCTGCTGTGCGGCTGCTCGGCCGGCTGGAGCGTGATGGCGGCCCGCCGGGTGGGGCACACCTGGCCGGGGCTCCCGGCCCGCGGCTCCGGCGGACGCCCCGACTGGCGGGTCGTCCTGATCTACGCCGTGGTGGTCTGCACCGTCGTGGTGCTGGCCGTCTGGCGGGTGGCCCGGCTCCGCTGACCTGCCTACCGCCGTGATCTGCCCGCGGGCAGGGTGCATCCCACTCCTCCCGTACGATCGGCAGCGTGATCAGCACACCAGGAGTGCCGTTCCTCAAGGGGCACGGCACGGAGAACGACTTCGTGATCATTCCGGACCCGGACGGCCTGTTGGATCTGCCGTCCGGGACGGTGGCCCGGTTGTGCGACCGGCGTGCGGGCATCGGCGGGGACGGCCTGCTGCGCGTGGTCCGCTCGGCGGCGCACCCGGAAGCCGCGTCCATGGCCGCCGAAGCGGAGTGGTTCATGGACTACCGCAACGGCGACGGATCCGTCGCGGAGATGTGCGGCAACGGCACCCGCGTCTTCGCGCGCTACCTGGAGCGTGCCGGGTTGGCCGGGGTCGGCGAGCTGCCCATCGCGACCCGTGCGGGGGTGCGCAAGGTACACATCGCCGAGGACGGCGGTGACATCACCGTGGGCATGGGCGCGGCCGAGCTGGCGGCACCGGACAGCGCGGCGGACGGCGGCGGAGACAGGATCACGGTCAGTGTTCCCGGACACACCTGGCCGGCTCGCAAGGTCGGCATGGGGAACCCGCACGCGGTGGTGTTCGTCCCCGATCTGGCCGAGCCGGGCGCCCTGCAGGAGGCCCCGCAGGTGCTGCCTGCGAGCGCCTACCCGGACGGCGTCAACGTCGAGTTCGTGGTCGCGCGGGGTCCCCGGCACGTCGCGCTCCGGGTGCACGAGCGCGGTGCGGGCGAGACCCGGTCCTGCGGCACCGGCGCCTGCGCGGTGATGGTCGCGGCGGCCCGCAGGGACGGCGCCGACCCGCGCCGGGACGGCGTGGCCGTGACCTACACCGTGGAGGTGCCCGGAGGCCGCCTGGAGATCACCGAGCGGCCGGACGGGGAGATCGAGATGGCCGGCCCGGCCGAGATCGTCGCAGAAGGGGCGATCGATCCGGCACTGCTCTCCTGACGGCACCCGCGACCCGTCGACGGCCCACCACCCCGGCGTCGCACGATGGGGTGATCCGCCTCACGCTCGACAGGACCCGGTCGGCGGCACGTGATGGGGTCGGTACCATCGCACCTCCGGCCGGGGTGCGCAGGAGCGGGAGGTGCCATGAGCGCGGTGCGCAGTCTGCGGAAGCTCAGCAGAGCGGCACTGCTGGGCGCCACGCCACGCGACTCCCTGCCGGACGCCATCGAGCACGTCGCGAAGGTGCACAGGGCACACCACCCGCGGGCCGACCTGCGGCCGCTGCGCAGGGCCTACATGCTGGCCGAGTCCTCGCACCGGGGGCAGATGCGCAAGAGCGGCGAGCCCTACATCACACATCCTCTCGCGGTCACCCTGCTGCTGGCCCAGCTCGGGGCGGAGACGACCACGTTGACGGCCTCGCTGCTGCACGACACCGTC
The DNA here is from genome assembly GCF_029351045.1 of Streptomyces sp. WMMB303. Lineage (NCBI taxonomy): Bacteria > Bacillati > Actinomycetota > Actinomycetes > Kitasatosporales > Streptomycetaceae > Streptomyces > Streptomyces sp. WMMB303. The sequence goes on along the minus strand of NZ_JARKIN010000001.1, from coordinate 5,056,389 downwards.
GAGGACACCGCCGTGACGCTCGAACAGGTACGGCAGGAGTTCGGGGACCAGGTCTGCTATCTGGTCGACGGGGTCACCAAGCTGGAGAAGGTCGACCACGGGTCGGCCGCCGAGCCGGAGACCTTCCGCAAGATGCTCGTCGCCACCGGCAACGATGTACGGGTCATGTCGATCAAGCTTGCCGACCGGTTGCACAACATGCGCACCCTCGGCGTGATGCGCCGCGAGAAGCAGGTCCGGATCGCACAGGTGACCAGGGACGTGCTGATTCCGCTCGCGGAACGGCTCGGCATCCAGGCGCTCAAGAGCGAGCTGGAGGACCTCGTCTTCGCCGTGCTGCATCCGGAAGAGCACGCGGCGACACGCGAGTTGATCCAGGAGCGGCACGGCCGCCCCGACCCGCTCACCGCCTTCGCCTCCCGGGTGCGCCGCACGCTGCGGGAGGCGGGGATCGCCGCGCAGGTGCTCATCCGTCCCCGGCACACCGTCTCCGTCCACCGCCTGCGGCTCAAGCGCGGCCAGTTGGGCGACTGCGACTTCGCGCGCCTGCTGGTCCTCGTGGAGGAGGACGCGGACTGCTACGCCGTGCTGGGAGAGCTGCACACCTGTTTCGCTCCGCTCGTCTCGGAGTTCAAGGACTTCATCGCGGCACCCAAGTTCAACCTCTACCAGTCGCTGCACACCGCCATCGCCGATGAGAACGGCGAAGTGGCCGAGGTGCTCGTCCGCACCCGCCGCATGCACCGGGTCGCCGAGACCGGGGTCATCGCGCTCGGCGACCCGCACGCCGCCGAGGCGCCCGACCTCACCGAACCGGATGGTGGCGGAGCATCGCCGTCGACCGCAGACGGGGCGGGGGAGCGGACCGATCCCACCCGCCCCGGCTGGCTCTCGCGCCTGCTGGAATGGCAGAGCCACGCTTCCGACCCGAACACCTTCTGGCAGGAACTGCGCGACGAACTGGCACAGGATCTGGAGATCACCGTCTACTGCGCCGCCCCCGGCGGGGAGAGCCCCGCGGGGGGTGCGCTGCCGCTGCCGGCCGGCGCGACCTGCGTGGACGCCGCCTACGCCCGGCTGGGGAAGGCCGCCCATCGGTGTATCGGAGCCCGCGTCAACGGCCGACTGGTCGCCCTCACCACCGTGCTGCGGGACGGCGACGCCCTCCAGCTCTTCCTCGAGCCCGGCCACGGCACCCCCTCAGGCCCCGCACCCGAGTGGCTCGAACACGTGCGCACTCCTGCGGCGCGGCTCGCCATCCGAGAATGGCTCGCCGCACCCGGTCGGGGCGAGTCCGACCCGCACGAGAACGCAGCCGCCGACCGGGACGGCACGCGGCGCGAACACCCGGCGGCGGGCTCCGAGACGCCCCAGGGAGAGCTGCGATCGCCGCATCGCGGAGCGCGGCATCCCGAGTACCGTCCGGCGCGGCATGCGACGCAGGACGCACGGCCGAACGGGGCGCGCCGCGCGGCCACGCACCGGGAGCAGCCGGTCGAGTACGGCGAGAACATCCCCGTCGTCCCCGGCCACCCCGGTACGCCGGTGCGGCTCGCCCGCTGCTGCACACCCGTGCCGACGGACGCGGTCACCGGATTCCCGGTGCGCGGCGGCGCCGTCACCGTGCACCGGGAGAGCTGCCGGTCGGTGGCCCGGATGGCCTCCGCGGGGCGTCTCACCCTGCCGGTGCGCTGGGAACAGGGCGACGCGGGGTGCCGGGTCACCCTGCGGGCCGAGGCGTTCGGCCGCCCGCACCTGCTCGCGGATCTCACCGAGACCATCGCAGCCGAAGGCGCTGCCGTCGTCTCGGCCGAGGTCGAGCCACCGCGCGAGCAGCGCGTCCGCCACACCTACACCCTGCAACTTCCCGACGCCGCCGGGCTGCCCGCGCTGATGCGCGCCATGCGGCAGGTGCCCGGGGTCTATGACGTCACCCGCTCCGTCCGCCGGACCCCAGCGAACTGACGCACTGTCCGTCCGGACGCCACCGGACAGCCGCCGGGCCGCGCGGGCGGAGGCGCGGCACGTCCCCTTTCGGGTGGAGAGGCCCCGAGCCGGGCGGGACGCGGCCCGCTGGCTGGTAGCGATCCTGCATGGCCCTCACAGCCCTCACCCGCGCATCGGCCGGACGGCGCTGCGCCGTCGCCGGCACGGTCGCGGCCACCGCGCTCGCCCTGGTCGGCGCAGCCCTTCCGGCGCCCCGGCCGGTCGGCATCGGCGACCACCTCTTCCCACAGCTCGGCAACCCCGGCTACGACGTCCGCAGCTACGACATCTCCTTCGACTACAGCGGTGACAACAGCAAGCCGCTCAGCGCCCGCACCGTGATCGACGCGCAGATCACCGGGCCGATGGAACGGTTCAACCTGGACTTCGCCGGCGGAGATGTACGGTCCGTGCGCGTCAACGGTCGGCCGGCGGAGTACGCGCGGGCGGGCGAGGACCTGGTGGTCACGCCGGGGGCGCCGCTGCACCGCGGTTCCTGGCTGCACATCGAGGTCCGCCACACCAGCGACCCCACCCGGAAGAACGGCGGCTGGGTGCGCACCGCGGACGGCCTCGCCATGGCCAACCAGGCCGACGCGGCACACCGGGTGTTCCCCTCCAACGACCATCCGTCGGACAAGGCCATGTTCACCTTCCGGGTGCGGGCCCCGCGCGGGCTGACCGTCGTGGCCGGCGGGCTGCCGGCCGGCCGTACCGGGTCGGCGCGGCAGACGGTCTGGACGTACCGCTCGGGGCACCCGATGGCCACCGAACTGGCGCAGGTGTCGATCGGCCGCTCCGCTGTCGTGCGCTCCACGGGACCGCACGGGCTGGCCCTGCGGCACGTCGTCCCCGCCCGGCAGCGCAAGGCGCTGGAGCCGGTGCTGAACGAGACCTCCCGGCAGATCTCCTGGATGGAGCGACGGGCCGGGAAGTACCCGTTCGAGACCTACGGGGTGCTGGCCGCCGACGCGGACTTCGGGTTCGCGCTGGAGACGCAGACCCTCTCGCTCTTCGAGCAGAACCTGCTCTCCTCGCGGCAGGTCCCGGACTGGTACCGGGAGTCACTGATGGTGCACGAACTGGCGCACCAGTGGTACGGCGACAGTGTCTCCCCACACCGCTGGACCGACCTGTGGCTGAACGAGGGGCACGCGACCTGGCACGAGTGGGCCTATGCGGAGAAGCGCGGCGGCATCCCGGTGGAGAAGCGGGTGCGGGCCTCCTACGAGCAGTCCGACACCTGGCGCGAACGCTACGGGCCGCCCGCGGCGCTCCTCCCCGCTCGCAAGAGCGGGAAGATCGAGCTCTTCACCCCGATCGTGTACAACGGCGCCGCCGTGGTGCTGTACGCGCTGCGTGCACACATGGGCGAGCAGGCGTTCGCCCGGCTGCAGCGCGCCTGGCCCCGCCGGTACCGCGATTCCAGCGCCACCACCGCCGACTTCATCGCGCTGGCCGGTGAGGTGTCCGGCCGGGACCAGAGCGGGTTCCTGAAGAAGTGGCTCTACGGGAAGACCACCCCGCCCATGCCCGGGCACCCGGAGTGGAAGCAGCAGCCGCCGCCGCGGCGCCCGGCCGGAAAGGCCGGAAAGGCGCGCGTGAGCACGGCGAGATCTCTCGAGCAGGCGCGCGCGGACGGACGGTAGCGGCTCGCGGTCCAGCGCCGGTCCGTCCGGCCCGTCCGAGTCGGCCGGGCCGGGCGAGTGGCGGCAAATACGGGTGACGCCGTCGCTGCGCCGTGCGACCATCCTTGTGGCCGCGCGGCGCAGCGCCGCCGGACCCGAGGGGCCCGCTCACGCCGGGAATCTTCCGCGCCGCTGCGACGTTGTTCGGTACGCAACAGTCCGTCGACCTAAGGATCCACTTGACCCACTCCTCTTCCCTTCCACAGAACGGCCAGCGCACCGCCACGACGAACCGCCGAGCCGGCGCCCTGATGGAAGAGGACGTCGCTCTCGGTCATGAGCTGGACGAAAACCGTGACGGTGAGCAGCTCGACCGCTCGGAGCGTGCCGCGCTGCGGCGCGTGGCGGGCCTCTCCACCGAGCTGGAGGACGTCACAGAGGTCGAGTACCGGCAGCTGCGTCTGGAGCGCGTGGTGCTGGTCGGCGTCTGGACGTCCGGCAGCGCCGATGACGCGGAGAACTCCCTGGCCGAGCTGGCAGCCCTCGCGGAGACCGCGGGTGCGCTGGTGCTCGACGGAGTCGTCCAGCGCAGGGACAAGCCCGACGCGGCCACCTACATCGGCTCCGGCAAGGCGGCGGAGCTGCGGGACATCGTCCTGGAGACCGGTGCCGACACCGTGGTGTGCGACGGCGAACTCACTCCCGGCCAGCTCATCCACCTCGAAGACGTCGTCAAGGTCAAGGTCGTGGACCGCACGGCGCTGATCCTGGACATCTTCGCCCAGCACGCCAAGTCGCGAGAGGGCAAGGCGCAGGTGGCACTGGCCCAGATGAACTACATGCTGCCCAGGCTGCGGGGCTGGGGCCAGTCGCTCTCGCGGCAGATGGGTGGCGGTGGTTCCGGCTCGGCGGGTGGCGGTATGGCCACGCGTGGTCCTGGTGAGACCAAGATCGAGACCGACCGGCGGCGGATCCGCGAGAAGATGGCGAAGATGCGCCGGGAGATCGCGGAGATGAAAACCGGCCGCGACGTGCAGCGGCAGGACCGGCGGCGCAACAAGGTGCCTTCGGTTGCCATCGCCGGATACACCAACGCGGGCAAGTCCTCCCTGCTCAACCGCCTCACCGGCGCGGGTGTGCTGGTGGAGAACGCGCTGTTCGCCACTCTGGACCCCACCGTGCGCAAGGCGGAGACCCCCACGGGCAGGGCCTACACGCTGGCCGACACGGTCGGCTTCGTCCGGCACCTTCCGCACCACTTGGTGGAGGCGTTCCGCTCCACCATGGAGGAGGTCGGCGACGCCGACCTGATCCTGCACGTGGTGGACGGGGCACACCCCGCCCCCGAGGAGCAGCTGGCCGCCGTGCGCGAGGTCATCCGCGAGGTGGGCGCTGCCCAGGTGCCCGAGATCGTGGTCGTGAACAAGGCCGACGCAGCCGACCCGCTGGTCGTGCAGCGGCTGCTGCGCAACGAGAAGCACGCACTGGTCGTCTCCGCCCGCACCGGGCAGGGCGTCGACGAGTTGCGGGAGCTGATCGACAACGAGCTGCCGCATCCTTCCGTGGAGCTGGAGGTGCTGCTTCCCTACACCGAGGGCAAGCTGGTCTCCCGGGTGCACTCCCAGGGCGAGGTCCTCTCCGAGGAACACGTCGAACAGGGAACCCTGCTCAAGGCGCGGGTGCACGAGGAGCTCGCCGCGGAGCTGCGCGGGTTCCAGCCGCTGGCCGCACGGCCGTAGCAGCGCGTACCGCACCGGAACGACAACGAGGGCCGTCCCTCCCGGAGACCGGGAGGGACGGCCCTCGTCCGATGTGCGCCGGGCGCGCCGGGACGGCGTGCCCGACAGGGTCAGCCCTTTTTGCTCGCGGCGTCGAAGACCGCCTTGGCGGTCGCGCCCAGCCGCGGTCCCGCCAGCCAGGTGGCCGGGTGCGGGCCGATGGAGTTGACCGAGATCAGCTCGGGCTTGCCGCCGGAGCCCTTGATCAGCCAGGCACCGCCGGAGGAACCGCCCGTCATGGTGCAGCCGATGCGGTACAGCGCGGGCTGTTGCGGGTCGATCGTCAGCGCGCCCGGCCGGTCGGTGCAGGAGTACATCCTGGCTCCGTCGAAGGGCGGAGCCGCCGGGTAGCCGTAATTGCTGACACCCTTGATCCGGGAGGACGAGGGCGCGTGGAAGTTGACCTTGATGGCGTTGCCGACGGTCTCCTCCAGTGATTTGCCCGACTTGTTCACCGGCTCCACGCGCAGCACAGCGAAGTCCTGCTGGGAGCCGCCGCCCCCGGACTTGGCGCCCTTCTGGATCCAGTAGTTGCTGGTCTGGGCCCACTTCACCCACCACTGACCGTACGGCGCCACCTCCTGCGGCGGGGCGCTGTTGACCGCGGGCATGGAGCGGCCCTTGTCGTTGAAGGCCGGGATGAAGGTGATGTTGCGCAGCCAGCCGCCGCTCCTGCCGGAGTGGACGCAGTGCCCGGCGGTGGCCACCAGATTGGACTTGCCCGGATGGCGCGGATCCTTGACGACCGTGCCGGAGCAGACCATCGGGCCCTCCGGAGTGTCCATGAAGACCTTGCCGGCGGGGGCCGCGTTCCGGGTGTACGGGGTCTTGACGGCCTGCGCCTTGACCGGGCGCGGTTCCGCGGTATTGGCGGCGCCCGAGGTGCTTTCGATGTCCTTCGGGACGTTCTTCTCGTTGTCCTCGGCCTTCTTCATCCGCCCCAGGTCCCAGTGACCCTTGATATAGGGGTTGGCGAAGTCCTCGGCCTCGCGCACCCACTGGTCCTTGTCCCAGTTCTTCCAGGCGCCCTTCTTCCACCCCTCGAGGTCCTTCATCGACGTGGGCAGGTCCTTGGGCAGCTTGTCGGGGAGACCGATCCTGTCCTTCCCGTCGTCGCCGCCCTGAGCGGAATCGGAAGCGGCGGGCTTGGCGTCCGCCTTCTTGCCGGAGTCGTCGTCACCCGAGCATGCGGTGGCGGTGAGGGTGAGTGTCGCCGCGAGCGCCGCGGTGACCAGAACCGGACGTCCGCGTCCGGACCTGCGTAGGCGTGGCATGATCCGAGGTTCCCCTGATGATCCGTACGAGAGGTGGGCCTGGCGCGTACGGCGTTCTTCGGGCCGCATCGGTGCTCAGCTCTCCTTGCTGATCGTGTCGAAGACGGCCTTGGCCTCCTTGCCGAGGCGGGCACCGGCCAGCCAGTCGGCGGTGATCGGGCCGATGGAGGTCACGGAGAGCAACCGGGTGCCCGAGGAGTCCAGCCAGGGGCCGCCGGAGGAACCGGCCGTCATGGTGCAGCCGATGCGGTACATCGAGGGCTGCTGCGGGTCGATCGTCAGTCGGCCCGGCTTGTCGTCGCAGCGGTACATCCGGGAGCCGTCGAAGGGCGGTGCGGCCGGGTAGCCCACGGCGCCGAGGCTCTTGATGGACTTGACCCGCGGCGTGGTGAAGGTGGCCTGCAGTGCGCCGCCGGCCTTCTCCTCCAGCGAGGCGCTGCTTTTGTCCTCGGGCTGGACCTGGAGCACGGCGAAGTCCTGCTGGGCGCCCTTGCCGCCGCGCTCGGCGCCGTTCTGGATCCAGTGCTTGGTCGTCCGGGCGCGCTTGGCCCACCAGATGCCGTCGGGGGCGACCTGGCTCTGCGACGCGGTGGCGAGCTGCTTGTTCGACAGTCCGGTGGGGTTGTAGTCCGGCACGAAGACCACGTTGCGGTACCAGCCCTTGCCCGCCCCGCCGTGCACGCAGTGCCCGGCGGTGGCCACCAGGTTGGACTTGCCCGGATGGCGCGGGTCCTTCAACACGGAGCCGGAGCAGACCATGGCCCCCTTCGGCGTGTCCATGAACACCTTGCCGACAGGCAGATCGTCCTTGGTGTAGGGCGTCTTGACCGCGGCGGCCTTGACCGCCTCCGGCTTCGGGTCGGTGACACCCTCGTCCTCGCCGGTGCCGTCGCTGCCGCCGCTGGGGCTGTCGTCGATGTCCGAGTCGTCGACCTTGCGGTCGTTCCCGTCCGCGTCCTTCATGCGGTCCGGGTCCCACAGGTCGTCGATGATCGGGTTGAAGAACTCCTTGGCTTCCTTGAGCCACTTGTCCCGGTCCCAGTTCTTCCAGGCGCCGTTCTTCCAGGCGTCCAGGTCGTCCAGGGAGGTCGGGAGATCCTTCGGGAGGTCGTCGGGGAGCCCCAGGTCCTTCTTGACGTCGCGGCTCGCCTCCTGCGAGGAGGCCGAGTCGGCCTTGGCGTCGGCTTTGTCGTCCTCCGGACCGCAGGCGGTGGCAGTGACCGCCAGCACGGCGGCGACCGCTGCCGCGGCCAGCGCCGGACGGCGCCGAGCGGACCTGGCTATCGATGGCATGGCTGAACTCCCCCTGAAGTGGAACTTGTGCCTGTTGACTTGTCATGCACCTCGCCGGGTGAGGGCGGCCCCCACTATGCCCGGTGGTGTTCGGGACGGGCACAGCAGGGTCCGCGGTTCCCCGGGGCGCACGACCTCCACACGCGCCCTCAAGTGCTCCGCATGCCACGGCGACCGTGGAGGGGACTTCACCCAGGCCGTGTTCGGGGGCCGTTCACCTCGTTGGTACGTAAGGGGGACAGTGGCTCGCTGCCCGGCGCGCCCGGTCGACACCAGCGGAGGAGACTTCAGTGAACGCGCGCTCCGGAGCCGACGAGCCGACGGAACCGGTCCGTCGGAGGCTCGCCGACCTGATCGAGCCGACGGTCCCCCAGCAGGAGCGCCGTCTCGCGCCTTCCGACCAGGAGTCCCCCCGGCGCCACGCATGCATGCCGCGTCGCGATCCGCTGGAGAACCCGGATCCCCGCGCGGCGGCCGACGCGGCCGCGGTCGAGAACCTGCTGCGCTGCTGGGTCCGCGAGACCGCCCCCGAAGCCCCGCGGGACGGAGTGCTGCGCATCCCGCTGTCCGCCAGCGGCACCGCGCTGCTGGTTCCGGTACGGCACTGGTCGCCCGTCGGATGGCACCGTTTCGACCCGCCGCATCTGGAGGGCGCGCCGGATGGCGCCGCCCCGCTGCAGGCCGTCGCGGTCGCCGCCCTGATCGGACGCGAGGCCGCGCACGCCGCCCGGAACCCCGGCTCCGCCGGGGGCGCGGCCGAGGGCGCGGGAGCCGCGGAGAACGCCGCCCTCGTGGGCCGGGTCGCCGACTCCGTGCAGCGCACCGCGCGGTTCCTCGCCGACAGGCGCGACCATCCCGCGCCCCCGCCCGGCACCGGGCCGTTCCTCGACGGTGAGCAGGCGCTGCTCTTCGGTCACCCCCTGCACCCCACCCCCAAGAGCCGCGAGGGCCTCTCCGACGCGGAGGAGGGCGTCTACTCGCCCGAACTGCGCGGCAGCTTCCCGCTGCACTGGATGGCGGTGCACCGTTCGGTCCTCGCGGGGGACTCCGCCTGGACCGACCGCGGCAAACCCGTACCGGTCACCCAGCTCGCGCTGCGCCTGAGCGGGCGCGCCCTCGCCGGCCGCCTCCCCGAGGAATGCGTACCGGTACCCCTGCACCCGTGGCAGGCCCGGGAGGTACAGCACAACCGCATGGTCCGGGCCCTGCTGGACGTCGGACTCCTGCACGACCTCGGTCGGACGGGGGAGAGCTGGAGCCCCACCTCCTCGGTGCGCACCGTCTTCCGGGCGGACAGCAACGCGATGCTCAAGCTCTCGGTGGGGCTGCGCATCACCAACTCGCGCCGCGAGAACCTCCGCAAGGAACTGCTGCGCGGTGTGGAGATGCACCGGCTGCTCCGCGGCGGTCTCGGCCGCGCCTGGCGCGCCGCCCATCCCTGCTTCGACATCGTGCGCGACCCCGCCTGGCTCGGCGTCGACGTCCCCGGGGAAGGACGCGTGCCCGGCTTCGACACCGTCGTACGGCACAATCCCTTCGGCGCGGGCGAGGACGCCGTGTGCGTCGCCGGACTGACTGCGCCCGTCCCCGCCCCTCACGTGCCCGGAAACCCCGGTTCCTCCGACGCGTTGCTCTCCCGGCTCGGAGCCGTGGTGCACGCGCTCGCCCGGCACACCAGGCGGCCGGTCGGCGCGGTGGCCGCCGAGTGGTTCCTGCGCTATCTGGACACCGTGGTGGGGCCGATCCTCTGGCTGGACGCGCACGGAGGCATCGCCCTCGAGGCCCACCAGCAGAACACCCTCGTACTCCTGGACGCACACGGCTGGCCCGCGGGCGGACGCTACCGGGACAACCAGGGGTACTACTTCCGCACCTCGCACCGGGACGCACTCACCCGCCGGCTGCCCGGCCCGGAGCTGGGGGTGGAGAGCGACACCTTCGTCGCGGACGACGTCACCGACGAACGCTTCGCCTACTACCTGGGCATCAACAACATTCTCGGACTCATCGGCGCGTTCGGCGCCCAGCAGCTCGCGGACGAAACGGTGCTGCTCGCCGCGCTCCGTCGCTTTCTGCAGGATGCGGCACGTCAGGACCCCGCCTCCCCGCTGCCCGCGCTGCTGCTCGACTCCCCGACGCTGCGTTGCAAGGCGAACCTGCTCACCCGGTTGCACGGTATGGACGAGCTCGTCGGCCCGGTCGACACCCAGTCCGTCTACGTCACCCTCGACAACCCGCTAGCCCCCTGACCCCTGGCCTCCGGCCTCCCCAGGAGAGGAGACGTCGTCATGCCGCACCCTCAGCCGGGCTCCGCGCCACCTGCCGGAACCGCCGAAGCGGAACCGGTGGAGTCCGGCGCCACCCGTAGCGACGATCACCTCACCGCCTCCGACCGGGACGCTGACGCCTCCGCCCGGGACTCCGCCGCGCACCGGTCCGGTCGGCCGGGGCCGTACCGCGCCGCGGCCGCATCGGACCGAACCGCTGCCGGGCTGTCCTGCGCCGACGGGAACACCGCCCCTCAGCGCGCCGATCCCCTCGACGCTCCCGGAAGCTGGCCCGCGGTCCCGACCGGGGCCGGCCTCTTCCGGCTCGTACCGGTCGGGCTCCCCGGCGATCTGCCGCTGCTCACCGGTTGGATGAACGACCCGGTGGTGGCAGCCTTCTGGGAGCTCCCCGGACCCGAGCGGGTGACCGAGGCGCATGTGCGGCCCCAGCTGGACGGCGACGGGCGCAGTGCTCCCTGTCTCGGGGTTCTCGACGGCGTGCCCATGAGCTACTGGGAGCTCTACCGCGCCGACCTCGACCCGCTCGCCCAGTACTGCCGGGTGGGGCCGCACGACACGGGGGTGCATCTGCTCCTCGGCGGCACGGCGCACCGCGGAAGGGGTCTGGGCACGCTGCTGCTGCGCACGGTCGCCGACCTCGTCCTGGCGCAGCGCCCGCGGTGCATGCGCGTCCTGGCCGAGCCCGACGTGCGCAACGCCCCCTCGCTCGCCGCGTTCCTCGGCGCCGGGTTCCGGCGCAGTGCCGAGATCGAGCTCCCCGGCAAGCGCGCGGCCCTGATGGTGCGGGACCGCGAGCCGCGCCGCGCGCGCTGACCCGGTGGCCGCTGCCGTGTGCCGTGCGGCCACCGCCCTCTGAATCCACGCCTCCCGCAAGGAGCAACCTCCGTGTCCCGAACCTCCTCCTCGTCCTCCTCACATGACGTAGCCCCGCTATCCGTCCCCGCCGGCCTGGAGAGAGGGCCGGAGCACTGGGCCCGTGCCTCCCGGCGGCTGCTGGCCAAGCTGATCGCCGAGTTCTCCTACGAGGAGATCCTCCAGCCGCAGTCCGCGCCCGGTGGCGCGCCCGGCTGCTATGCCCTCCCCGTGGACGAGGAGCTCACCGTCCGCTTCCGGGCCCGCCGCGGCGCCTACGGACACTGGAGCGTCGACGCCTCCTCGATGGAGCCGGCTCCGGATCCGCTGAGCTTTGTCTCCCGGGCCGGCACCCTGCTGGGGCTCAGCGGTGAGACGGCCGGCCACTACCTCCGCGAACTGACCGCCACACTCACCGCAGACGCCGGGCTGCTGTCCTCCGAACTGCCCGCCACCGCCCTGGCCTCGCTGGGCTACGCCGAACTGGAGGGGCACATGACCGGACACCCCTGGCTGGTGGCCAACAAGGGACGGCTCGGCTTCTCCGGAAGCGACGCCACGCACTGGGCGCCCGAGGCCCGCACGGCGCAGCCGCTGCCCTGGCTCGCCGTGCACCGGCGGCTGGCGCAGTACCGCGGCACGCCGCGGCTCGCCGACGCGGGGGAGCTGTACGCACGCGAGCTGGGCGAGGAGACGCGCGCCGCTTTCCGGGAGCGGCTGATCTCGCGCGGACTGGTGCCCCAGGACTACCTCTGCATGCCCGTGCACCCCTGGCAGTGGGACGAGACCGTCGTGCCGCTGTTCGCCGCGCAGGTGGCGGCGCAGGAGATCCTTCCGCTGCCGACCGACGGAGACCTGCGGCTGCCCCAGCAGTCCATCCGCACGTTCCTCAACGTCAGCAGGCCCGACCGGCACACCGTCAAGCTGCCGCTCGCCATCCTCAACACGCTCGTGTGGCGCGGGCTGCCCACCGACCGCACGCTCGCCGCGCCGTCCGTCACCGGCTGGGTGCAGGGACTGCGGGACCAGGATCCGTTCCTCGCCGAGGAGTGCCGGGTGATCCTGCTGGGCGAGGTGGCCTCGGTGGGCGTCCCGCACCCGGTGTACGAGCCGCTCGGCGACGTGCCCTACCAGTACCGTGAACTGCTCGGCTGCATCTGGCGCGAGCCGCTCGCCCCGCTGCTCGACTCCGACGAGCGGGCCCGCACGCTCGCCTCGCTGATCCACACCGACGCGAACGGCAACTCCCTCACCGCCGAACTGGTGGCGCGCTCGGGCCTGGAGCCCCGGATCTGGCTCAGGCACCTTTTCGCGGCGCTGCTGCCGCCGCTGCTGCACTTTCTGTACCGCTACGGCACCGTCTTCTCGCCGCACGGCGAGAACGCCATCGTGGTCTTCGACGAGCACGACGTCCCGACCCGTCTGGCGATGAAAGATTTCGTGGACGACGTCAACGTCAGTGCCGAGCCGGTTCCCGAGCTCGATTCCATGCCGGGGGACGTGCGGGGGGTGCTGCTGAGCGAACCTCCCGCGTTCCTGACGCAGTTCATCCACTCGGCGCTCTTCGTGGGGGTCTTCCGCTATCTCGCTCCGCTGTGCGAGGTGCAGCTCGGGGTGAGCGAGCGCGATTTCTGGTCACTCGTAAGGGCCGAGATCGATCGCTATCACGCCCGTTTCCCGGTGCTGAAGCCCCGGTTCGAGACGTTCGACCTGCTGACGCCGCGCATCGAACGCCTCTGCCTCAATCGCAACCGACTGCACGCGGACGGCTACCGCGACAGGGCCGAGCGCCCGCACGCGGCCGTACACGGGACGGTGCGTAATCCGCTGCACTGAGAAGGAGAGCACTCCCTGGGGGATCGGACCGAGCGTCTCCATGCGGACACGGAGCGCTCCCGTTCGAGCTGATCCGATCATGGCCGGAAGGAACCGTGCGCGCAAGAAAGCAGCCGAGCGGAGTGTCAGTGGCGCCGCGTAAGGTGTCGGGTCTATGAGCAAGCCCGCCGTCACCGAACTCCTCCAGGCCGCCGTCACCGCCGTCAAAGGCACGGAACGCCCAGGTCAGGCCGCTATGGCCGAGGCAGTGGCCGAGGCTGTCGAAGACGGCCGCCACCTCCTCGTGCAGGCGGGTACCGGAACCGGGAAATCCCTCGGCTACCTGGTCCCCGCGCTGGCCCACGGAGAGCGGGTCGTGGTGGCCACCGCCACGCTCGCGCTCCAGCGGCAACTGGTCGAGCGCGACCTGCCGCGTACTGTCGAGGCCCTCCATCCGCTGCTGCGACGCCGCCCGGAGTTCGCCATGCTCAAGGGGAGGTCGAACTACCTGTGTCTGCACCGACTCCATGAGGGAGTGCCGCAGGAAGAGGAGGACGGCCTCTTCGACCCCTTCGAGAGCGCGACCCCCACCTCCAAGCTCGGTAAGGACCTGCTGCGGCTGCGTGACTGGTCGGACGAGACGGAGACGGGTGACCGGGACGACCTCAAGCCCGGCGTCTCCGACCGCGCCTGGGGCCAGGTCTCCGTCTCCTCCCGCGAGTGCCTCGGAGCGTCCAAGTGCGCGTACGGTGCCGAATGCTTCGCGGAGGCTGCACGGGAGCGGGCCAAGCTCGCCGATGTGATCGTCACCAACCACGCGCTGCTGGCCATCGACGCCATCGAGGGCGCTCCCGTGCTCCCCGGCCACGAGGTGCTGATCGTCGACGAGGCGCACGAGCTGGTCTCCCGGGTCACAGGGGTGGCCACCGGCGAGCTGACTCCCGGCAGCGTCAACCGCGCGGTGCGCCGCGTCGCCAAGCTGGTGGACGAGAAGGCGGCCGATCAGCTCCAGACCGCCTCCGAGTCCTTCGAACGGCTGATGGAGCTCGCCCTGCCGGGTCGGCTGGAAGCCGTCCCGGAGGACCTGGAGTACGCCCTGATGGCCCTGCGCGACGCCGGCCGCAACTGTCTCAGCGCGCTGGGCAACACACGGGACTCCTCGGTCCAGGACGAGGACGCGGTCCGCAAGCAGGCCAAGGCGGCTGTCGAGAACATCCACGATGTCGCCGAACGCATCCTGGAGCACTCCGAGTTCGATGTCCTCTGGTACGAGCGGCACGAGCGGTACGGAGCCTCGCTGCGGGTGGCACCGCTGTCGGTATCCGGGCTGCTGCGCGAGAAGCTCTTCACCGACCGCTCCGTCATCCTGACCTCCGCCACGCTCAAACTGGGCGGGAACTTCAACGGGGTCGGCGCCTCACTCGGCCTCGCGCCGGAGGGGATCAGGGGGACCGATGCCGAAGGCAAGGCCGAGGACGACGAGGTGCCCGTGTGGAGCGGGCTGGACGTCGGTTCCCCGTTCGACTACCGCAAGCAGGGCATCCTCTACGTCGCCGGACACCTGAATCCCCCCGGTCGGGACGTCCAACGCAGCGACATGCTCGATGAGCTCGCCGAGCTGGTGGAAGCGGCGGGCGGCCGCACTCTGGGGCTCTTCTCCTCCATGCGGGGTGCGCGGGCCGCCGCGGAGGAACTGCGCGGCAGGCTGGGGCTCCCCATCCTGCTCCAGGGCGAGGAGACGCTCGGGGAGCTCATCAGACGTTTCGCGGACGATGCGGAGACCTGCCTGTTCGGCACCCTGTCCCTGTGGCAGGGGGTGGACGTCCCGGGGCCGAACTGCCAACTGGTGGTGATGGACAGGGTGCCGTTCCCGCGCCCCGACGATCCGCTGATGAGCGCCCGGCAGAAGGCCGTGGAGGAGTCGGGCGGCAACGGCTTCATGGCGGTGGCGGCAACGCATGCGGCGCTGCTGATGGCCCAGGGCGCCGGTCGACTGGTCCGCGCGACCGGGGACCGCGGTGTGGTCGCGGTGCTGGATCCGCGCCTGGAGCGGGCGCGCTACGGCGGCTTTCTGCGGACTTCGATGCCCGACTTCTGGTACACGACGGACCGCAACCAGGTCCGCCGCTCCCTTTCGGCCATCGACGAGGCAGCCAAGAAGGCGTAGCCGAGTCTCTGCGCCGCACGAGCGAGGAGGGGAGCAGGAAGGGCCCCCGGGGGTCTGCTGTTGCTCAGCGGTTCTCTTCGACTCTCGGCACGACGGCGGGCCGCCGGTCCCGAAATGGGGGAACCAGCGGCCCGTAGCCTTCGGGCGGCGGCGAGCAGGCGCGGTCAGCGAGCGTGTGGCTGCCTCGCTGCCTGTCGGTCGTGCGCCGGTGCGGTGATCACACCCTGCGGAGGACGGCGACGACCTTGCCGAGGATCGTCGCGTCGTCGCCGGGGATCGGCTGGTACGAGGAGTTGTGCGGCAGCAGCCACACGTGCCCGTCCTCGCGCTTGAAGCGCTTCACGGTGGCCTCGCCGTCCAGCATCGCGGCGACGATGTCGCCGTTCTCCGCGACGGGCTGGCGCCGGACGGTGACCCAGTCGCCGTCGCAGATCGCGGCCTCGACCATGGAGTCGCCGATGACCTTCAGGACGAAGAGCTCGCCGTCGCCGACCAGTTGGCGTGGCAGCGGGAAGACGTCTTCGACCGATTCCTCGGCGAGGATCGGACCACCCGCGGCGATACGGCCCACCAGCGGGACGTAGGAGGCGGACGGCTTTCCGGCGGTGTCGGTGGCCGCCTGCGTGCTGCTCGGCGCGTCGGAGCCACGTACCTCGTAGGCGCGTGGGCGGTGCGGGTCGCGGCGGAGAAAGCCCTTCCGCTCCAGGGCCATCAACTGGTGGGCCACCGAGGAGGTGCTGGAGAGTCCGACGGCCTGACCGATTTCGCGCATGGACGGCGGGTAGCCGCGCCGCTGCACCGAATCCCGGATCACCTCGATCACCCGGCGCTGCCGATCGGTCAGCCCCGAACTGTCCGCGCGGATGCCTGGAGGTCGTCCTGGAAGCGAACGCTTCGCTTGTTGGCCGTCCGGAATCTCCGCGGTCATGGCGTCATTCACCGACTGAATTTCGTCAATGGGCTGAGCTGTTGCCTGAGCTGCGCGATTCTGGGAGGTGATGGTGGCGCTGTCTGCGGTTGTGGTCACGTCGGCCCCTCTCGAGAAGTTCTCCCTAGCTGGACAACGGTAGTTGGTTTCGAAAGGTTGCGCCAAACACACGTTCGAGTGAAAATCCGCAGTTCACCTGACTTCTACCGCTCGATGGGTGTATAGGTCGCGCCATCCGGCTCGGCGGGAGCGGCGGGCGTTTCGAAGGGCCGCAGATCTCCGATGCCCCCGTCTTTCTGCTGCGTCAACGGTATGCACTCGCCCGTCGCTGCCGTGGCCGGGGCCCTCCGGCAGGTCCGTCCCGCAGCGCGGGCAGGGGGTGGCCGGCTGTGTCTCGGTGTGGCGATTTCCAGCCGTTTTCCGGCCCTGCCTGTCGCTGTCCGTAATCGCTGTGCTCGGTGAACTCCTGCCTTCGCGGCGCGGCGGTTCCGGGGCCCGTCGCCGCCGCTGCTCGCACCGCCGCCGGTCCTCATGTTCCGGTGGCCCCGGCACGGGATGCGCCGCTGCTGTCCGGCACAGTCTCGCAGGCGTCCCCCAGGAGCCTTCCGGCGGCCCGCTTCGCGTAGGGTCGTGGGCTGTGTCGGACGACGACACGCGTCGTGACCGTCTTGCCTCTCGGCCACCAGATCTAGTGGTTTGATGAGCGCGCGCCACCAGAAGTTGTGTCCCCGGGTGCTCATGCCGCAGGGATGTCGCCTATGCTGGAGGCCAGTCGAGGGGCCTCTGTGACGGGGGCGCCGCGACGTGATCAGTTATGCACGGTGAGGGTTCTGCGGGCCCTGGGAGGGTGGAGACGATGCATTGCCCCTTCTGCCGGCATCCCGACAGCCGTGTGGTCGACAGCCGTACGGCCGACGACGGGGCCGCCATCAGGCGTCGCCGTCAGTGCCCCCACTGCTCCAGGCGCTTCACCACCGTCGAAAACGCGTCACTCACGGTGATCAAGCGGAGCGGTGTCACCGAGCCCTTCAGCCGGGACAAGGTGATCGCGGGGGTGCGCAAGGCGTGCCAGGGGCGCCCCGTGACCGAGGACGCGCTGGCCCAGCTCGGGCAGCGGGTCGAGGAGGCCGTCCGGGCCACCGGGAGCGCGGAGTTGTCCACACACGACGTGGGACTCGCCATACTCGGCCCGCTCCAGGATCTCGATCTCGTCGCCTATCTGCGCTTCGCCTCGGTCTACAAGGCGTTCGAGTCCCTGGAGGACTTCGAGGCGGCCATATCCGAACTGCGCGAGGTGCAGTCGCTCGTCCCCGGGGCTCAGGAGAACGAAGCCGCCGGTGAGTGCGAGGCTCCCGGGGGGTCGGCCCGGGCGGGCAAGGGGCGTGCAGCCGGGGGAGAGGCGCGGGTGCTGCCCGAGGTGCCGCCGCCCGCCGGCGCGGGAGACCCGGCGGCGGGGCCCCGAGCGGGACAGGCGCGCGGGGGCGAGGGCGCCTCCGCTGCTGCCGCCGCCGACTGAGCGGCGGGCCGCTCCGCGGAGCGCGGCCGACGGGCCGGGGCGCACCCTCGGCATACACAGAGACTTGGCCTGGACACGCACCGTGTCCGGTCATCAGACAGGCACAGTTCTCGGGGAAGAACCGGGGCATGTTGGGGCGTTATGCCCCACACAGGGAGGCGGAATGACAGAGACGACGAGCGGCCCGGCACGCGGCTCCCGCGCAAAGGGCGGCAAGGCGAAGAGCGGACTGCGTATCGAGCGCGTCCACACGACCCCCGGAGTGCACCCGTACGACGAGGTGAACTGGGAGCGCCGCGACGTCGTCATGACCAACTGGCGCGACGGCTCGATCAACTTCGAGCAGCGTGGCGTCGAATTCCCCGACTTCTGGTCGGTGAATGCGGTCAACATTGTTACGAGCAAGTACTTCCGCGGCGCGGTGGGCACCCCTCAGCGGGAGAGCAGCCTCAAGCAGCTCATCGACCGCGTGGTGAAGACCTACCGGGCGGCCGGTGAGGAGCACGGCTACTTCGACTCCCCCGCGGACGCGGAGATCTTCGAGCACGAACTCGCCTATGCCGTGCTGCACCAGATCTTCGCGTTCAACTCCCCGGTCTGGTTCAACGTCGGGACCAAACAGCCCCAGCAGGTCAGTGCCTGCTTCATTCTGTCCGTCGACGACTCCATGGAGTCGATTCTCGACTGGTACAAGGAAGAGGGCATGATCTTCAAGGGCGGCTCCGGAGCCGGCCTGAACCTCTCCCGGATCCGCTCCTCCAAGGAGCTCCTCTCCTCCGGTGGCAACGCCTCGGGGCCCGTCTCCTTCATGCGCGGAGCCGACGCCTCCGCCGGGACGATCAAGTCGGGCGGCGCGACCCGCCGCGCCGCCAAGATGGTCGTGCTGGACGTCGACCACCCGGATGTCGAGGCGTTCATCGACACCAAGGTCAAGGAGGAGGAGAAGATCCGCGCCCTGCGCGACGCGGGCTTCGACATGGACCTGGGCGGCGACGACATCGCCTCCGTCCAGTACCAGAACGCCAACAACTCGGTCCGGGTCAACGACGAATTCATGAAGGCCGTCGAGTCCGGTTCCAACTTCGCGCTGCGTGCCCGGATGACCGGTGAGGTCGTCGAGGAGGTGGACGCGAAGAAGCTCTTCCACAAGATGGCCGAGGCAGCCCACGTCTGCGCCGACCCCGGCATCCAGTACGACGACACGATCAACCGTTGGCACACTTCGCCGGAGACGGGCCGGATCACCGCTTCCAACCCGTGCAGCGAGTACATGCACCTGGACAACTCCTCGTGCAACCTGGCCTCGCTCAACCTCATGAAGTTCCTGCGCGACGACGACCAGGGCAACCAGTCCTTCGACGCGGAGCGCTTCGCGAAGGTGACCGAACTGGTCATCACAGCGATGGACATCTCCATCTGCTTCGCCGACTTCCCCACCGAGAAGATCGGCGAGACCACCCGGGCCTTCCGCCAGCTGGGCATCGGCTACGCCAACCTGGGTGCGCTGCTGATGGCCACCGGACATGCCTACGACAGCGACGGCGGCCGTGCGCTGGCCGGTGCCATCACCTCGCTGATGACCGGCACCTCGTACAAGCGCTCGGCAGAGCTCGCCGCGGTGGTCGGCCCCTACGAGGGGTACGCCCGCAACGCCGAGGCGCACCGGCGTGTCATGAAGCAGCACAGTGACGCCAACGACTCAGCTCCCCGCACGGACGACCTGGACAGCCCGGTGTGGGCGGCGGCCACCGAGGCGTGGCAGGACGTGCAGCGGCTGGGGAAGAAGAACGGCTTCCGCAACGCCCAGGCGTCGGTGCTGGCCCCCACCGGCACGATCGGCCTGATGATGGACTGCGACACCACCGGCGTCGAGCCCGATCTGGCCCTGGTCAAGTTCAAGAAGCTCGTCGGCGGCGGCTCGATGCAGATCGTGAACAACACGGTCCCCAAGGCCCTCAAGCGCCTCGGCTACCAGCCCGAGCAGGTGGAGGCGATCGTCGAGCACATCGCCGAGCACGGCAATGTGGTGGACGCGCCCGGGCTCAAGCCGGAGCACTACGAGGTCTTCGACTGCGCCATGGGCGAGCGGTCCATCTCCCCGATGGGGCACGTGCGCATGATGGCCGCCGCCCAGCCGTTCCTGTCCGGTGCCATCTCCAAGACGGTCAACATGCCCGCGAGCAGCACCGTCGAGGACGTCGAGGAGATCTACCTCCAGGGGTGGAAGCTCGGTACCAAGGCGCTCGCCGTCTACGTCGAGAACAGCAAGGTCGGCCAGCCGCTGTCGGCGAAGGCCAAGGAGGAGAAGAAGGCGGAGGCACCCGAACCGGAGAAGGTCGTCGAGTACCGGCCCGTCCGCCGCCGGCTGCCCAAGGGCCGCCCCGGCATCACCACCTCTTTCACGGTGGGTGGCGCGGAGGGGTACATGACGGCCAACTCCTACCCGGACGACGGTCTCGGTGAGGTCTTCCTCAAGATGTCCAAGCAGGGCTCCACCCTGGCGGGCATGATGGACGCCTTCTCGATCGCCGTCTCGGTCGGCCTCCAGTACGGGGTCCCGCTGGAGACCTACGTCTCGAAGTTCACCAATATGCGCTTCGAACCGGCCGGTATGACCGACGACACCGATGTGCGGATGGCCCAGTCGATCGTCGACTACATCTTCCGCCGTCTGGCGCTGGACTTCCTCCCCTTCGAGACCCGTTCTGCGCTGGGTATCCACTCGGCCGCCGAGCGCCAGCGTCATCTGGAGACGGGCTCCTACGAGGCGACCGAGGACGAGTTCGACGCGGACGCTCTGGCCCAGTCGGCTCCCAAGGCCGAGACGGCGGCGGCCGCCGAGGAGGCCAAGGACGGCAAGGACGAGCAGCGCACGGCCACGGAGCCGGAGGCCGCCGCCCCCGCTCCCCGCGAGGCGCACAACTCCACCGAGCTGATGGAGATGCAGCTCGGCCTCAACGCCGATGCCCCGCTGTGCTTCTCCTGCGGTACCAAGATGCGCCGCGCCGGTAGCTGCTACCTGTGCGAGGGCTGCGGCTCGACCAGCGGCTGCAGCTGACAGCGGGCGGGGTCGCGTCCTGAGGATCTCGAGGACGCGCTGCTGAGATCGACCACCCGCACCTGAGAGAGGGAGCCGGCCTCCGGGCCGGCTCCCTCTCCGCTGTCCCGGCTTCTGCTGTACCGGCCTGCGGGGCCGCTGCCCGGTGCCTCGACCTGTTGTCGCGTGCGCGCATCGGGAAGGTGTGGAGCACGGTAGTCGGCGCCGCATCGCCCATGACGGCCCGCGGCGTCGTACTTCCCGTCCGGGCTCCGACCCCCGAGGTGATCGGCGGGGCGAGGCACGTGGGAACGTCGTCGCACATCAGTGCGCTGCACGTGTGTGTACTCGGTCTGTCCGAGGGGTCACCGGGATGGCCGTACGATAGCGCGGTGCTGGTCAAGTGGATGCGCTGCACGGTGGTCGACCGCCCGGGATTCGCGCGGGCACAGCGGAAATGGGCGGGACTGCTCGGCGAACCCGGCTTCCGGGGCCAGGGCGGGGGATGGAGCCGGTCCCGGGAGGGGGTCGTGCACCTCTTCGGCTTCTGGGAGAGCCGGGCCTACTACGACTCCTTCATGGCCCGCTCACACGACCGGCTGCACGCCTCCCAGCTCGGCACCTACAAAGAGATGCAGGCCAGGCTCTTCGACTACCGTTTCGATGTGAAGACCGGCTTCCGGCCGGTCTTCACCGACGCGGATCTGCTCCGGGTGGCTCACTGCCGGGTGCGACCCCACCGGATCGAGCACTACATGCTCATGCAGGAGAAAGTGTGGAACCCGGCGATGGCCGGTTCGCCAGGCATGCTGCGCGGGGTCTTCGCGCAGGCGAACACAGAGGACGAGTTCCTGGTCCTGTCGATGTGGAACTCCACCGCCGAATACGGAAAGTATCGAGCGGAGCGAGTGGAGCGGCTGGCCCTGCGCGCCCGGACCGGGGCCGACCTCTCCCACGTCACCGGCGACGTCATCGACCTGGAGCCGTCGTGGACCGTCTGACCTAGGGTGGAGCCCATGGCACGTCCTCGCCGAATCATCCTGCTCCGCCACGGAGAATCGGAGGGAAACGCCGATGACAGCATCTACGAACGCGTGCCCGATCACGCGCTGCCACTGACCGAGCGCGGTCGGCGGCAGGCGGAGGAGGCGGGCAGGCGACTCCGCGAGATCTTCGGCGAGGAGCGCGTCTCGGCCTTCGTGTCCCCCTACCGCCGCACCCGGGAGACACTCGCCGCGCTCGGGATCGGACCTGCCCAGATGCGGGTCCGCGAGGAGCCCAGACTTCGCGAGCAGGACTGGGGAAACTGGCAGGACCGCGACGACGTCCGCCAGCAGAAGAAGTACCGGGACGCCTACGGGCACTTCTTCTACCGCTTCGCCCAGGGCGAGTCCGGTGCCGACGTCTACGACCGGGCCGGAGCCTTCCTGGAGAGCCTGTGGCGCAGCTTCGAAGCGCCCGACAACCCGCCGAACGTTCTGCTGGTCACGCACGGACTCACGATGCGGCTGTTCTGCATGCGCTGGTTCCACTGGACAGTGGAGGAGTTCGAATGTCTCTCCAATCCACGCAACGGCGAGACCCGCGCCCTCCTCCTCGGCCCTGAAGGCCGCTATCACCTCGACCGGCCCTTCGAGCGCTGGCAGGACCCCCGCCCCTACGGAACCCACCGCTAATATCGTCCGGACATGAGTGCTCTCCCATCCGACCCCCACCGCGCCGAGCGGCTCTCCCGCGCTCTTGCCGCCCTGCGCGGCCTGGCCGTGGGCGACGCACTGGGCTCCCAGTTCTTCGTCCCCGCCAACCTCGCCTACCTGCGCCGCCGGGAACTGCCTCCGGGGAACTGGCAGTGGACCGACGACACGGAGATGGCCGCCTCGGTGGTCGCCGTACTCGCGGCGCACGGCCACACCGACCAGGACGCACTGGCCGCCTCCTTCGCCCGGCGCCACGACTTCGACCGCGGCTACGGCCCCGCGGTGAACCGGATGCTGCGCCTGATCCGCCAGGAAGGTGCAGACTGGCGGGAATTGGCGGCCGCCCTCTTCGAGGGCCAGGGTTCCTGGGGGAACGGTGGCGCCATGCGGGTCGCCCCGCTGGGCGCCTGGTTCGCCGACGCCCCCGAGCGTGCGGCGGACGAAGCCGTTCGCTCCGCCGAGGTGACCCACCGGCATCCTGAGGCCGTCGCGGGTACCCGGGCGGTTGCGGCCGCAGCTGCCCTCGTCGCCGGTGCGGAGAACCCGCTCCCCACCGTTCCGGGAGGCGCCGACCGCGGCACGAAGGCCGGCACGGCACGGACGCCGGACGCGGCCGGCGGTGAACGCGTTCCGGCTCCGCTGACGCCCGAGCGCCTGTTGGCCCGGGTCCAGGAGTTCGTCCCCCGCAGCGCCGTGCAGGCGGGGCTGCGCCGCGCCGTGGATCTGCTCGACTACGCCGACGTGAGCACGGTCGCGGCGGTTCTCGGCTGCGGTCGCCGCACCAGTACGCAGGACACGGTCCCCTTCGCGCTCTGGGCCGCTGCCCGGAACCTGGGGGACTTCCGGGCGGCGCTCTGGGCGACCGCGAGCGCCGGTGGTGATGTGGACACCACATGCGCGATCGTCGGCGGCATCGTGGCAGCCGCCGGTCCCGGAGCGGCTCCGCCGCGAGAGTGGCATGAGCGCACCGAGCAGTTCCCCTCCTGGCTGCTGCGGGCGGTGCGCTGATCCCGGTGCTCGCCACGGCGGGCCGGGTACCGCGGGGCGCTTCCTGGATTCGTGGACGCTCCGTCACTGTTTCACCGCCTTCCGCGATCACCGGCGCCGGTTTCCGGACTCTTTCCGAGTCCGGGGCCAACTTTGTCGGACTCCCCTGAACTCACGGCCTCCGCAGCGGATACGCTGGTTATTGCCATGCCGTACGAGTCTCCAACCCATCGCGTCGAGCGTTCGCTCCGCGCCACCACCGGCGCCAAGATTGTCGCCGGAGTGGACGAGGTCGGCCGTGGAGCCTGGGCGGGACCCGTCACGGTCTGCGCCGCGATCACGGGTCTGCGTCGTCCTCCCGCCGGTCTCACCGATTCCAAACTCATCCCCGAACCCCGCCGCAGTGAGCTCGCCGAAGAACTCGTCGGTTGGGTCAGTGCCTATTCGCTAGGTCACTCCACCCCGGAGGAGATCGACGCGCAGGGCATGACGGCTGCCCTGCGGCTCGCCGCCGTCCGAGCCCTGGACGGCCTGCCACAACGCCCCGATGCCGTGATCCTCGACGGCAAGCACGACTACCTCGGAGCACCTTGGCGAGTGCGGACCGTGATCAAGGGCGACCAGTCATGCGTCGCTGTCGCGGCCGCTTCGGTCATCGCCAAGGTGCGCCGTGACGCTCTCATGGCCGGACTCGCGGCGGAGCACGCCGAGTTCGCATTCGAGGACAACGCCGGGTATCCCTCCCCCGTCCACCGGGCCGCTCTGGAAAGCAGCGGCCCCACCCCCTACCACCGGCTGTCGTGGGCGTATATGGATGCCCTGACCCGCTGGAAACATCTCAAGCGCAACCGGAGCGAGCCCACAGAACAGATCGGCCTCTTCTGAATCGGCACAGCCGACGGCGCCGTCACAAAGTACTGGATCTCCGTCGCGGGAATATCCGCGCAACCGGTACCCGCTGATACGCCTGTTTCCGTCATTTGATAGACAACACCTCATGCCTCTCACTCCCGAGGAGCCACAGATTTACGAGAGCGTCCCGGGCACCCGCGCCTCAGCGGGAGCATCCCGAACTCCGCAGGCATCCCGCACCGCAGCCCCGGTCCCCGGCCCCCGCCAGGCACCGCGCCCCGCACCGCCGCGCACCGACAGCAAGGGCCCGAACACACCGGGCCGCCCCGGTGGCCCCCCGCAGAGCGGCAAACAGTCCACCCCGGCCAAGTCCCCCGGCCCGGCCACCACGGCCCGCATCCACCTGGTCGCGGCTACCGACGCGACGGCGGTGGAGGTCGCCGACGAGACGGTGGACAAGCTTCTCGACGAAGGCCGGGCGCCCGGCGAGATTCTGCTGCTGACCACTGGCGACCAGCATCCGTGGGCGGAGCACGAACTCTCCTTCGGTGAGGACTCCTACTGGCACCAACTGGCCGACGCGGAGGACGTCTTCTGCGCCCACGCCTCTGCCGTCACCCGAACCGCTCAGCGCGCCATCGTGCTGCTCGCCGTCAACGGCGGCACCGACTCCGAGGCCACCGCGGCGCTGCCCGCAGCTCTGGAGAAGGCAACCGAACAGCTCATCGTCTGCGGTGATCCCGAGCGCGTACGCGCACTGCTGTGACTTCTGCCCTCGCCACGGCGGCGTCCGCTCCGGGGAGCGGCCGAGGCGAGTCCGCAGCCTGCCTGATCGCGTCGAGGTCGGCCGGTGCCCGGAGTGACCGGCGCCGGCGCCGTCCCTGACCTGCGCTTCCGTACCGCCTCGGACCGACGGCGCGTGCGGAGGCCGTCGGCTGGGTGGGCCCGCTTCCGTCCGGGGTTCGTTGGGTCAGTTCTGGGTGGCGAGAACCAGCGGCAGCACCTCCTTGGCGCCGGCCTGGCGGAGCATCCGCGCGGCCACCGCGATCGTCCACCCCGTGGCGGTGTAGTCGTCCACCAGCAGGACCGGCCCCTCCAGGGCGGCGACGGATTGCGTGAGTTCCGGCGGCAGCGTCAGCGCCTCATGGACAGCGCGCAGTCGCTGGGCGCCGTTGCTGCGCGCGCCGTTCAGCATCCCGAACTCGTCCGCACACGTGATCGCGCCGAGCAGTGGAATCCGGCCGATATCCGCGATCCGTTCCGCGAAGGACCGCACCAGTTGTGGGCGGGTCCGGGAATCGACCGCCACGACGCCGACCGGCCGCTCCGATGCCTCCCCGCCACCTCCCGAGGACCAGCCGTCAGGGCCTTTGGCCCAGTCCGAGAGAACTGTCACCGCGCCGTGCAGCACATCCTCCGGCACCGGCCTGTCGCCGCCCTGCTCGGCCAGCAGCGGCCGCAGCCGGTTCCCCCAGCCGATGTCGGAGAGACGTCCGAGGGCCCTGCCGGGTGACGCCTGCTGCTGCTGAGGGATCCGTCCCTTGAGATCCAGGCCGGCAGCCTGCATTCCGGTGGGCCACATCTTCCGCGGTTCGATCCGCACACCGGGCTTGTTCAGCTCCCCGCGAGCGGCCACCACAAGCGACTCGTCGACCTCCGGAGTGAATCTGCTGCCGGCGCAGTTGTCGCACCGTCCGCATGCTGCCGCCGACTCGTCGTCCAGCTCTCGCCGCAGATACTCCATCCGGCAGTCGGTCGTCTCGGTGTAGCGGCGCATGGCCCGCTGCTCGGCCTGCCGCTGTCGTTCGACCCACTCATACCGGTCGGCTTCGTAGTGCCAAGGCCGGCCGGTGGCGATCCAGCCCCCCTTGACCCGCTGCACCGCGCCGTCCACATCGAGCACCTTCAGCATCACCTCCAGGCGGGAGCGGCGCAGCTCCACCCGGGGCTCCAGGGCAGGCAGCGACATCGGAGCCTCGGAGGCCGCCAGAACCTCCAGGGTCCGGCGCACCTGATCCTCCGGAGGGAAGGCCAACGAGGCGAAATAGCGCCAGATCGCTTCGTCCTCCTGGCCGGGAAGCAGGAGGACCTCCGCGTGCTCGACACCGCGGCCCGCACGGCCGACCTGCTGGTAGTAGGCGATGGGGGAGGAGGGCGAGCCCAGATGGACCACGAAGCCGAGATCCGGCTTGTCGAACCCCATGCCCAGGGCCGACGTCGCCACCAGGGCTTTGACCCGGTTGGCGAGGAGGTCGCCCTCGGCGGCCTCGCGGTCGGCGTTCTCCTGGCGGCCGGTGTAGGAGGCCACTTCGTGTCCGCACTGGCGGAGGAAGGCCGTCACCTCCTCGGCGGCCGCCACAGTGAGGGTGTAGATGATGCCCGACCCCGGCAGGGATTTCAGATGCTCGCCCAGCCAGGCCAGGCGGTGCGGGGCGTCGGGCAGCCGCAGGACACCGAGGCTCAGGCTCTCCCTGTCCAGCGAGCCGCGCAGCACCAGTGCGGGGGACGTGTCCGTGTCAGGGGCGTCGTCCGCAGCCCTGCCGGTACCGAGCTGCTCGGCGACGTCGGCCGTGACCCGCGCATTGGCCGTGGCGGTCGTCGCGAGCACCGGGACACCCGGGGGCAACTCGGCGAGTATGGTCCGCAGCCGTCGGTAGTCCGGACGGAAGTCGTGGCCCCAATCGGAGATGCAGTGCGCCTCGTCCACGACGAGCAGACCGGTGGACGCGGTGAGGCTGGGCAGCACATGATCGCGGAAATCCGGATTGTTGAGGCGCTCCGGGCTGACCAGCAGCACGTCGACCCGTCCGTCGGCGATCTCGGACTCGATGGTCCGCCACTCCTCCGGGTTCGCCGAATTGATCGTGCGGGCCTGGATCCCGGCCCGGGAGGCTGCTTCCACCTGGTTGCGCATCAGCGCCAGCAGCGGCGAGACGATCACTGTCGGACCTGCGCCGCGCTTGCGTAGCAGCGCGGTCGCCACGAAGTAGACCGCAGACTTCCCCCAGCCGGTGCGCTGCACGACCAGCGCTCTCCTGCGCTCCGCGACCAATGCCTCGATGGCGCGCCACTGGTCCGTGCGCAGCCGGGCCGTCCCCTCGTGGTCGCCGACAAGATCGGCGAGTACCGCGTCGGCGGTCTGCCGCAGCTTCGTATCACTCATGCGTCCATGCAACCCGATGCCTCGGACATGCGTGGAACCTGGTCTGTGGATAAGCCACGAACGATATGACAATCATGCGGATCATCGCGGCTGTGGACAACCGGCGGCCGTAAGTTCCGTGGCGAGGGCACCGTCGAGGCATGACACAGCACGACCGCGAATCCCGTGGCAGCGAACCCACCGCCCCCTCGCAGCGAACCGCTCCCTCCGCACCACCGAGCGTCTCTCTGCGGAGTCCCTCCGAACTCGCCGAAGCGCTTCCCTACCTGCTCGGCTTCTACCCGGACGACTCTCTCGTCGTCGTCGCCCTCCATGGGGAGCGGGGGCGGTTCGGCGGGCGCCTCAGGGTCGGCATCCCCGATGCCGACAGCGGCTGGGCTGCATTCGCCGCCCAGCTCGCCGAATGCCTCGACTCCAGCTCTCGGGTGCGGGGCGCCCGGCCTGACGGAGCCTTGCTTTTCCTGTGCCAGGAACCGGATGCGGAGCGCACCGGAAGTGAGGTAATGGAGCGGCTGCGCCCTCTCGTGCAGCATCTGCGGCGCGCCTGCGGTGACCTCGAGATGCCCGTGTACGAGGCGCTGTGCCTCTCGGCAGGGAGGTATTTCTCCTATTGCTGCCCCGACTCGGGCTGCTGCCCGCCCGAGGGCGTCCCCATGGAGCGCTCCGGTACTTCGGCCATGGCTGCCGCCGCCGCGTACGCCGGAATGCCGATGCACGGCTCACTCCGGGATATGGAGAGGCGACTGGCACCGCTGGGACCGCCGTTCGCCGAGGAACAGATCCGGGCCCTGGAGGGCGCCGATGCCGAACTCACCGGGCGGATGCTCTCCGAGGAGGGACGTCAGCAGGTGCGCACCGAGACCCTGGCGCTCCTCGGACGGCTGCTGGAGCGCTTCCAGCGCCGGTTGCCCGATGCCTCGACGCAGACCTCCGCCCAGGATGCGCAGGACGACGGGCTGCTCGGCCACGAGGAGTGTGCCTCGGTGATCCTCGCCATCCAGGACCGGGAGACCCGTGACCGGGTTGCCGCGTCGATGCACGGTGCGGACTCAGCCCACGCGCTGCGGCTCTGGCGAGCGCTTGCCCGGCGTTGCGCGGGCCCCTACACCGGACACGGAGTACCGCTGATCGCGCTGGCCGGCTGGGTCGCCTGGGAGGCCGGAGACATTCCGACGGCCCGCGTCGCTCTGGGGCTGGCCCTGCGGACCGACCCCGACTATCTCTTCGCCCAGCTGCTTCACCACGCCTGCAACGAGGGGCTCGATCCCGAACTGGTGCGGCGCTGCCTCAGGAATGGAGGAGAGACGGAACACGGGGAGGACGAGAAGGGACCGCCTGCCGGAGAGGCGGACGATGCCCCTTGCTGAGCGGCGCTGCCGTCCGACCCCGCGAAAAGCGAAGGAGGTGCGGGTGCTGCTGCCGCGGAACGGACTGTTTATCGTCAAGGAGACGACTATGATCACGCCATGCCCTACGACCCGTCCGCTTTTCCGCCCTTTGCTGTCACTGTCGACCTTGTGGTGCTCACCGTCCGCAAGGATGCGCTGTACGCGCTTGTCGTGCGCCGCGGGGAGCCTCCCTATCAGGGCAGGTGGGCGCTGCCCGGTGGGTTCGTGCGGGACGACGAGGACTTGGAGTCCGCTGCGGGGCGAGAGCTCACAGAGGAGACGGGGCTGCGCTCGCAGGCGCTCGAGGACCAGGACGCGGGCGCACACCTCGAACAGCTCGCCACCTACGGCGCGCCGCAGCGAGATCCCAGGATGCGGGTGGTCAGTGTCGCGTACCTCGTTCTCGCGCCGGACCTTCCCTCGCCCATCGCGGGCGGCGACGCGCACAGTGCCCGATGGACGGCGACGGAGGCGCTTCTCGACGCGGCGGACGGGTCCGACCGGGAACCGGAAGAACAGCAGGTGCCGCTCGCCTTCGACCACGGTGAGATTTTGCGGGACGGGGTGGAAAGAGCCCGATCCAAGATCGAGTACTCCTCGCTCGCCACCGCATTCTGCCCGGCCGAGTTCACGGTGGGGGAGCTGCGACGGGTCTACGAAGCGGTCTGGGGCGTGGCGCTCGACCCCCGGAACTTCCATCGCAAGGTGACGGGCACCCCGGGCTTCCTGGTGCCGACCGAGGGGACGACAACCCGGCAAGGAGGGCGACCGGCCCAACTGTTCCGTGCCGGAGGGGCGACGCTGCTCAACCCGCCGATGCTGCGACCGGAGGTCTGAGGCCGAGCTGTGCCGCGGGCGTGCTTCCGCGGGTCGAGCGGTTACCCGGAAAGTCGGAAATGTCGCGTTATCGTGCAGAGGTGCGTCTGCCATGCGTTCTGCGGGAGAAGCGATGATTCAGGCCATCGGACTCACCAGCACGGTCCGGCGCAAGAGTCGACCGTATGTCGACGACCTCACCTTCGAGGCGCGCCCCGGTGAGGTCACAGTGCTGCTGGGCCCGGCCGGTTCGGGCAAGAGCGAGGCGTTGCGGCTGTTGCTGCAACTCGTTCCGGGAAGGGGCGTGGCGCTCTTCCGCGGGCGGCCGGTGCAGCGGATCCCGTACCCGGCCCGGGAGATCGGCGTCCTGCTCGGTGATGTCCCCGCTCACCCGGCCCGCACCGCGCGTGGACAACTCCGGATGCTCACCGCGGTGGCAGGAGTGCCGCTCGACAGGGCCGACGAGGTGCTGGATCTGGTCGGACTCAGCGGACTGGCCGATCAGCGGCTCGGCGACTTCTCGCTGGGCATGGACCGCAGGCTCGGAGTGGCGGCGGCACTCCTGGGTGACCCGCACACTCTCGTCCTGGACGAGCCGACGCGGGGGCTTTCACCACGGGAGGCGACCTGGCTGAACGGGCTGCTGCGCGGGTATGTGCGGCAGGGCGGACTGGTACTGGCCACCTCGCGTGACCCCAGAGAGGCCGCGCGGACGGCGGACCGGGTGGTCTCCGTCAGTCGGGGCCGACTCGTGGCTGATCAGACAGCGGGCGACTTCTCAAGGACCCGGCTCCGCCCCCGGGTGGCGGTCAGGACGCCGCACGCGGAGCGGTTCGCCGCGGTGCTGTCCCAAGAGGCGCGCAGCGGGGAGCGGTTTGGGGGCGGGCGCGGAGCGGTGGAGGTGGTGTGCGAGAGCGGCAGCCGGGTTTCGGTCTACGGGAGCGACTGTGCGGCGGTGGGGGAGTCCGCCTATCGGCACGGCATCCTCGTGCATCTGCTCACGGAAGAGGTCGGGGACGTCGGAGACCGCTCCGGACCAGGACCTTTGGACAGAGCGGACGGACGAGTTCCGCGGGCGGCGCCTGAAGGCCCCGCGGCAGCCGCGACGGGTGCGGAGCTGGAAGCGGGCGGGGCAGGCGCGGCGGTCTGCCGTGCGGATCACGGGGATCAGCCGGTGCCTGAAGGAGCCGGTGAGCACCAACAGGAGGAAGCTGCCGGTTCTGCGGGGCATGCTTCCGTTCCCGCGCCCGGCGGCTACAAGCCGGGCGGCTCCGCCCCGGGGAGGGATGGTGCGATCGCGGAAGGGGAGTCGCCGACCGGTCCGCGCGAGGGAGTCGGATCCGGCCCGCAGTCCGGCGGCGGGCGGGAGGCGGAGGCGGAGGCGGAAGAGGATGCCGCCGAAGCGGGGCCGGTCGCTCCGGAGCGGAGCGCGGGGGAGCAGACGCCGTCGGCCGATGACACCGCGGTCCAGGAGGGGGCTCTGGTTCCGGCGGGGCACGAAGACGCGGAGACCGTCGCGGGTTCCGGCGGCGATCGGAGCCGGCGGGCGCACCGGGGCTCCGGCCCTGCCCGCGGAAGTCTCGCGCCGGTCGGCACTGATCAGGTGCCGGATCTCTCTCCGGACTCCCCCTCGACACCTGCCTCGCCCCCGGCTCCGGAGGCGAGGCAGACATCGGCGACCGGCGGGTCGGCCCGGACGGAACCGCGCACCCCCGTGCAAGGGGCCGATTCTCCGGCGCCCGGGGGACGGACCCCTGCTGCAGCGGCCCAGGACCAGGAAGCGAACACGACCGGTCCACTCTCGGCGTCGGAAGGTGCGGGCCAGGGCTCGGGCTCCGCCACGGAGCCGCTGCCCGGGAAGACGTCAGCGGCGCGGACCGGGCTCCGCTCTCCCGGAAACGGCTCCTCCGGCCCCACCGGGCCTTCCGGCTCGTGCTCGGCGGCTGCCGGTGGCGGGACGGCGCTCCCGCTGTCAGTTGTCGTGCGCAGACCGGGGCCGGTGGCACCGTTCCGGTACGAACTGATGCGGCTGTTCGGTGTACGTACGCCGTGGGTGCTGATTCTGGTGGCGCTGGTCTCGGGACTGGGTATCTCCGTGGCGACGGCGGGGACAGAGGGAGTGCCGGCTGTCCCCGCGACGGGCACCGCGTCCGGGCTGAAGTTGCTGACGGGGTGGCCGCCGGGGTCGCCGTTCCTGGTGCCGCCGGTGGCTGTGGTCGCGGGGTTGCTGGGAGCGTTGGCGTTCGGCCAGGAGTTCCGCTACCCGGCGCTGGTTCCGGCTCATGTCCCGGTGCCGCGCAGGCTCGGCCTGCTGGTGGCCAAGCTCGGGGTGACGGCCGGTACGGCGGTTGCTCTGACTGTGGCGACCGTGCTCTGCAATGGAGCGGCATTGAGCCTGCTCTACGGTCCGGACAGACTGGCTGCCGCCTTTCCCGCTCACACATTCGACGGTGCGGACCTCGCCGGCCTCTCCGTTCCGGGCGGTTCCGGGGTCGGGGAGCCGGTCCCTTCGCTGGGAGTCCAGGCTCTGGCCCTGTTCGCGCTCTGCGTCGGTTGCGCTTGGGCGGGGCTGCTGGCTGCCGGAGTCTTCCGGTCTACTGTGCTGGGTGTGGCTGCTGTTGCGGCCGTGCCGGTCGTGGTGGCTCCGCTGGTCGGGGATGCCGCAGCCGGCCCCGGTGGCGCGTCGTTCGAGGGGCTGTCGGACCGGCTGCGTTCGACGATGCTTCTTCCCTGGTCCTCGGCGGCGGACCAGTCGGGTGCCGTGGCCCTGGGGGTAGTGGCGCAACCGGTCGGCCGAGCCCTCGCATTGTCGGTCACGGTGCTGTTCTGCCTGTACGCACTCACCTCCCTGCGCGGCCGACCGAGGCAGCGGTAGCCCCGGCTGTGACGGCGGCGTACGGACGCGGGGTTGGGCGCTCTTGGCCGGAAGCTCCCCTGATCCCGCCGGTGTTCGTTCGTCAAGAGGGCCAATCCGGCAGCGTCGACGGGGGGATGGCTCTGACCACCAGTGATGTGGTCCGTTCTTTCCGATAAGGCGTCAATTGCATGGCAGTCAACGATCACCCTTTCGTGTGCTTTTCACCAAAACCCTCAAGACCGCGCTGACCTCGGCCGACACAAGTTGTCGTGACTACCCTTGCGCACTCCATGATGACCGCGGCTCGCCCCGTCGACACCGGCCTCGCCGGACCGGGCGAGCTGGACCGCTATGCATACGCCGAGTCGACGGGAACGGCGCGCACGACAACCAACGCCTCGGCGTGGGAGGGTTCCGAGGCAGACATGAACCGAGTGGGCCGACGTGCGTCCGGTAGCCGAGGAAGGGGCCTGCACGGCCAACTCGTCCAGCAGCTCGGCCAGATGATCGTCTCGGGAGACCTGGGAGCGGACCGTCCGCTGGTCCCCGAGGAGATCGGCCAGCGGTTCGAGGTCTCGCGTACGGTCGTGCGCGAATCCCTGCGCGTTCTCGAGGCCAAGGGCCTGGTGAGCGCGCGCCCCAACGTCGGCACCCGGGTCCGGCCCGTCAGTGACTGGAACCTGCTCGACCCCGACATCATCGAATGGCGGGCCTTCGGCCCCCAGCGGGAGGGGCAGCGGCGCGAGCTGTGCGAGCTGCGCTGGGCCATCGAGCCCCTCGCGGCCCGGCTCGCAGCCGGGGAAAGCCACGACGACGTCCATCAGCGCCTCGGCGACATGGTGGAGATCATGGGCCACGCGCACACGCAGGGTGACGCTCTCACGTTCTCCCGCGCCGACGCGGAGTTCCACGGGCTCATTCTGCAGGCGGCAGGAAACCGGATGCTGGAGCACCTCTCCGGCATCGTCTCCTCCGCATTGCAGGTGTCGGGTGGCCCGACCGCCTGCTGCGACCACCCGACCGAGGACACCGTCACCCACCACCGCCGGGTCGTCGACGCACTCGTCTCGGGTGAGTCGGCTGTCGCCGAGTCCGCCATGCGCCAGGTGCTGGGCGGGAACGCCGAGTCGGTGGCTGCCGCGCAGCCGGCGCAGGGTGCGCCGGCTCAGGCCACTTCCGGTCAGTCCGGGCAGCCGACGCAGGCCGCACAGCCGGGAGCCCATGGGGTGCCTGCCGGGGCGGGGCAGCCGGGCCAGCCGGGTGGCACCGGTGCACCCGGCGGGGCAGACCATGTGGTGCCCGCCCCTCGCGAGCATTGACCGGTGCGGGCGCTCGGGGCCGACCGCTCGGTGTCGAGCCCCTCAGCGCCCGCCCGGTGCTCTGCACGTCCTCGCCCGACCCCGTGTCACCCGTGGTTCGCTCCTTGCCCCGTCGAGGCGATCCGGTGTGGATCGGTCGGCCCGGTCGTCGGCAGCTGCTGCGCACGGACGAGGCCGCTGATCCCCGTCCGCCGACCCGACGAGTCCGATCCGGTCGCACCCGCCACGGGAGGCTGTTCGTTCCTGGCTCCGTGCATCCGGCCCCGCGACCCGACACGGTCCGCTGGATCAACCACGTGGGTGTCCCGTCGGCTCCGGCTCGTTCCTCCTGCGGCTCCGGATGTACGGCACTCCTCCGCCCGGCAGCGGTCCCGGCCGCGGCACCCGCAGCCGCGTGGAACGCCGTCGGGGCCGACTGCCCGCCTGGCGTCGGAGCGATGCGTCTTCGTGCAGGTCCGTCCGGGTGCCGATCCGGAGCCTGGCGTTCCGGGGCGACCCCGTGGACCCGGTCGGGGTGTTCCGTCCGGCCGGGTCCGTGCCCGCTCGGCCGGTCGCCGGTCCCGTCGACCGCGTGCCGGGGTCCGGCGGGGCGACTGAACTCGCAGTCCGTCGTTCCGTGGGGGAAGGTATGCGCACTTCGCGGCGCATTCCGCCCCGATTCCCGGCCGACCGGTCCGATTCAGCTGGTCGGGCCCCTCTCGTCCGGCCCGGCCCGCTCCGATTCGGCTTCGTCGGGCGGCGACGAGGGCCGGGCGCGAGGTCCACCGGCCCTTCGGTGGCTTTCGGGGCGCGGTGCCGGGCGTTGGAGCTGGCGTCGACCGGACGCCCGCGAGCCCGCATTCGGAGATCTGGAGTGGCTCGAGTGACGGTTTCATGACGTTCTCTGTGTCCGTGGGTCCGTCGGGGGTCGTGTCCTGCCGTCCCGTTGCCTGTCTGCTCGCCGTCCGCGGCCCGTTTCCGTGCCCGGAGCTGCATCCGCATGGTCCTAAGCGGCATGCGGCGGCGCCTCGGGTAACCTTTTCATCCTGATATTCACACGGATGGGGTGTATGCGGTGTGACTCGGGCCACGTGAATCGGGCGTAACGCTTCCCGTTCCCCTGCGATGACTCAAGAGGTGACAGCGGAGGAGGGAATACGGGCGCTCCGTCCGGGGCTCTTGTTCGTGCCCGATATTTCTCCACTGCTCCGCCCGCGCCGTCGGTTCATCCCCGCCGGCGGTCCGCCGTTTCCATCGTTCCGAGAGGTTGTTCGTGTCGGCCAGCACATCCCGTACTCTCCCCGCGGAGATCGCCGAATCCGAGTCCGTCATGGCGCTCATCGAGCGAGGGAAGGCTGAGGGGCAGATTGCCGGCGACGACGTGCGCCGGGCCTTCGAGGCTGACCAGATTCCGCCAACCCAGTGGAAGAACGTCCTGCGCAGCCTCAATCAGATCCTCGACGAGGAGGGTGTGACGCTGATGGTGAGCGCAGCCGAGGCGCCCAAGCGCACCCGCAAGAGCGTCGCAGCGAAGACCCAGCCCAAGCGCACCGCCACCAAGACGGTCGCTGCCAAGCCCGCTCCGGCCAAGAAGGCAACTCCGAGCGCGGCTCCTGCCGCCCCGGCTGCTGCCTCGGCTCCTGTCGCGGCTGCCGCGCCGGATCAGGGGGTCGCCGGGGAGGACGTCGCGCCGAAGCCCGCGAAGAAGGCTGCCGCCAGGAAGACCGTGGCGAAGAAGACCGCAGCCAAGAAGACGGCCGCGCCCAAGAAGACCGCAGCCAAGAAGTCCGACGTCGTCGACGAACTCCTGGAGGGCGACGAGGAGCTGGTGGAGGACATCGCTCCCAAGCCCGCGGGCAAGCCGGGCCCCGAGGACGGTCCTGCCGCCGAGATCAAGAACGAGAACGAGGGCTTCGTCATCTCCGACGATGACGAGGACGACGCGCCGGCCCAGCAGGTTGCCGCCGCGGGCGCCACGGCCGACCCGGTCAAGGACTACCTCAAGCAGATCGGCAAGGTGCCGCTCCTCAACGCGGAGCAGGAGGTCGAACTCGCCAAGCGGATCGAGGCCGGTCTCTTCGCGGAG
Organism: Streptomyces sp. WMMB303; assembly: GCF_029351045.1. Taxonomy (NCBI): domain Bacteria; kingdom Bacillati; phylum Actinomycetota; class Actinomycetes; order Kitasatosporales; family Streptomycetaceae; genus Streptomyces; species Streptomyces sp. WMMB303. The sequence goes on along the minus strand of NZ_JARKIN010000001.1, from coordinate 5,020,683 downwards.
GACAAGCTGGCCGTCGAGGAGAAGCTGGCCCCCAAGCTCCAGCGGGAACTGGAGATCATCGCCGAGGACGGGCGCCGCGCCAAGAACCACCTGCTGGAGGCCAACCTCCGTCTGGTGGTCTCGCTGGCCAAGCGCTACACGGGCCGCGGAATGCTGTTCCTGGACCTGATCCAGGAGGGCAACCTGGGTCTGATCCGTGCGGTCGAGAAGTTCGACTACACGAAGGGCTACAAGTTCTCGACGTACGCGACGTGGTGGATCCGCCAGGCCATCACCCGCGCCATGGCCGATCAGGCCCGCACCATCCGCATCCCGGTGCACATGGTCGAGGTCATCAACAAGCTCGCCCGCGTCCAGCGCCAGATGCTCCAGGACCTGGGCCGCGAGCCCACCCCGGAAGAGCTGGCCAAGGAACTGGACATGACGCCCGAGAAGGTCGTCGAGGTCCAGAAGTACGGCCGGGAGCCGATCTCCCTGCACACCCCGCTGGGCGAGGACGGGGACAGCGAGTTCGGCGATCTGATCGAGGACTCCGAGGCGGTCGTCCCGGCGGACGCGGTCAGCTTCACGCTTCTGCAGGAGCAGCTGCACTCCGTGCTCGACACGCTCAGCGAGCGTGAGGCGGGCGTCGTCTCGATGCGTTTCGGTCTGACCGACGGCCAGCCCAAGACGCTCGACGAGATCGGCAAGGTCTACGGCGTCACGCGTGAGCGTATCCGGCAGATCGAGTCGAAGACCATGTCCAAGCTGCGTCACCCCTCCAGGTCCCAGGTCCTGCGCGACTACCTGGACTGACGGCCTGCCGGCTCGACGGACTGCTGTGGACCGACCGCGGCCGCCGACCGGGGCGCCTTCGGGCGGTTCGCGTCGGGGACCCCCCCGGTTGCCGGAAGTCCGGAGGCACGGAGATCCGGTCGAGGCGGTAGGACCGGACAAGCGGAACATGAGGCCGGTGAACCCGAACCGAGGTTCACCGGCCTCGGTGCTGCGGTCACGGCGCCGCCCCGGTGGACGGCGTCCGCCGCACCGGCCCGCCGCTCCGCAGCGTCGGCCGGGCAGCGCGCAGCCGACGACGGCGCCTCCAGCCGACCCGGTATCCGCAGAGGCGGGTCCGGCCTCCGCTCATCTGGTGTACATCCAGCGCTCGTCCCGAGCCTCCCGGGATGCGACTCGCGTGGACCCGGAACACCCTGGGTAGCCAGACAGTTCCTTTCCGTCAGGAGGCCGGTCTCATGCGATCGATGCGCTGTAAGCGAACAGGAGCCCGCCACGTCCCGGGTCGCCCCGGGAGTCGTCCTCTCGCCGTGGGGGCGGTGCTCATAGTGACGCTGCTCGCTGCGATGGCCCCGCAGTCCGTGGCGCAGTCCCCCGCCCACGACACGAGCCCCGGCAAGGTCGTCATCGGAGGCTCCCCGGTGAGCGCCGAGGCCCACCCCTGGGTGGTGGCGCTCTCCAGCCGGGCCCGCTTCGGGCCGCGGCGCTCGGGGCAGTTCTGCGGGGGAGCGCTGGTCGGGCCGCGCACGGCGGTCACGGCGGCGCACTGCCTCAGCCGCGAGGTGCTGGGGGCCGATTCCTCCCAGGTCGACGACCTGCGCGTGATCACGGGACGCGGGGATCTGACCGCCACGGCGGGCAAGGAGATCGCGGTCGAGTCCTCGAAGGTCAACCCGGACTACGACCCGACGTCCAACAGGGGCGACATCGCGGTGCTGCGCCTGGCGTCCTCCGTGTCGAAGGAGTCCGTCCTCCCGTTGGCCCAGGAAGGTGATCCCGGCTACCGGGCCGGCACCCCGGCCTCGGTCTACGGCTGGGGCGACACCACCGGCCGTGCGGACTACGCGACCACGCTGCACGCCGCACGGGTGAAGGTGCTCCCGGACGCGGACTGCCGACGGGCCTATCCCGGTTCCGTGGAGGGGACCTACGACCCGGCGACCATGATGTGTGCCGGATTGAAGCAGGGCGGCAAGGACGCCTGCCAGGGGGACAGTGGGGGCCCGCTGGTCGCTCGGGGCAAGCTCGTGGGGCTCGTCTCGTGGGGGATCGGCTGCGGTCAGGCAGGGCGTCCGGGCGTCTATACGCGGGTCTCCGCAGTCGAATCCGTCATCGCGGACCACAACGGCGCCCCGGCTCCAGCTGGGAGCTGAAGGGGCCGCGAAGCGCGCTCTGCGCCGGTGTGCGCTGCGGGGGCGGTCCCTGGCAGGGGGTGGGGTGACGGGGTGCGAGGCTCGCGACGCATGGCGCGATCGGCCGACAGTGCTCTCGTCACCCTTCCGGGTGAAAGTGCCACGGTGTGTCGTTGACCGGAGGGGTCCGAACAGAGGTCACGCGACGCCGACAGGCGGCGCGTACCGGTGGGCGGACGCCCGGAGGGCCGGAAATGACGAGGGCGGACGGTCCTCCCGGGTCGGGAGGACCGTCCGCCGGATCCGGCCTGCGCCGGGGAAGCTCGTCGGACGTGGACGCGAAGCGTTGTTACGGACGTGGACGCGAAGCGTCGGTCAGCAGGTCAGCGTTCGTCTTCGCCTGCGGTGGCGGGAGTCGCGGTGAGCTTCTCCGTCTCGTCCTGTATCTCCGCGGCGATCTTCTTGAGCTCCGGCTCGAACTTGCGGCCATGGTGGGCGCAGAACAGCAGCTCTCCGCCGCTCACGAGGACAACGCGCAGGTAGGCCTGAGCGTTGCACCGGTCACAGCGGTCGGCTGCCGTCAGCGGAGTCGCGGGGGTCAGAACTGTAGTCACGTCGCCTCTTCTCTAGCTCGACGAGCTGTCGTACCAGGGTCAACATCCAACCAGGCCGAAAACGTTCCCGCACTGGCCTTCATTCCCGAACTTTTTTGGCCGGGAGGCCGGATTGTTGCCGGGTGGCGGCGAATGGGCCGTATTGCAGGGGTTGGGGGCTTTCCGTCGGTGGTCCGTCGATGTGTTCGGTCTGTCGTTAGGTCTGTGACGGTGGGTGGTGGCCGGCTCTGCCAGTGGCGCTGGCAGGTCAGTTTCGTGGCGTTGTGTCGTCCTCCGACTCCGAGCCGTTCAACCCGGCGTTGTGGAGGACGTGCCCGGAGCCTAAATGGTTCATGCCTCGATGGGAACGTGATGTGTACGGCACCCGAGCTCTTATCGAACAGGATATCGAACGTGGGATAGCATGGCAGTTCTCCTGTTCCGTCCGCTGGGTCGCACGCCACGTGCCCTCCTGGGCCTCGGTACCCTCTGACGCGGCAACCCAGCCGTCTCATGCAGAATTCAGCGAGGAGCGAACCGCGTGACCGCCGACATGTCCGTGCCGTCCACCGCACTGCTGACCGGGGCAGACCGCGAGGGCGGTTCCAATTACACAGCGCGGCATCTGCTCGTCCTGGAGGGGCTCGAGGCCGTCCGCAAGCGGCCCGGTATGTACATCGGCTCGACCGACAGTCGCGGCCTGATGCACTGCCTCTGGGAGATCATCGACAACTCGGTCGACGAAGCCCTGGGGGGCTACTGCGACCGCATCGGGGTCACCCTGTACGACGACGGCTCGGTCGAGGTCAGCGACAACGGCCGCGGTATCCCGGTGGACGTGGAGCCCAAGACCGGGCTCTCGGGCGTCGAGGTGGTGATGACCAAGCTGCATGCCGGCGGCAAGTTCGGCGGCGGCGCCTATGCTGCCTCCGGTGGTCTGCACGGGGTGGGAGCCTCGGTCGTCAACGCGCTCTCCTCCCGGCTGGACGTCGAGGTCGACCTCCATGGCAGGACCCACAGCATCAGCTTCCGCCGCGGTGTGCCCGGCATCTTCACCGAGTCCGGGCCCGACGCGCCGTTCGACCCCTCGAGCGGGCTGCTCAAGGGCAAGAAGGTTCCCAAGAACCGCACGGGAACCCGGGTGCGCTACTGGGGGGACCGGCAGATCTTCCTCAAGGACGCCAAGCTGTCGCTGGAGACGCTGCACGCGCGGGCCCGGCAGACGGCCTTCCTGGTGCCCGGACTGACGATCGTGGTGCGGGACGAGCGCCGCCTGGAGGACGAAGGCGTCGCGGAGGAGACGTTCCACTACGATGGCGGCATCAGTGAGTTCTGCGAGTACCTCGCGCCCGACCGGGCGGTCTGCGACGGTCTGCGACTCCAGGGGAAGGGCACGTTCAAGGAGACCGTGCCGGTGCTGGACGACCGCGGGCACATGATCCCCACCGAAGTGCAGCGTGAGCTGGGCGTCGACATCGCGTTGCGCTGGGGGACGGGGTACGACACGACGCTCAAGTCGTTCGTCAACATCATCGCCACCCCCAAGGGCGGCACCCACGTCTCCGGGTTCGAGCGCTCGGTGACCAAGACGGTCAACGAGGCGTTGCGTACGCACCGGTTGCTGAAGGTCGCCGACGACGACGTCGTCAAGGACGACGCGTTGGAGGGGCTGACCGCCGTGGTGACGGTTCGGCTGGCGGAGCCCCAGTTCGAGGGGCAGACCAAGGAGGTGCTGGGTACCTCGGCCGCCTCGCGGATCGTCACGCAAGTCGTGGCCAAGGAGTTGAAGGCGTTCCTGACCTCCTCGAAGCGGGACGCCAAGGCGCAGGCCCGGGCGGTGCTGGAGAAGATCGCCGCCGCGGCCCGTACCCGGGTCGCCGCGCGGCAGCACAAGGAGGCGCAGCGCAGGAAGACCGCGCTGGAGTCCTCCGCGCTGCCGGCCAAGCTGGCCGACTGCCGTGCGGACGACATCGACCGCACCGAGTTGTTCATCGTCGAGGGCGACTCGGCGCTGGGTACGGCCAAGGTGGCGCGCAACTCCGAGTTCCAGGCGCTGCTGCCCATCCGGGGCAAGATTCTCAACGTGCAGAAGTCGTCGGTCTCGGACATGCTCAAGAACGCCGAGTGCTCCTCGATCATCCAGGTGATAGGAGCCGGGTCCGGACGGACCTTCGACATCGACCAGGCCAGGTACGGCAAGGTCATCTTCCTGGCCGACGCGGATGTGGACGGCGCCCATATCCGCTGCCTGCTGCTGACCCTCTTCCAGCGCTACATGCGGCCGATGGTCGAGGAGGGCAGGGTCTTCTCCGCGGTGCCGCCCCTGCACCGCATCGAGTTGATCAACCCGAAGAAGGGGCAGGACAAGTACCTGTACACCTATTCGGACAACGAGCTGCGCCAGACGCTGCTGGAGCTGGAGAGCAGGAAGGTCCGCTACAAGGAGTCCATCCAGCGCTACAAGGGCCTGGGCGAGATGGACGCCGATCAGCTCGCGGAGACCACCATGGACCCGCGCCACCGCACCCTGCGGCGCATCAACATCAGTGACCTGGAAGCCGCCGAAGAGGCGTTCTCCCTGCTGATGGGCAGCGAGGTGGCCCCGCGCCGGGAGTTCATCAGTTCTTCCGCCTCCACCTTGGACCGTTCCCGCATCGACGTCTGACCGGCAGCACACCGGTCGGCACCGGCAGCACACCGGTCTGCGGGGCCCCACCCCTGCACTCCAGAATCAGGTTTCACCTGAAGGAGTGAAGGGGTGGGATTGCGCTGAAGGTGATCTTCAGGATCGGCGCATTCTGGGGCATGCGCATCGACGATCCCTGGTACGACGCCCTGGCCACGGGCGGCGCCGAGGTCCACTGCACTCCGGTCGGCACCCCGTCCCGGCGGAACGGTCCACCGCCTCCCCGGCGCGAGCCGGTGCCGTCCGCCGTGTCCGGCGTCTATCCCACCGTCCAGCGCAGCGCCGCCTTCCAGCAGGTACGCCGCCGCTACCGGCGCTTCGCGCTGCCCGTCAGCGCGGCGTTCCTGCTCTGGTACCTCGGCTATGTGGTGCTCGCGGTCTACGCGCCCGGTCTGATGGCGAGACCGGTGGCCGGTGTGCTGAACGTGGGGATGCTCGCCGGCCTCGCGCAGTTCGCCACCACCTTCCTGCTGACCTGGCTCTACGCCCGCCACGCCCGGCTGCGCAGGGACCGGCTCGCGCTCGAACTGCGCTGGGAGACCCAGGACATGGCCCGCAGCGCGGTCGCGGCGACCGGACCGGGCCGCGCCGCGTCCGGGACGATCGGGGAGGCCGTGAGATGAGCGGCTCTCATCAGACCCTGACACTGCTGCTGTTCAGCGCCGTCGTGGCCGCAACCCTGGCCATCACGAGCTGGGTCGGGAGCAGGCGGCACGGCTCGGCGGAGGAGTTCTACGCCGGAGGCCGGCTCTTCACTCCCCTGGAGAATGGTTTCGCCCTCGCAGGTGACTACATGTCCGCCGCCTCCTTCCTCGGAATAGCCGGACTGATCGCGCTCTACGGCTACGACGGGATGCTGTACTCCGTCGGCTTCCTGGCGGCGTGGCTGCTCGTGCTGCTGCTCGTCGCCGAACTGGTGCGCAACTGCGGGCGCTTCACCCTCGCCGACGTGGTCGCCGTACGGATGCGCGAACGGCCCGTGCGGATTGCGCTGGGGTGCTCCTCGATGGTGGTCTCGGTGCTGTACCTGGTGGCGCAGATGGTGGGTGCCGGCAGCCTGGTGGCGCTCCTGCTGGGCGGCCACGGAGCGGCCCCGCACACCTGGACGGTGCTGGGCGTGGGCGCGCTCATGGTGTTCTACGTCATCTGCGGTGGAATGCGGGCGACGACCTGGATCCAGATCGTCAAGGCAGTGCTGCTGATGGGCGGTGCGCTCGCGCTCAGCATCCTGGTGCTGCTGCGCTTCGGCGGTGACTTGGCCCAGCTGCTGACCAGCGCGGCCGGACGCAGCGGCCACGGTGCGGACTTCCTCGCCCCCGGGCTGCGCTACGGCGGAGCCGGGTGGGCCTCGCGGCTCGACTTCGTCAGCCTCGGCCTGGCGCTCGTGCTGGGCACGGCCGGACTTCCGCACATCCTGGCCCGCTTCTACACCGTGCCGACCGCGCGTGCGGCCCGCCGGTCGGTGGTGTGGGCGATCGGGCTCATCGGGAGCTTCTATCTGATGACGATCGTCCTCGGCACCGGTGCGGCCGCACTCGTGGGCTCGGATGCCGTACGCCGGTCGAGCCCCGCGGGCAACACGGCCGTACCGCTGCTCTCGGCCGAGCTGGGCGGCGGGGCGGACTCCACCGGGGGAGCCGCACTGACGGCCCTGGTGGCCGCCGTCGCGTTCGCCACGATTCTGGCCGTGGTCGCGGGGGTCACCCTGGCCGCCTCGGCCGCTGCGGCCCACGACCTGTACGCGTCGTTCACCGGGCGCGGTTCCGCCGCCGAGCGGGGCGACCCCGCGGTGAGCCCGCGCTCCGGGTGGCAGCGCGGCGGCGGCCGGCAGCGGCAGCGCGGCGGCACCAGGCGTGCGGACGAGGTCTTCGTCGCGCGCGTCGCCGCGGTGATCGTCGGGGGCGTCGCCATCGGGCTGAGCCTGCTCGCGCAGGAGCTGAACGTGGCGTTCCTGGTCGGGCTCGCCTTCGCCGTCGCGGCCTCGGCCAATCTGCCTGTCCTGCTGTACGCCCTCTTCTGGCGGCGGTTCACCACGCGCGGTGCCGTCTGGTCGGTCTACGGCGGGCTGCTGCCCGCGGTGGTCCTGGTGGTGTTCTCGCCGGTCGTCTCGGGCGGCCCGCAGGCCCTGTTCCCGGGCTGGGACTTCGCGTGCTTCCCGTTGGAGAACCCCGGCCTCGTCTCCATCCCGCTGGGTTTCCTCGCAGGATGGCTGGGCACCCTGCTCTCCCGCGACGACGCGGACCCGGCGCGGTATGCCGAGTCCGAGGTGCGCTCGCTCACGGGGGCGGGCGCCGTGTGATCCCCCTCTCCGCGCCCGGGTGCGGCCCCGCTCCGAGCGTGGCCCCTCACCGGGCGGACGGCTCTCCCGGGTGGGGCCCGCGGTCGGCCGCGGTCACCCGCGGATGCAGGGCCTCCGGAAGGACGACGGTGAACTCGGCACCGCCGTCCGGGCTCTCGCCCACTCGCGCGCTGCCGCCGTGCCGCTCGGCGAGCCGTCGGACGAGTGCGAGGCCGAGCCCCCGGCGTCCGTGCGCGGGCGGCTTCTTGGTGGACCAGCCCTCGGTGAAGACGGCCTCACGGTGTTCCGCGGGGATGCCGGGGCCACTGTCGGCCACCCGCAGCATGAGGCCCGTCCCACGTGGTCCCTCGTCAGGGGTCAGCCCCACCGTCACGCGGCCGTCGGATGAGCCGGCGGCCGCGTCCAGGGCGTTGTCGACCAGGTTGCCCAGGACCGTGGCCAGCTCCGGCGGGTCCACCAGCCGGTCGGGCAGCAGGGTGCCCGGGGTGATGCGCAGGGACAGCGAGCGCTCCGCGGCCACTGTGGCCTTGCCGACGAGCAGCGCGGCCAGCATCGGGTCGCGGATGTGCTCGGAGATCTCCTCGGCCGTCGCCCGGTGCACCCCGACGGCGTCGCTCAGATACTCCACCGCCTCCTCGACCAGACCCAGTTGCAGCAGTCCGAGCAGGATGTGCATCCGGTTGGCGTGTTCGTGGTCCTGAGCGCGCAGCGCGTCGATCAGTCCCTGCGAGCCGTCCAGCTCCCGGCCGAGGAGTTCCAACTCGGTCCGGTCGCGCAGGGTGGCGACGGCGCCTCCGTCGTCGGTGGGCATCCGGTTGGCGACCAGCACCCGGCCGCCGCTGACGGTCAGCAGATCCGGTCCCGGCACCTCCCCGGCCAGCACCCTGGTCGTGCGGCCGGGGCCCAGCGCCTCGTGTGGGGTCATTCCCAGGTGCTGCCGGCCCAGGTCGAGCAGTCGCTGGGCCTCGTCGTTGACCAGCCGCAGCCGTCCGGCAGCGTCCAGTGCGACCACCCCCTCCCGGATGCCGTGCAGGACGGCTTCCCGCTCGGCCAGCAGCGCCGTGATGTCGGAGAACGCGACGTCGTGGGTGCGTTTCTGCAGCCTGCGGAAGACGAGCAGCGCGGCGAGGGCGCCCACCCCCAGCGCGCCGCCCGCGTAGGCGAGCAGACCGGGCAGGGCGCGGGTGAAGCGGTCGCGCACGCTGTCGTAGGCGATGCCGACCGAGACGGCTCCGACGACCTTTCCGTCCGCGTTCCGCAGCGGCACTTTGCCCCGGGCGGATCTGCCCAGCGTGCCCTCGTCGATGTGGTGCACCTCCCGGCCGGCCAGCGTGGGGCCCGGATCGGTGGAGACCTGGTGGCCGATGCGGTCCGGCTCCGGGTGCGACCAGCGGATACCCCGGGTGTCGAGTACGACGATGTAGCTGGCACCGGTGGCCTGCCGGACGCGCTCGGCGAGGCGCTGGACCGGGCCGTTCGGCCGCGGGCCCGCGGTGTCGGACAACAGTTCGTCCAGCCCCGGCTCCGCCGCCGTCGCCTGGGCGATGGCCAGTGCGCGGCGTGACGCCTGGTCGTCGAGCTGGTCGCTGAACGGTGCCAGGAACAGCCCGGTCGCCACGGCCGTCACTCCAGTGAGCACCGCCAGTTGCACGAGCAGCACCTGGGACGAGACGCGTCGGGGCCAGCCGGGCGCGCGCAGCGGGCGCGGACGCCCCGGTGGGCGGGGGCCGGACGGCCCTGGGGCGGAGGTGCTGCGGAGCGGGGACGTGCCGGTGTGGGTCACGGGGCAACCTCATGGCGGGCGGGGACGGGCTGCGGATCCCCCGGACGGAGGACGCCCCGGACGGTACCGACCCGTGCCGATGGCCGCACCGGAGCGGACGCTCCCGACCGGCCGCCTTCGTGACACTTCCGACCGGATCCGTCCTGGCGGGGGACGGGTTCGCCTCCGTACGGAGCCCCTCCCCTCGAAGACTCTCCACACCGGCCGCCCGGTATCCGGGTCTCCCGGACGGCCACGTCCGGTTCTCGTCCGTCCGCGCCGTTCCGGCCGACGCCTTCAGGCGGTGTGCGGGGCCGGCAGTTCCTCGAACCGGACCACGTCCATGCGCACCGGTGCGGCCGGTGCGGCGCCGCAGCTCGCCGGAAGCGGTGGACCCTCGGCGTGCTCGCTCAGGGTCACGTTCCAATGGCGCCCGTCGATGTGCGTGACGGTCACTTGCCAGCACCGCTCCTCGCGGCCGGGCCGGGCGGGTTCCCGGCGCACCGCGGAGACCGTCAGCGCATGGGCGGCCGCTTCGCCGGTGCGCTCACGTACCGCCAGGTCCGCCGTCTGCCCCGGACGGTCCCAGGCCGACCGGCCACGGCAGCCGTCCGTCAGCACGAGACCGTCCCGGACAGCGTCCAGCACGCCCTTCACCGCCGTCGCGGTGAGCCGCCCGTACGCGTAGCCGTAGGGCAGCACCAGCAGGGTCGGTGCGAACCGGTGGCCGCCGATATGGGTGATCTCCCAGACGTCCGCTCCCCCGGACGCCACCAGTTCGGCCGCCAGCGGCCTGCCGAGCACGGCACAGCAGCGGTCGCGCCTGCCGTTGGTGCACACGAGGGCGAGGGGATCGCCCTCGTACGGCTCCCAGCCGGGGCCCGGAAGTGCGGTGTTCCACCGCGCGGATCGTGCGTCCGGGAAAGCGGCGTCCAGCGCCGCGAAGTCCAGTTCGCGCAGCGCCGCCATGCCGTCGCCCCGGAGCGTTGTCGTACGGATCCATGAGTCGCCCGGGGCCGTGCGGGCGAGGAACACCCGGTGCTGCGCGGTGGTGGTGGTCTCGGCATGCCGTCCGGGACGGCGGATCAGGGCGACCCGGCCACCGTGCGCGCCCGCCGCCGCGTCGAGCGCTTGCCCGAGATCCGGGTCCAGCCGGCTCTGGGTCAGCGCCTTCCTGCCCCAGGGGCCCGGCTGCTCGATCAGCAACCAGGTGCGGGCTGTCGCCGCCGTGCCGGCGAGCGGCTCGGGCAGGTTCCGGGAGGCAGTCGCACACGTGCTCACGCAGGCGAGCCTAACCTGAGGTGCAGTGGGGTGCGCGGGCGCGCTCCCGCGTGCTCGTACGGAGCGCGCTCGCGCCCTCTCCGACGCGCTGCTGCGACGTCCTCCCGCCCGCGCTCGGGACGGAGGGCCGGGCAGCGCCCTGCGCGGAGCACGCTCGAGTCCTCTTCGGTACGATCGGCACGCGTTCCGCGGCCGGCGGAAGGGAGCCGCGAAGCCGCCGGTAGCGGCGGGAGGCAGGAGGTTCGTCAGGCGTGCGCGTTACGGAGACCGGGCCGCGGCGGGGCGCGGTGGGCGGCCGGATCCCGGTCGTCGTGCTGGCCGGATTCCTCGGCTCCGGGAAGACCACGCTGCTGAACCATCTGCTGCGCACCGCCAGGGGCACCCGCATCGGCGCGATCGTCAACGATTTCGGAAGCATCGAGATCGACGCCATGGCGGTCTCGGGCCAGGTGGACGCGATGGTGTCCCTCGGGGACGGCTGCCTGTGCTGCGCGGTGGACACCAGCGACATGGACGAGGTCCTCGACGTGCTCGCGCGGCCCGCGGCCGGGATGGACGTCATCGTGATCGAGGCCAGCGGAGTGGCCGAACCGGAGACGCTGATCCGGATGGTGCTGGCCAGCTCGAGCCCGCACATCGTCTACGGCGGTCTTGTGGAGGTCGTCGATGCGGCGGAGTTCGACTCGGTCCGGGCCCGCCACCCCGAACTGGAGCGCCACGCCGGTGCGGCGGACCTGCTCGTCCTCAACAAGGCCGACCGGGTGACCGACGACCACCGGGAAGCTCTCCGTACCCGATTGCGCCACATCAGTCCCGGCACGCCCATCATGCCCGCTTCCTTCGGCCGCGTCGATCCGGCGCTGCTGTTCGACCGGGTGCGGCGTGAGCGGCCGCCTGTCGAACAGCTCTCGTTCGACTCGCTGTTGTACGGCACCGATGAGGACGACGGGTACTCGGACGGCGAGCACGTCGAGGAGGGGCACTCCGATGGCGGGCACGGGCGTCCCACTGCCGGGAACCCGTGCGGGGCCGGCGGCAGCCACGAGGGCCATCTGCACGACCACTACGAGTCGGTGGAGTTCACCTCGGAGCGGGCGCTGGATCCGCGCCGTTTCCTGGAGTTCCTGGACACCAGGCCCCCCGGTCTGTACCGGATCAAGGGCTATGTGGATTTCGGTGCGGCGGACCCCGACCACCGCTACGAGATGCATGCTGTGGGCGGCTTCCTCCGCTTCGCACCGCAGCGCAGATCCCCGTCCGGGCAACGCGGGACGGAGCTGGTGCTGATCGGCGCCGGTGTGGACGGCGCGGCGCTGCGCCGCGGCCTCCACGCCTGCACCGCCGGCCCCGACGCCTCGGACGAGCAGGCCCTGTGGGGGGTGCTCCGCTTCGTCGACCGCGCTCCGGAGGACGACCGCGGGCACGACGAGCCCGACCCGTACGACGAGCCCGACCCGTACGACGAGCCCGACGCCGTTCCGGAGTCCGCCGCGTACGGCCCTTGAGGTACCGGCCACCTGGCCGGACCGGCGCGTGGTGCGGACGAGGACGGCAGGCGGCGGACGGCAAGGGCGGACCGGCCGACCCGCCCCCGGAGGCGCGCCGAAGAGCCCGGGCCCGGTGCCAGGGCCGATGGCGCCGGTGGCTGCGCCACGCGCCTTGGCCCGGGCCCCGGTACCCACAGCCGGACCCGGGCGCCGTGCTCCCGAAGCCGTACCGCGGACGCTCTGCTACACGGGTCCGGCCACCGCCGCGACCGGCTTCTTCAGCGGCAGCCCCGACCCGTCCCTGCGGGGATCGGGTTCGGGCAGTTCGGCGGGGGCGCCGCTCTTGGTCGCCGCCAGGGCGGGTGTGGTGCCGGCCCAGGCCAGCCGCAGCCGGTCCTCGCCCTTGAGGAAGCGCTGGCAGCGCACGCCACCCGTCGCGCGCCCCTTGCGCGGGTACTGGTCGAACAGGGTGAGCTTCGCCGTGCTCAGCGAGTCGTCGAGGGTGCCCTCCGCACCGGCCGCAGTGAACACCGCCGCCTCGGAGGCCGGGTCGACTGCGCCGAAGAAGAGTACCTGCACGTCCTGGGCGAGCTTGATGCCCGCGACCCCGCCCGCGGGGCGGCCCTGCGGGCGCACCTGGCCGGCCTGGAAGCGCAGCAGCTGGGCGTCGTCGGTGATGAAGACCAGGTCCTCCTCACCGGTGCGCAGCTCGGCGCCTCCGACGATGCGGTCGCCGTCCTTGAGGGTGATGACCTCCAGCTCACCGCGGTTGGTCGGATAGTCGGGAACGACGCGTTTGACGATGCCCTGTTGGGTGCCGATCGCCAGCCCGGGTGAGGACTCGTCCAGCGTCGTCAGGCAGATCAGTGTCTCGTCGGACTCCAGGGTGAGGAACTCCGAGATCTGCGCCCCGCCTGCCAGGTTGGGCGAGGTGGTCGTCTCCGGGAGTTGGGGCAGGTCGACCACCTGCAGCCGCAACAGGCGGCCGGCCGAGGTCACGGCGCCGACCTCGCCGCGGGTGGTGGCGGGCACGGCGGAGACGATCACGTCGTGCTTGACGCGCTTGGGGGCCTGGCCGAACTCGGCTCCGCCGTTGGCCGTGCGGGCGAGCAGGCCGGTGGAGGAGAGCAGCACCCGGCAGGGGTCGTCGGCGACCTCCAGCGGCACGGAGACGACGGGAGCCTCGGCGGAGTCCAGCAGCTCGGTGCGGCGCGGCGTGCTGTACTTCTTCGCGATGCCGGAGAGCTCCGAGGAGACGAGCTTGCGCAGCTCCGCGTCCGACTCCAGGATGCGGGTCAACTGCTCGATCTCGCCCTTGAGTCGATCCCGCTCGTCCTCCAGCTCGATCCGGTCGAACTTGGTCAGTCGGCGCAGCGGAGTGTCCAGGATGTACTGGGTCTGGATCTCGCTGAGGCCGAACCGGGAGATGAGCGAGGCCTTCGCCTCGGCGGCGTTCTCACTCGACCGGATGATTCTGATGACCTCGTCGATGTCGACGAGCGCCACCAGCAGGCCCTCCACCAGGTGCAGCCGGTCGCGCCGCTTGCCGCGCCGGAACTCGCTGCGCCGGCGCACCACGGAGAAGCGGTGGTCGACGTAGACCTCCAGCAGCTCCTTGAGACCGAGGGTGAGGGGCTGGCCGTCCACCAGCGCGACGTTGTTGATGCCGAAGGACTCCTCCATCGGCGTCAGCTTGTAGAGCTGGGAGAGGACGGCCTCGGGGTTGAAGCCGTTCTTGACCTCGATGACCAGTCGCAGCCCGTGCTCGCGGTCGGTGAGGTCCTTGACGTCTGCGATGCCCTGGAGTTTCTTCGCGTTGACCAGGTCCTTGATCTTGGAGATGACCTTCTCGGGACCCACGGCGAACGGCAGTTCGGTGACCACGATGCCCTTGCGCCGGGCGGTGACCTGCTCGATCGACACCGTCGCGCGGATCTTGAAGGTGCCGCGGCCGGAGACGTACGCGTCCTTGATGCCCTCCCGGCCGACGATCTTGCCGCCGGTCGGCAGGTCGGGACCGGGGATGAAACCCATCAGGGTCTCCAGGTCCGCACCCGGATGCTTGATCAGATGCCGGGCCGCCGCGATGACCTCGCCCAGGTTGTGCGGGGGCATGTTCGTCGCCATCCCGACCGCGATCCCCGAGGAGCCGTTGACCAGCAGGTTGGGGTAGGCGGCCGGCAGCGTGACGGGCTCTTCCTCGCTGCCGTCGTAGTTGGCGCCGAAGTCGACCGTCTCCTCGTCGATCGACTCGACCATCAGTCCGGCGGCCGGCGCGGAACGGCACTCGGTGTACCGCATCGCCGCCGGCGGGTCGTCGTTGCCCAGCGACCCGAAGTTCCCGTGCCCGTCCACCAGCGGCAGGCGCATCGAGAAGTCCTGCGCCATGCGCACGAGCGCGTCGTAGATGGGGGAGTCGCCGTGCGGGTGGAGCTTTCCCATCACCTCGCCCACCACGCGCGCGCACTTCACGTACGACCTGTCGGGGCGCAGCCCCATCTCGTGCATCTGGTACAGGATCCGGCGCTGCACGGGCTTCATCCCGTCGCGGGCGTCGGGGAGCGCGCGCGAGTAGATGACCGAATACGCATACTCCAGGTAGGAGCCCTGCATCTCGTCGACGACGTCGATGTCGACGATGCGCTCCTCGAAGTCCTCTCCCGGCTCCGGTGCCGGTGTACGGCTTTTACTGCGGCGGGCCATCGCGGCTGCGGCTCCTTCGGCTTCGTGCTGTCGCTCTTGTGCTGTCGGCTGTGACGGGTTACGGGACCTGCGGTCGGCCGACCGTACGGGCCCCGGTCGACCATTGTGGACCGCCGCACTGACAGGGCGGTCGCTCGGTAGACCGTACGGGAACTTCGCACCTTGTCGGCGTGGTTGCATACAGTGACAGGGCCGCCGGTCGCGTGAGACGCGCGCGGCGGCAGTTCCCGGCGTCGGGCCGGGACCCCCGCGAGCGAAGGGACTCCACGCCCATGGGTCACACGGCCACGCCCCCGCCGGCCACCGGTGGGCTGACAGCGACGGAGCACCGGCTGGCCAACGGCCTGCGGGTGGTGCTCTCCGAGGATCATCTGACCCCCGTCGCCGCTGTCTGCCTCTGGTACGACGTCGGTTCCCGCCACGAGGCCGAGGGCCGCACCGGCCTGGCCCACCTCTTCGAGCACCTGATGTTCCAGGGCTCGGCGCAGGTCGAGGGCAACGGGCACTTCGAGCTGGTGCAGGGTGCGGGCGGCTCGCTCAACGGCACGACCAGCTTCGAGCGCACCAACTACTTCGAGACGATGCCCGCACACGAGCTGGAGCTCGCCCTGTGGCTGGAGGCGGACCGGATGGGTTCGCTGCTGGCCGCGCTGGACGAGGAGTCCATGGAGAACCAGAGGGACGTGGTCAAGAACGAGCGCCGCCAGCGCTACGACAACGTGCCCTACGGCACCGCGTTCGAGCGCATGACGGCCATGGTCTACCCCGAGGGCCACCCCTACCACCACACCCCGATCGGCTCCATGGCCGATCTGGACGCGGCCTCCCTGGAGGACGCGCGGGAGTTCTTCCGCACCTACTACGCGCCCAACAACGCCGTCCTCTCGGTGGTCGGCGACATCGACCCGGACACGACGCTGGCCTGGATCGAGAAGTACTTCGGCTCCATCCCCGGCCACGACGGCAAGCGTCCGCCGCGGGACGGCGCGCTCCCGGACCCGGTCGGGGAGGAGCAGCGGGAGGTCGTCGAGGAGGACGTGCCCTCCCGCGCGCTGATGAACGGCTACCGTCTGCCGCACGACGGCACCCGGGAGGCGGACGCCGCCGACCTGGCGCTGACCGCGCTCGGCGGAGGTGAGTCCTCCCGGCTCTACACCCGGCTGGTGCGGCACGACCGCACCGCGGTGGCGGCCGGCTTCGGCCTGCTGCGGCTGGCGGGCGCGCCCTCGCTGGGCTGGCTGGACATCAAAGCCTCCAGCGGTGCGGAGACCGCCGACATCCAGGCGGCGGTCGACGAGGAGCTGCGCCGGTTCGCCGAGGAGGGGCCCAGCGAGGAGGAGATGGAGCGGGCCCAGGCCCAGCTGGAGCGCGAGTGGCTGGACCGGCTCGGCACGGTCGGCGGCCGGGCCGACGAACTGTGCCGGTACGCGGTGCTCTTCGGTGACCCTCAGCTCGCGCTCACCGCGGTGCGGCGGGTACTGGAAGTGACCCGCGAGGAGGTGCGGCAGGTGGCGGCGGAGCGGCTGCGCGCGGACAACCGTGCCGTGCTCGTGTACGAACCGCTGGCGAACGACGACGAGGAGACCGGGCAGTGAGCGAGACACCGGCGAGCACGAGCCCCGCGGGCATCGCGGAGGCGGCAGGCGAGAGCATGGAGTTCCACCCCCGGCCGGCCGGGGGTGCTCCCAAGCCGTGGGCTTTCCCCACCCCCGAGCGCGGCACGCTCTCCAACGGGTTGACGGTGCTGAGCTGCCACCGGCCCGGCCAGGAGGTCGTGGCCGTCGAGGTGGATCTGCGTGCGCCGCTGGACGCCGAGCCGGAGGGGCTGGACGGCGTCGCCACCATCATGGCCCGGGCACTGAGCGAGGGCACGGACAAGCACACGGCGGAGGAGTTCGCCGCCGAGCTGGAGCGCTGCGGTGCCACGCTCGACGCGAACGCCGACCACGCCGGTGTGCGGGTGTCGCTCGAGGTGCCCGTCTCGCGGCTGCGCAAGGCGCTGGGGCTGCTCGCGGACGCGCTGCGTGCCCCGGCGTTCCCCGACAGCGAGATCGAACGGCTGGTGGCCAACAGGCTGGACGAGATCCCGCACGAGCTGGCCAACCCCGCCCGCCGCGCGGCCAAGGAGCTCTCCCGCGAGCTGTTCCCGGCCGAGTCGCGGATGTCGCGGCCCCGGCAGGGCACCGAGGAGACGGTGCGGCGCATCGACGCGGCCGCGGTACGGGCCTTCTACGAGGCCCATGTGCGGCCCGCGACGGCGACCGCCGTGGTGGTCGGCGATCTGGACGGGCTCCGCGACGGCGGCGTCGAGGCGGCGCTCGCCGAGACGCTGGGCGGCTGGACGGGCGCTGTGGTCGACTCGCGTGCGATGCCGCCGATCACCGCGGACGACACCGGCCGGGTCGTCATCGTGGACCGGCCCGGTGCGGTGCAGACGCAGTTGCTGATCGGACGGGTCGGGGCGGACCGGCACGACCGGGTGTGGCCCGCGCAGCTGCTGGGCGTCTACTGCCTGGGCGGCACCCTCACCTCGCGGCTGGACCGGGTGCTGCGCGAGGAGAAGGGCTACACCTACGGGGTCCGCGCGTTCGGGCATGTGCTGCGTTCGGCTGAGGACGGCAGCGGGGCCGCGCTGCTGGCCATCAGCGGCTCGGTGGCCACGGACGTGACCGGTCCCGCGCTGGCCGATCTGTGGCAGGTGCTGCGGACGCTGGCAGCGGAGGGGCTGACCGACGAGGAGCGGGACGTGGCCGTGCGGAACCTGGTGGGGGTCGCTCCGCTGCGCTACGAGACGGCCCAGGCCGTCGCGGAGACGCTGGCCGATCAGGTCGAGGAGCACCTGCCCGACGACTACCAGGGCCGGCTCTACGCCCAACTGGCCGAGACAGGCACGGTGGAGGCCACGGCGGCGGCCGTCAGCGCGCTGCCGGCCGACCGGCTGGTGACGGTGCTCGTCGGTGACGCTTCCCAGATCGCCGATCCGGTCCGGGAGTTGGGCATCGGCGAAGTCAAGGTGGTCACCGGCGGCTGAGCCCGGCCGACGGGCGTCGGTCGGGGGGCGGAAGTGGGGCCCGGGAGGAGGAATTGCTCCTTCCGGGCCCTTTGTGATGTCCGCTTTCGTTGCGGTTGCTGGTGAGTTGGAGTGTGGCGTACGTGACAAAGCCAGGGATTCGTTTGCCGCTCGGAGTTGGCCCCGATTAGCGTCGTTGCCGCTGTCCGTCAGAAGTGACCGCACCCGCGGCCGACGGACCGCGATCGCCGAATCCCCGAGGCAGCGGCCGAGGGGGACCGGGGACCCACGTCCCATTGGGGTGAATCGGACGGCCTCGCAAGAGGCGGTCCGTAGGAGACCTTCCTGCTCCGAACCCGTCAGCTAACCCGGTAGGCGAGAAGGAAGGAAAGGAGTACGCCTCCCTATGGCGTTCACCCGTGCCACCGGCAAGCACAGGCGTCCGAGCAAGGCCCGCAGGACCGCGGGCGGGGCGGCCGGTATAGCCGGCCTCGCCACCGTGGGCGTCGTCGGGTCCATCGCCTCCCCCGCCTTCGCCGCGAGCGGCGGGCAGAACACCGCGCCGCTCCAGCAGAACGCCGAGGTGAGCGAGGCCGTCGGCGGCCCGATCTCGAAGACGCTGGACGAGCAGGCGTCCGCGCAGGCCCTCCGGGCCGAGCAGGCCAAGGCCGAGTCCGAGGCCAAGGAGGCGGCCGCCGAGGCGAAGGCGGAGGCCAAGCGGAAGGCCGACGAGGCCCGGCGCAAGGCGGCGGCCGAGAAAGCGGAGAAGGAGCGCGAGGCCAAGCGCAAGGCGGCGCGGGAGGCCGAGCGTGCGAAGCTCAACGCCTATGTGCTGCCCGTCGAGGGCTCCTATGTCTCGACCGGTTACCAGCAGGGCGGCGGCATGTGGTCGTCCGGCAGCCACACCGGGATCGACTTCCACGCGGGGATGAACACCCCGGTCCACTCGGTGGCCGCCGGTGAGGTCGTGGAGGCCGGGAACGGCGGTGCCTACGGCAACAACATCGTGATCAAGCACAAGGACGGCACGTACACCCAGTACGGCCACCTCAACTCGATCGGCGTCTCGGTCGGCCAGCAGGTCACCTCGGGTCAGCAGATCGGGCTCTCCGGCTCGACCGGCAACTCCTCCGGCCCCCATCTGCACTTCGAGGCCCGCACCGGTCCCGACTATGGTTCGGACATCGACCCGGTCGCCTACCTGCGCAAGCACGGTGTGAAGGTCTGAGGCCGAAGTCCCTCTCAGCACCGCATGCGGCAAGCCCCCGGTGACCGGACCGGGGGCTTGCCGCATGCGGCCTGCGGTGCCGCCCGCTTCGGCGGCCGCGGGGGGCCGGGGCCGGCCAGCTGCTCAGACCGTCTCCGGAAGCTCCTCCAGCCCGTCCGCGACCAGCTTGGCCAGCCTGTCCAGAGCCGCCTCCGCGCCGTCCGCCTCGGAGGCCAGGACGATCTCCTCGCCGCCCTCGGCGCCGAGGCCGAGTACGCCGAGCATCGAGGCCGCGTTGACGGGAGTGCCCTCGGCCTTCCGGACGGTGACCGGCACTCCGGTCGCCGACGCGGCGCGGACGAAGATGGAGGCGGGGCGGGCGTGCAGCCCCTCGGCCCAGCCGACGGTGACGCGGCGCTCAACCATGGTGTTGCCCTTCGAGTCGTACGAGGTTGTCTAGACCAGTCTTGCACGGTCGCCCGAGTCCTCCGTGAACCGCGACGGCGTCCCCGGGAGACGGTGCTCCGGCCGCCGACGATACGACGCCTCCGGACACCCCTGAGCACGCGCCCTCCCTCCGCCGTACGCTGGCCTCATGCCGAGTCCCGAGGAGCGCGCCTACCCGGCCCACTGGGAAGCGGACATCGTGCTGCGCGACGGCGGTACGGCCCGGGTGCGGCCGATCGCCCCGGACGACGCGGAGCGCCTGGTCAGCTTCTACGAGCAGGTGTCGGACGAGTCCAAGTACTACCGCTTCTTCGCGCCCTACCCACGGCTGTCCGACCGCGACGTGCGCCGCTTCACGCACCACGACTACGTCGACCGCGTCGGCCTCGCGGCGACCATCGGCGGTGAGTTCATCGCGACCGTGCGCTATGACCGCATCGATGACCTCGGCCGCCCCGCGAGCGAGCCCGCCGACGAGGCCGAGGTCGCCTTCCTGGTCCGCGACGACCAGCAGGGCAGAGGAGTGGCCTCGGCTCTCCTCGAACATATCGGTGCCGTGGCCCGGGAGCGCGGCATCCGCCGCTTCGCCGCCGAGGTGCTGCCGGCCAACACCAAGATGATCAAGGTGTTCACGGACGCCGGCTACTTCCAGAAGCGCAGCTTCGAGGACGGGGCGGTCCGCCTCACCCTCGACCTGGAACCCACCGAGCGCTCGCTGGCCGTCATGCGGGCCCGCGAGCAGCGCGCCGAGGCCCGCTCCGTCGCGCGCCTCCTGGCCCCCGGCTCCGTCGCCGTCGTCGGGGTCAGCCGCAGTCCCGGCGGCGCCGGGCGCGCGGTGCTCGACAGCCTGCGCGCCGGCGGTTTCGCCGGGCGCCTGCACGCCGTCAACCACGCGCTGGACCCGCGGGAAGCCGTGCCACCGGCCGGGGTCTCGGCCCACCGCTCGGTGCGGGACGTCCCCGAGCACGTCGACCTGGCCGTGCTGGCCGTCCCCGCGGACCAGCTCCACCGGGCGGTCACGGAGTGCGGCGAGGCGGACGTGCAGGGGCTGGCCGTCCTCTCCGAGGGGGTCGGCCGGGACGAGCAGCGCGAGCTGGTCCGGCTCGCCCGTTCCTACGGCATGCGACTGATCGGCCCCGGAGCCCTCGGACTGATCAACACCGGTGAGGACGTGCGGCTGAACGCCACCCCGGCGCTGCGGATGCCCGAGCGCGGCGGAATCGGCGTCTTCACCCAGTCCGGGGCCATCGGCATCGCGCTGCTCGACGGTCTGGACCGGCGGGGCATCGGACCCTCCTCCTTCGTCTCGGCGGGCAACCGCGCCGATGTCTCCGGGAACGACCTCCTGCAGCACTGGGACGAGGACGAGGCCACCGACGTCGTTCTGATGTACCTGGAATCCATCGGCAACCCGCGCAAATTCACCCGGCTCGCCCGGCGCACCGCAGCCCGCAAGCCGGTCGTCGTCGTCAAGGGCGCGCGGCAGCGCGGCAGCACGCCACCGCCCGGCCACGCGGCGCCCGCGGCGCGCACCCCGGACGCCACGGTCCGCACGCTGCTGCGCCAGGCGGGCGTCCTGATGGTCGACACCTTCACCGAGCTGCTGGACACCGGGGTGCTCCTGATCGAGCAGCCGCCCCCGGCGGGCCCGCGGGTCGGCATCCTCGGCAACACCGACGCGATGAGCCTGCTGGCCTACGACGCCTGCCTCACCGACGGGCTGCAGCCGCGTCCGGTCGTGGCACTGCCCGGTTCGGCGGGGCCCGGCGCGTTCGGCCGGGCGCTGCGTACGGCGCTCGTCGACCCGGCCGCGGACGCCGTGCTGGTCACCGTGGTCCCCACCGTGCCGACGGAGCTGCCGGACAGCGCCGGAGCGGCCGAGCCCCGCATGCCGCCCGGCGGGCATGTCGAGGCCCTCGCCGACGCGCTGCGGGAGGCCGTCGAGGGCGCCGCGGCCGAGGGCGCCCCGCGCAAGCCGGTCGCGGTCATCCACCTGGCGATGGAGGGACTGCAGAAAGCGCTCGCCCAGCGCGGCCTGCCCTCCTACCCGACCCCGGAGCGCGCCTCCGGCGCTCTGGCCGAGGCGGTGCGCTACGCGCGCTGGCGCGCGGAGGCCGGCAGCCCCGGCAAGGTGCCCGACCTCGACGTGGACGAGTCCGCGGCGACCGCGCTGCTGGCCGACGCGACGCCGGCCGCTGCGGGCCGCGGCCGGGCCCTGACCGACGAGGAAGCGGCCCGCCTGCTGCTCAGCTACGGCATCCCGGTACAGCCCACACTCGCGGCTCCGGACGCCGACACGGCCGTCGAGGCGGCCCGCACCCTCGGCTTCCCGGTCGCGCTCAAGACCACGGCCCCGCATCTGCGGCACCGGGCCGACCTTGGCGGCGTGCGGCTGGACATCGCGGGCGAGAACGGGCTGCGCCGGGCCTACCGGGAGCTCATCGAGGGACTCGGCGCCCCCGAGGAGCTGCGCCCGGTCGTGCAGGCGATGGCTCCGCGCGGCGTGGGCACCCTGGTCCGCGGCACCCTGGACCCGGCCATCGGCGCCGTGCTCTCCTTCGGGCTGGCCGGTCCGCCCTCCGAGCTGCTGGGCGACACGGCGCACCGGCTGGTGCCCGTCACGGACAAGGAGGCGGCAGGACTGGTCCGCGCGATCCGCTCCGCGCCGCTGCTGTTCGGCTGGCGGGGGGCCGAGCCCTCGGACACCGCCGCGCTGGAGGAGGTGCTGCTGCGGGTCTCGCTGCTGATGGACGATCATCCGCAGGTGGTCGCGGTCGAGCTCGACCCGGTGGTGGTGGCGCCGCGTGGTGTGACAGTGTTGAGCGCCTCCGTCCGTGTCGCCGACCCGGGAAGGCGCCCCGACCTGGGAGCGCGCAGGCTTCCGGCGTACTGACGGCGCGGCGGGGGCGTACCGGGGGGAGCGGGCCGGGCCGAGCCCGCCGTACGGCCCTTAGGATGGCTGTCATGGCGAAGACCGGTACGACGACGCAGGGGCTGCGTGAGGCGATCGAACGCAGCGGCTACTACCCGGCCCTCGTAGCCGAGGCCGTCGAGGCGGCGGTGGGTGGCGAGCCCGTGGCCTCATACCTTGTGCACCAGGAGACGACGTTCGACTCCAACGAGGTCCGCCGTCACGTCACGGTCCTGGTGCTCACCCGCACCCGCTTCCTTGTCAGCCACACCGACGAGCAGGCGGCGGACGGCACCTCGCCCTCGCCCTACGCCACCACCTCCACCGAGTCGGTGAAGCTGGAGCGGATCTCCTCCGTGGTGCTCTCCCGGGTGGTGGCCAACCCCGAGTCCTACACGCCGGGCACCCTGCCCCGCGAGGTCGTCCTCACCATCGGCTGGGGCGCCGTCTCCCGGCTCGACATGGAGCCGGCCACCTGCGGCGACCCCAACTGCGAGGCCGACCACGGCTACACCGGGTCCGCCACGGCCGACGACCTCTCGCTGCGGGTCAGCGAGGCCGGCGACGGCCCCGACACCGTCCGCCAGACCCTCGCCTTCGCGCAGGCGCTGTCCGAGGCCACCGCCGGAACCACCCGGGTCGGACCCCCGCAGTGACCGCTGAGAACATCCCGCACCCGCTCCGGGCCCCGGGCGCGCCCACGCCGCCCGGCGGGGCCGGGTACGGCGGCGCCGGGCCGGACGGCCCGCTCGACCCGCGCACGGCGCCCGTCCCGCGCTACGGCTCCGGCTCGCTGTCCGACCTGCTGCCGTCCGTGGCCGCCGGGCTCGGCGTTCCCGGCCTGGCCGCCGGGCTGCGGCTCCCGCCCGCGGACCGCGCCTGCGTGTTCCTCGTGGACGGGATGGGCTGGGAAGCGCTCAGAGCGCACCCCGACGAGGCGCCGTTCCTCACCTCGCTGCTCGCCGGCTCCACCGCCGGCACCGGCGAGCCGATCACCTCCGGCTTCCCCTCCACCACGGCCACCTCGCTGGCCTCGGTGGGAACCGGCCGGGTCCCCGGGGAGCACGGACTGCCCGGATACACCGCGCTGGATCCGGCCACCGGCGCGCTGATGAACCAACTCCGCTGGCAGCCCTGGACCGAGCCGCACGTCTGGCAGCCGTACCCGACCGTCTTCCAGCAGGCGGCGGCCGCCGGGGTGGAGGTCTGCCAGGTGACGGCGCCGCACTTCGAGCACACGCCGCTCACCAAGATCGCCCTCTCCGGGGGCACCTTCCTGGGGCGGCTTTCCGCCGAGGACCGGATGGATCTGGCCGCCGAGCGCCTCGCCGCCGCGGACCGCACCCTCGTCTACACCTACTACGCGGAGCTGGACGGGAACGGGCACCGCTACGGCATGGACTCGGACGCCTGGCGAGGCCAGCTGATGTACGTCGACCGGCTCGCGCAGCGCCTCGCGGAGCAGTTGCCCCCGCGCTCGGCGCTCTACGTCACCGCCGACCACGGCATGGTCGACATCCCGCCGGGGCCCGAGGCGCGGATCGACTTCGACGAGGACTGGGAGCTGAGCGCCGGGGTCGCGCAGTTGGGCGGCGAGGGCCGGATGCGGCACGTGTACGCGGTCCCCGGCGCGGCGGGCGACGTGTACGCCGTCTGGCGCGAGGTGCTGGCCGAGCAGGCGTGGGTCGCCACCCGCGAAGAGGCCACCGACCTCGGCTGGTTCGGCCCCGGGGTCGAACCGCGGGTGCGGGGCAGGATCGGCGACGTGATCGCCGCGATGCGCGCCGACGTCGCCGTGGTGGCGACCCGGCGCGAACCCAAGGAATCCGAGCTGATCGGGATGCACGGCTCGGCAACGTCAGCGGAGCAGCTCGTCCCGCTGCTGGAGGTCCGCACCTGACGCACCGCGTCCGGTGCGCCCGCCCGGCCCCCCCATGTGCCCACGCCCGAGGAACCCGAACCGAGAAAGGGCCCGACCCCCCATGCCAGAGCTGGTGTTCTTCTCCGGAACGATGGACTGCGGAAAGAGCACGCTCGCGCTCCAGATCGAGCACAACCGCTCGGCGCGCGGCCTGCAGGGCATGATCTTCACCCGGGACGACCGCGCGGGCACCGGCAGGCTCTCCTCCCGGCTCGGCCTGGTCGCCGAGGCCGTGGAGGTAGCGGAGGAACTCGACTTCCAGCGGCACCTGGTCCGCCACCTGACCTCGGGCGGCCGCACCGACTACGTGATCGTGGACGAGGCGCAGTTCCTCTCGCCCGAGCAGGTCGAGCAGCTCGCCCGCGTCGTCGACGATCTGGGGATCGACGTCTACGCGTTCGGTATCGCCACCGACTTCCGCACCCGCCTCTTCCCCGGCTCCCAGCGGCTGATGGAACTGGCCGACCGGATGGAGACCCTCCAGGTGGAGGCGCTGTGCTGGTGCGGCGCCCGCGCCACGCACAATGCACGTACCGTTGGGGGCCGCATGGTCGTCGAGGGCGCCCAGGTGGTCGTGGGGGACGTGGGAGAGCCCAGTGGTGAAGTCGGCTACGAAGTCCTGTGCAGGCGCCACCACCGCAGACGGCTGACGGCCGCCACGGCAGGGGCGGGCGCGCTCTCGCCCGACGTCCTCCCGGTGGACGAACCCGCCGGGGCGAAGGTGCCGCCGGGGCGCGGGCTCAGCGATCCGCTGCGGCGGGCCGGATCACACTGAAGTGCGCGCCCTCCGGGTCCGCCAGCGTCGCCACGCGCCCGTACGGTGAGTCGCCGGGGCCGCGCACCACACCGCCGCCCAGCTTCGCGGCGCGTCCCGCCATTCCGTCCGGATCCCCCACCGCGAAGTACGTACGCCAGTGCGGTCCCCGGTCCCGCGGCAGCGCGTCCCCCACGCCCTGGATGCCCGCCACCGGAACGCCCGCCACGCACAGCGTCAGATAGTCGGCGCCCGGCGCCTCGACGCTCCGCACGTCGTAACCGAACACCGCCTGGTAGAACTTGACCACCCGGCCCGTCTCCCGAGTGACCAGTTCGAACCACACCGGAGCCCCCGCCGTCCCGCGCGGCGCGGTGCCCAGCCCCGGCACGTGCGTGTCCTGCCAGAGTCCGAACGGGGCCCCGTGCGGATCGGAGACGATCGCCATCCGCCCCGCCTGCTCCGCGTCCAGCGGGCCCACCGCGACCGTACCCCCGTACGAACGGACCGCGGAGGCCGTGTCATCCGCGTCGTCGGTCGCCAGATACGGCAGCCACGCCACCGGGAGCTGCCTGCCGTCCGCCTTCTTGCCCAGCCCCGCGACCTCGTGCCCCGCCGCGACCGCGCGCACGTACGGGCCGAGCTGCCGCGGCCCGGCCCGGAACTCCCAGCCGAACAGGCCCTGGTAGAACTCCTTGCCGGCGTCCAGTCCATGCACCATCAGACTCGCCCACGCGGGCGCGCCGGGCGTGTGCCGTAGCCGAGTCGCTGCCTCGGTCATCTGCTTCGCTCCTTGACCATCATCGATGCGGTCGTGCGGGTGGAAGTGCCGCGGCCTCGTTGCCGCGGCGTCGTGACTACTCGCCAGTGCAGATGCTGTCACCATCCGCCGTGCCGCGCTTCCCGGCCGCGCCGCTGTTGCCGCTTCCGGTGGAGAATCCCCGATCCGTGTGCCGTCACCGACCCCTGGACCCCGGGGGGAGCGGGCCTGCGCGAGGATGGCGCCATGACAGCCATCATCTCCGCAACGGCGCTCGCCGACGACCTCGCAGCAGGCGCCGCACCCGTGCTGCTCGACGTGCGCTACAAGCCCGGCGACCCGCCCGGCCTGCCCGCCTACCGCGCGGGCCATCTGCCCGGTGCCGTCTACATCGACCTGGAGAGCGAGCTCGCCGCTCCGGCGGGGGCCGGAACCGGCCGGCACCCGCTGCCCGCACCGGACGTCTTCGGCTCGGCGATGCGGCGCGCGGGAGTGACAGCGGACCGCCCCGTGGTCGTCTACGACGGCGGCGGTCCCGGCGGCGGCTGGGCCGCGGCCCGCTGCTGGTGGCTGCTCCGCTGGGCGGGCCACCCCGACGTCAGAGTGCTGGACGGGGGCCTGGCGGCCTGGCGGAGCCACCGCGACCCCGGGAGCGGGGAGCCGCTGCCGCTCAGCACCACGGTCCCCGAACCGGTGCCCGGCGACTTCACGCCCGCCCCGGGCGGCCTGCCGTCCCTGGACGCGGACGAGGCCGCGGCCCTGGCCCGGCGCGGGGTACTGCTGGACGCCCGCGCGGCGGAGCGCTACCGCGGAGAGGTCGAGCCCCTCGACCCGGTGGCGGGGCACATCCCGGGCGCGGTCTCGGCCCCCACCACGGAGAACCTCACCGACGCGGGCACCTTCCGCTCCCCGGACGCCCTCGCGGAACGCTTCGCGGCGCTGGGCGCCGGACCGGGTACGGAGGTCGGCGTCTACTGCGGCTCCGGGGTCTCCGCGGCCCAGGAAGTGCTGGCCCTCCAGCTCGCCGGGATCGAGGCGGCGCTGTACGTGGGCTCCTGGAGCGAGTGGACGGCCGGGGGAGGCCGCCCGGTCGCCACCGGGCCGGAGCGCGGCTGAGCACACCCCTTCCCGCGGCGTGGCCACCTGCCGTGGTGGACAGAGCCGGGGGCGGTCTGCTCGGACCGCCCCCGGGCGCGCGTCGGCCGGACCCGGGGCCCGATGCGCCGCCTACTCCTTCTTGCGGCGGGTGCCGAAGACGATCTCGTCCCAGCTCGGCACCGCGGCTCGGCGGCCCGGGCGGACCCCGTCGGCTTCCGCCTGCCGGTCGGTGTTGCCCTTGAGCCGGTCCCGGTGCGCGGTCACCGAGCGCGGCATCAGCACGTCCGCGTAGGCGGAACCGGCGCTGGCTGCGGGGGCAGGCGGCTCCACGGCCTCCTGCTCCTCCTCGCGGTCCCGCTCGCTCGCGGCGCTCCCGGCCACAGCGGCGGCGGCTTCCTCGTCCTCGTCCTCCACCGCACCCGGCTGCGCCTCCGGGACGACCAGGTCGCCCCGGAAGCTGGGCACCGCCTCCAGCAGGCTGGTCAGCGAGTCCGGGGTGCCGGAGCCGTCCTCGGCGTCGGACAGCGCCTGGTCGTCCTCGTCGCCGGGCGCGGGCGCCGGCGCGGCGGGCTCCAGCTCGGGCCGCCCGGAGCGCTCGCCGCGTTCCGGACGCTCGCGCGGCAGCCGGGCGATCCGGGGCACGAACGGGAAGCTGGGCTCCGGGGTGTCGTCGGTCTCGCCGATCAGCGCCCTGGCCTCGTCGTCCACCGCCTGCACCAGGCGGCGTGGCGGATCGTAGGTCCAGGTCGCGGAGTGCGGCTGGGCCGCGACGCGGTAGGCGAGCAGCACCTCCCAGGTGCCGTCGTCGCGCCGCCAGGAATCCCAGTGCACGGAGTCCTTGTCGGCGCCGCGCAGCAGCAGCCGCTCGGCGACGGCCTCGCCCAGCTGTGGGCCGACGTTCTCGCCGGGGCGGCGCACCGGGGTCTTGCGGGCGCGCTCGGCCATGAAGGCGCGCTCGGCGAGCACCGGGCCCTCGAAGCGGCGTACCCGGTCGACCGGGATTCCGGCGAGGGAGGCGACCTCCTCGGCGGAGGCACCGGCTCTTATCCGCGCCTGGATGTCCCGAGGCCGCAGGTGGCTCTCCACCTCGATCTCGATCTGGCCCAGCCGCGCCCGGTCGTTCCGGACTGCGGCGCGCAGCCGCTCGTCGATCGGAAGCGTGTATTCCGTGCTGTCGGCAGCTTTGAGCACCAGTCGTGTGCCGTCGTTGCTGACGGCCACGACACGCAGTTCGGGCATGGGGACCTCCCGGGTGGTGCCTGCCGACGTCACGTGCGTCGCTGCTCCCGCTAGACGAGTGTGGCCTGCCCGGGTGCAGCCTGCCACAACCTTGCCGACTTCCTCGGGGTCCGAGGCTGTTTCCAGATCGTTGTTCGAATCGTGTGGAACTGCCCGGAACCGCCGCTACGGCACGGTTACCTCCTCACAACGCACAGTGACCGAGGTGGTCACCGTGTGCAGCCAGCGCCGGGTCAGAACCGAGACCAGGGCTCGTCACACTACTCCATTAGGGCCACCCGGGTGGACCGCCGCGCCACCGAAGTTGCTCCGGAGTAAGGGAGTTGACGCCCCAAGAGTCCATTTGGCCTGGATACGGGGGTGGGAAGCGTCACAGAACCACCCGAAATGGAACCCTGGCCTTCGCTCGAAAGTCCCCTAATCGTGCACAGTGCTTGGAGTGTGCGATCAAGGGCGGTAAATGGACAAGAGCGACAAGCAATCCATATCCAGCAAGGGAGCCCCCGAGCAGGAGGAGAGCAGGAGTGGAAAACGGCTGGAGCTGAGCCTCGCCCAGGTGCTGGGCAGCGCGGTGGCCGCGGTGGTGGCAGCGTTCGCCGCCGGACAACTCGGGGTGTACGGCACCTTCCTGGGCGCCGGTGTGATGAGCCTCGTCGCGACCAGCGGCGGGCCGGTCTTCCAGCACTTCTTCAGCAGGACCGGCGAACAGATCAAGGAAGTCACGGTGCCGCCCAAGGCCCGGCAGGTCCCGGTCCGGGACCCGGCAGCGGGCTGGAAGGACGACGAGGGCGGGCACGCCGGCCAGGCCGTCCACAACGCCGACGTGCTGCACGGCTCCGGGCCCGTCACCACTTCGTGGGGGCAGGGGGCGGTGAGTAGCGGCACCGGATCCGGCGCGGAGCCCGACGCCGCGGACCCGACCCGGGCGCTGCGGCCCGACGACTTGACCAGGGCGCTGCGTTCCGGGCCGGGAGCCGTCCCGCCCCGGGACGCGGACGCCACCCGCGTACTGCGCAGCCAGGACCCGTCGCGCGCACCGCACCCCGCGGACGCCACCCGGCCGCTGGACGGCGCCGACCGCTCCGCGCCCGCGCGGGTCGGGGCGGTGGCCGCCGAAGGCACCCCCGGTGACGGAGAGTTCACCGAGGCCACCATCCACGGCACCAAATGGCGCGGTCGGCGGCGCACCCTGCTGCCCGCCGTGCTGGTGTTCGTGATCGCGATCGGCGGCATCACGCTGTACGAGGCGCTCTCCGGCCACAGCGTCTCCGGCGGGAAGGGCACCTCCCTCAGCGACGTGTTCCGGCCGGGCCACGACGCGTCCACGGACGACTCCCCGGACGCACCCCCGGCGAGTCCGGACCGGGACGGGACGCCGGACGGGCAACGCCCGACCACCGACCCGTCCGACTCCGGGCAGTCGGCCGATCCGGGCGACCGGAACGGCGGCGAGAGCGGACAGAACGACTCCGGCGACACCGGTGGCGGATCGACGCCGACTCCCGAGCCGTCTCCCTCCCGGTCGGACGGCACCGACGACGGCGGAGACTCCGGCAGCGGCGACACCGGCACCGGTGACAGCGGCCCGGACAGTGGCCAGGACGGCGGTGCGGGCACCGGTCAGGGAGAGACCGGAGACTCCGGCAGCGGCGCCGATCTCCCGCAGGGGCAGCAGGCCGACTAGCGCTCCGGCCGGGACCCGCAGTTCGGCGGGCCGTGCCGCACATCGCTCCGGATGTTCGGCACGGCCCGCCGTCCTGCTCGCCTCCCCGTGCCGGGCACGGGGAGGTCAGTCGCCCAGCACGCGCCGCAGGTAGTCGTTGCCGAAGACCCGGTCCGGATCCAGCCGGTCACGCAGGGCCGTGAACTCCTCGAAGCGCGGATACACCCCGGCGAGATATTCCGCGTCCCTGCTGTGCAGCTTCCCCCAGTGCGGGCGGCCGGCGTGCGCCGTCATGATCCGCTCCACTGCGCTGAAGTACGCCTCGTGGGGTGCGCCCCGGTACATGTGCACCGCCACGTACGCCGTCTCACGGCCGCTCGCCGTCGACAGGGTGAGGTCGTCCGCGGGCGCGGTACGCACCTCCACGGGAAAGCTCACCCGGAAGTCCGAGCGCTCCACCAGCGCCTTCAGCGCGCGCAGCACCTCCACCAGCGCGGCCCGCGGTATCGCGTACTCCATCTCCACGAAGCGCACCCGGCGCGGACTGGTGAAGACCTTGTACGGGATGTCGGTGTAGCTGCGTGCCGACAGCGCGCGACTGGAGACGCGGGCGACCCCGGGCACGGTGGCGGGTATCGCCCTGCCGAGTGCGCAGGCCGCCCGGAAGACGCCGTTGGAGAGCAACTCGTCGTCGACCCAGCCCCGCAGCGGGGTGAGCGGAGCCGCGGGGCCCGTACTGCGGTTGTTGCGCTTGGTGTTGCAGCTCTCGGTGTGCGGGAACCAGTAGAACTCGAAGTGTTCGTTCTCGGCCACCAACTGATCGAACTCGCCGACGACCCGGTCGAACGGCATCGGCTCCTCCCGCGCGGTCAGCAGGAACTCCGGTTCCACCGCGAAGGTGATCTCACTGACCACGCCCAGCGCCCCCAGCCCCATCCGCGCGGCGGCGAAGAGGGCCCGCTCCTGCGGCGTCCCCTCCGCCGAGCAGCGGACCACGGAGCCGTCGGCGAGCACCAGCTCCAGCTCGGTGATCTGCGCCGCGATCGAGGCCGAGGCGCGGCCCGTGCCATGGGTGCCGGTGCTGACGGCCCCCGAGACGGTCTGCTCCATGATGTCGCCCATGTTCGTCAGCGACAGGCCCCGGGCGGCCAGCGCGGCGTTCAGCACCTTGAGCGGAGTACCCGCCGCCACGGTGACCGTGCCCGCCGCCCGGTCCACGGCGCGCACCCCGGTCAGCCGCTCGGGCCGGATGAGCACCCCGTCCGTGACGGCGGTGGCGGTGAACGAATGGCCGGTGCCCGCCGCCTTCACCCGCAGCCCGTCCGCGGCCGCGCGGCGCACCACCTCGGCCAGCCCCTCCGTGGTCGAGGGCGAGACGGTCCGCCGGGGGGCGGCCACCACATTGCCCGCCCAGTTCCGCCACGTTCCCGCCCGGCCGTCCGCCGTCGACCGCACACCCGATCGCCCGCTCATCTGTGACCGTCCCCTCTCGCCGCGGCGCTCCGTCCGAGAGCGCGGCCGGGGCCAGGAACGCACCACGACCGCCGACGCCCCCGCACCGGCGGGTGTTCACCAGTTGGAGAGGGATGATACTCACGGCTCGCACACGCATCCGACAGTGCGCCGCGCAGCGGAGGCCGGGCGCCCGCCGCGTCCCCCGGATGGGAAGATCGAGGCATGTCCGACGCGCTGCCCACCGAACCCCCCGACCCCGGACCGGACTCCTCCCCGGCCCCCTATGACGCGCTGCTGCTGCTCTCGTTCGGCGGCCCCGAAGGGATGGACGACGTCGTCCCGTTCCTGCAGAACGTCACCCGGGGACGCGGCATCCCCACCGAACGCCTCGAAGAGGTGGGCCGCCACTACTACCTCTTCGACGGGGTCAGCCCGATCAACGAGCAGAACCGGGCCCTGCTGGCGGCGCTCCGTGAGGACTTCGCCGCACACGGACTCGAGCTGCCCGTCTACTGGGGCAACCGCAACTGGGCGCCGTATCTCACCGACACCCTGCGCGAGCTGGTCCGTGACGGCCACCGACGGGTGCTCACCCTGGCGACCAGCGCGTACGCCTCCTACTCGGGCTGTCGCCAGTACCGGGAGAACCTCGCCGAGTCGCTGACGGCGCTGCGGGAGGAGGGGCTGCGCCCGCCCCGGGTGGACAAGCTGCGCCACTACTTCAACCACCCGGGCTTCCTCGAACCCGTGGTCGACGGTGTGCTCGCCTGTCTGGACGATCTCCCCGCCGAGGTGCGCGACGACGCGCACCTCGCCTTCACCACGCACTCCATCCCCACCGCCGCGGCCGACACCTCCGGCCCCGTCGAGGAGCACGGCGACGGCGGCGCCTACGTCGCACAGCACCGCGACGCCGCCGAACTGATCACCGAGGCCGTCCGGGAACGCACCGGTGTACGGCACTCCTGGAGCCTCGTCTACCAGTCGCGCAGCGGCCCGCCCTCCGTACCGTGGCTGGAGCCGGACATCTGCGACCACCTGGCGGAGCTGCACGGCGCCGGCGTGCCCGGGGTGGTGATGGTGCCGGTCGGCTTCGTCTCGGACCACATGGAAGTCCGCTACGACCTGGACACCGAGGCCCTGGACAAGGCGTCCGAGCTGGGCCTGCCCGCCCGCCGCTCGCCCACGGTGGGTGCCGACCCGCGATTCGCCGCCGCGGTGCGGGAGCTGGTGCTGGAGCGCGCCGCCACGGAGCGGGGCGAGGCGCCCGCCCGCTGCGCGCTGGGTGCGCTCGGGCCGAGCCACGATGTGTGCCCGGTCGGCTGCTGCCCGGCGCGGACGCCGAAGCCGGCCGCGGCAGGTGCCGACGCACCGCCCTTGTGAGAGTCCCGCGCCCGGATCCCGGCGCGCCCGACCGCCCGCCCCGGCTCACCGCCGCGCCGGTACCCGGTCAACACGACAGGAGCATCGACACACGTGACCGACACCCCGCAGTCCGCATCCGAACCCGCCGACGACGCGCTCAAGGCCGAGCTGCTCGCTCTCGCCCAGGAGGCCGCCGCCCGCGCGGGCACCCTGCTGCGCGACGGACGCCCGGCCGACCTGGGCGTCGCGGCGACCAAGACCAGCCCCATCGACGTGGTCACCGAGATGGACCTGGCCTCCGAGCGGCTGATCACCGGATTCCTGGCCGAGCACCGTCCGCAGGACGGCTTCCTCGGTGAGGAGGGCGCCGTCAGCGAGGGCACCTCCGGTGTCCGTTGGGTCATCGACCCCGTCGACGGCACCGTCAACTACCTGTACGGACGTCCCGACTGGGCCGTCTCCATCGCCGCCGAGTACCACGGCGAGCGGATCGTGGGTGTGGTGGCGGCACCGGTGCGGGGTGAGACCTGGCAGGCGGTCAGCGGGCAGGGCGCCCAGCTGGACGGCCGACGCCTGCGATGCCGCCCGTCCCCGCCGCTGGACCAGGCACTGATCGGCACCGGATTCGGCTACATCAGGGAGCGGCGGGTGGCCCAGGCCGCTGTCGCCCAGGAACTGGTGCCGCGGGTGCGCGACATCCGCCGCGGCGGCTCGGCCGCCATCGACCTGTGCGACGTCGCCACCGGGCGGCTGGACGGCTTCTACGAGCGCGGTCTCAACCCGTGGGATCTGGCCGCGGGGGATCTCATCGCGCGGGAGGCCGGTGCCCGCACGGGCGGCCGCCCGGGGCTGCCCGCCGACGGCGATCTCACCGTCGCCGCTTCGCCGGGGGTCTTCGAAGTCCTCCAGCCGCTGCTGGAGGAGCTGGGTGCCTGGCACGACCAGCCGAACGGCACGGCGGGCGCGGAGTAGCCCGGGAACGGTGATGCGGCCCCCCGGACCGGGGGGCCGCATCACCTGAGCGGGGCTCGAAAGGGTCCTCAGGCGACCTGCACGCCGTGCTCGGCGGCCAGGCGGCGGAGGTCCTCCAGCTCCGACTGCTCGACGTCCACGAGGAAGTCGTCGCCGGATTCACGTGCGCGGTGCAGGTCGGACTCGGTGGTCCGTATACGCTGCAGGATGCCTGCGGTGAATGCGTCCATGGTGTGCCCCCTCGTCGCGGGTCGGTGGCACGGGGTGTGCCGAGGGAAGTGGTGCGTGCCCGATCACGGCGTGGTCCCCGGACTGCGTCGGAGGTGCGTCGTGGCACCCTGCGCACAGGGCGTGATCGTGGGTGGTGCTCAGGTCCTCCCCAACCGGAACCTCAGAGAAACCTCAACCGCCCCGAAAATGTGCCGGCGGCTCGTGCCGGAGTGCGCGCCCGGCCTCCCACCTCTGCTCTTACCGTCGATTTACCGGGTTCCGGGGCACGATGGGGAGCACGATCCCCCATCCGTATCCAGGGAAGGAACAGCGCCGTGCGCGTACTCGTCGTCGAGGACGAGCAGCTGCTCGCCGATGCCGTGGCGACGGGCCTCCGCAGAGAGGCCATGGCCGTCGATGTGGTCTACGACGGGGCGGCGGCGCAAGAGCGCGTCGACATCAACGACTACGACGTCGTCGTACTCGACCGGGACCTGCCGCTGGTGCACGGGGACGACGTCTGCCGCCGGATCGTGGAGCTGGGGCTGCCCACCCGGGTGCTGATGCTCACCGCCTCCGGGGACGTCAGCGACCGGGTCGAGGGCCTGGAGCTGGGCGCCGACGACTACCTGCCCAAGCCCTTCGCCTTCTCCGAGCTGACGGCCCGCGTGCGGGCGCTGGGGCGGCGCACGACCACAGCCCTCCCGCCGGTGCTGGAGCGGGCCGGCATCCGGCTGGACCCGGGGCGCCGCGAGGTCTCCCGGGACGGCCGGGAGATCCAGCTGGCGCCCAAGGAGTTCGCGGTGCTGGAGGTGCTGATGCGGGGCGAGGGCAGTGTGGTCTCCGCCGAGCAGCTCCTGGAGAAGGCGTGGGACGAGAACACCGACCCGTTCACCAATGTGGTGCGGGTGACGGTGATGACGCTGCGCCGCAAGCTCGGTGAGCCACCGGTGATCGTCACCGTGCCGGGCGCGGGGTACCGGATCTGACGTCGATGGCCCCTTCCACTTCTCCCGAATCCCCGGGTTCCCCCGCTTCCCGGGGGACCCCCGGTGCCGCCGGCCCGGAGGCGGGCGACCGCTCCGGCGGCGCCCCGCCGCGCACACCCCCCAAACCGAGTTGGGACCCGCGCGAGACCCCCCGGTCCTTGCCCCTGCTGCGCCCCACCATCCGGATACGGCTCACGCTGCTGTACGGCGGAATGTTCCTGATCGCCGGGATGCTGCTGCTGACGATCATCTATCTGCTGGCGGCGCAGGCGCTGGACGACGCCAGCCATGTCTCGTTCCGCATCCTCAACGGGGAGGTCCAGCCGACCTCTGACTGCCAGGGGCTGACCGGAACACTCCCCAGCGATGTGTTCATGCAACGCCTGTCGGAGTGCGCGGAGGCGCAGCGCAGGATGGCACTGGACGGGTTGCTGCGCCGCTCCCTGCTCGCGCTGCTCGGGCTCGCCGTGGCCGCGTTCGCCTTCGGGTACGTGATGGCGGGCCGGGTGCTCTCGCCGCTGGGCC
The DNA here is from genome assembly GCF_029351045.1 of Streptomyces sp. WMMB303. Classification (NCBI taxonomy): domain Bacteria; kingdom Bacillati; phylum Actinomycetota; class Actinomycetes; order Kitasatosporales; family Streptomycetaceae; genus Streptomyces; species Streptomyces sp. WMMB303. The sequence continues at coordinate 4,985,220 of NZ_JARKIN010000001.1, read as the reverse complement.
GCATCACCCGCACCGCACGCCAGGTGGCGGGCTCGGACCTGCACAAGCGGATCGAGCTGGAGGGCCCGGACGACGAGCTCAAGGAGCTGTCCGACACCTTCGACGACATGCTGGACCGGCTGGAGCGTGCCTTCACCGCGCAGCAGCGCTTCGTGGGCAACGCCTCGCACGAGTTGCGCACCCCGCTGGCGATCAACCGGACGCTGCTCGAGGTGCAGCTCGCCGATCCGGACGCCTCGCCGGAGCTGCAGCAGCTGGCCAAGACGCTGCTGGCCACCAACGAGCGCAGCGAGCAGCTCGTGGAGGGGCTGCTGCTGCTCGCACGGAGCGAGAACGAGCTGGTGGACCGCAAGCCGGTGGATCTGGCCGAGGTGGCCTCGCAGGCGGTCGAGCAGGCCCGCGGAGAGGCCGAGACCAAGGGCGTCGAGTTGCGCGGAGTACGGCAGCCCACATATGTACAGGGCAACGGGGTACTCCTGGAGCGCGTCGCACTGAACCTGGTGCAGAATGCCGTGCGCTACAACCTGCGTGCGGGCGGATGGGTCTCGGTCAGTACGGAGGCCCAGCCGGGGCAGGCGGTGCTCAGCGTCGAGAACACCGGACCCGTCGTCCCGGCCTACGAGGTGGACAACCTCTTCGAGCCGTTCCGGCGTCTGCGTACGGAGCGGACGGGCAGTGACAAGGGGGTCGGGCTCGGGTTGTCGATCGTGCGCTCGGTCGCGCGGGCGCACGGCGGTGCGGTCTCGGCCGTACCGCGCGAGGACGGCGGCCTGGTGATGCGGGTGACGCTGCCGCTCTGAGTGGTGGCGGGGTGCGCCGCGAAGCCTCGCAGGAAGGGCGAAGGATCATGGAGGTGACGAAAAGTGACCGAAAACACCCCGGTGTAGTCGGCACTCCGTTCGCTATATGCGGAATCGGGGACACTTATCGCTGCCTGCGGCCGGGTTGTGATCGATCACACATGCGAATTTTCGGATGGTCCCGGACCGGGGTCGCCGAACGGGAAGAAAACCCGGAAAATCCAGGTTTCCGCAGGTGGAGATCGTGGGCAGTACCCCGGATGGCCGGTGCGGAGTGTGTGCGGAGCACCGCCGGGGACCGTCTATGGTCCTCCTCGACATCCGACATGATCACCTCTTCAGGGGTGCCGTTGGGTGTCGATTGAGTAACAGACCTTGATGTGAGGCAAAATCTCCGCCTCGGGTCGGGCACAAGTCCGGCCTCTCACGCGTTACGTGCGCTGGAGACACCACAGACACCCAGAGGGGGAGAGCGACATGGCTACGGATTACGACACTCCACGCAAGACCGACGACGAAGTCAACGAAGACAGCATCGAGGAGCTGAAGGCCCGGCGGAACGACAAGTCCGCGACCAACGTCGACGTGGACGAGTTCGAGCAGGCCGAGGGTCTCGAGCTGCCCGGAGCGGACCTCTCCAACGAGGAGCTGTCCGTCCGGGTGCTGCCCCGCCAGGCGGATGAGTTCACCTGCATGAACTGCTTCCTGGTGCACCACCGCTCCCAGCTCGCCGCGGAGAAGAACGGCCAGCCGATCTGCCGCGACTGCGCGGCCTGAGCAGCGGACCGACTGCCGTGGCAGTCGAAGGCGCACGTGACGACGAGCGAGGCCCTCATGACCGGTCGGCCTCGCTCGTGCCGCTCGAGTGCGGTGCCGAGGGCGCCGCGCCGGGCACCGACGGCCCGGTCGTGCCGCCCGGCGGGACACCGCCCGGCCCCGGACCGCGGCCCGGCGGCGCCGTGCGGCGGATCCGGACGCGTACGCAGATGTATGTACGCGCGGTCACCGAGGGTGTCATCGAACTCGCCCCGCGGGTGCCGGTGAGGGACCTGGCGACCCTCCGCAGCCAGTTCCCCGGGCTGAGCACCGAGGAGCTGGCCGACCGACTGGTGGCCGGAGCCGGCCGGAGCGCGGCCGCCGTGGGCGCGGGAGTCGGCGGCGCCGCGATGCTGCCGGTACCTCCGGCCCTGCCCGCCGAGCTGACCGCCGAGATCGTCGGCGTCGCCGGTGTCGAGCTGAAACTGATCGCCGAACTGCACGAGGTCTACGGCCGCCGGGCGCCCGGCACCGTCCGCGAACGGGCCGCCGCCTACCTGAGCGCCTGGGCCTCCGAACGGGGCGTGGAACTCACCCGCCCCGCCACCCTGAGCACGGCCATGAACGGGGAGCTGCGCCGCAGACTGCGGCAGCAGATCACGAAGCGCACCCTGCGCACCCTCCCGAACCTCGCCCCGTTCCTGATCGGAGCCGCCGCCGGCGCCGTGCTGAACCGCAGGGACACCGCGCGGCTCGCCGAGCGTGTCCGGGCCGATCTGCGCGCCGGCGCGCCCGGTCCGCACCGCGTCTGACCGGGCCTGCCCCCCGGTCGAGGAGAATGGCGGCCCCCGAATCGGGAGACGGCCGATGCCGGCTAGGAGACGGCCGACTCGCGGGCCGAACGCAGTGCCTCCACCAGCCGTTGCGGATGCCGCGTGGAGAGGTACACGTACGGCGTCGGGTCCTGCGGATCGGTCACCTCGACCCGCACCGCTGTCGGGACGTAGCCGCGCAGCAGCATGTGCGCCCGTGTGTCGGCCTGGTACGTACGCCAGGCGCGTGCCTGGCCGGCGTCCAGCGCCTCGGCCTCCCCGAGCGCCGACACGGGAATCCGCGCGTCCCCGGCGATCAGCGAGTCCGCCACCACCCGCACCCGGACGCTGCCGTAGCTGCTCACGCATACGGCTGCCGACGCGCCGCCCCCCACCAGGCCGCACAGCAGCGGCAGCGGACCGAAGGGGAAGAGCATCAGCGCGCAGGCCACCCCCATTCCGGCGGCGATCAGCCACCAGGACCGGGGAGCGGTGAGGCGCTCGTCGTGGAGCGCGGTGGGGGCAACCATGTGTCCAGCTTGGCACGGCGCCCCCCGGCGCCCCGCACGGCGGTAAGGTCTGCACCCGTGAGTGCAGTCAACCCCCCCAGTTCCCCGAAGACCTCGCTGGTGCCGCCGCCGGACGCCGTGCCGCCGGTGCGCCACTCCGAGGCACCCGAGCCCGGTACCCCTCTCGGTGCCCACTACGGCATGTGCTTCGGCTGCGGTGGCGGGCAGCCGCACGGCCTGCACCTGGCGGCGCGGGCCGGGGAGGGCGTCAGCGTCACCGCCGAGTTCACCGTCAAGCCGGCCCACCAGGGAGCGCCCGGCCTCGCCCACGGCGGCGTGCTGACCACCGCGCTGGACGAGACCCTGGGCTCGCTGGGCTGGCTGATGCACGTGATCGCCGTGGCCGGGCGGCTGGAGACCGACTTCCTGCGCCCGGTCCCCGTGGACACGCTCCTGTATCTGGAGGCCCGTACGACCGCGGTGCACGGGCGCAAGATCTACTCGACGGCCACCGGCCGGATCGGTGGTCCCGAGGGGCCGGTGGCCGTGCGCGCGGACGCCGTCTTCATAGAGGTGAAGGTCGAGCACTTCGTCGAGAACGGCCGCGAGGAGGAGATCCACGCGGCCATGGACGACCCCGACCAGGTCAGGCGCGCGCGTGCCTTCGAGGTGAACCCGTGAGCGACGGTGTCGAGATCCTGCTGCGGCGTACCGACCCCCAGGTGCCCGTGCCCGCCTACCAGCATCCGGGGGACGCCGGTTGCGATCTGGTGACCACCGAGGGCGCGGAACTGGCCCCCGGGGAGCGGGCCGTCCTGCCGACCGGGATCTCGCTCGCCCTCCCGGACGGCTACGCGGCCTTCGTCCACCCGCGCTCCGGCCTTGCGGCCCGCTGCGGCGTCTCGCTGGTGAATGCACCGGGAACGGTCGATGCCGGGTACCGTGGGGAGATCAAGGTGATTGTGGCCAATCTCGATCCACGCGAGACCGTGCGGTTCGAGCGGTTCGACCGTATCGCCCAACTCGTCGTCCAGCAGGTGGAGAAGGTCCGCTTCCGCGAGGTCGAGGAGCTGCCCGACTCGGTGCGCGCCGCGGGCGGCTTCGGCTCCACGGGCGGCCACGCGGCGGACCGCCAGGCCCGGTCGGCGGCCGCCGACGCGTCGGGCGTCACCCTGCAGACAGCCGCACAGCAGAAGGATTACGTTGCGGTCGGTGCCGATCGAGCTTCCGACCTGAGAGGACAGTGACGTGTTCGGACGTCGTCGCAAGAAGAGCGAAGAGCCCACGGGCACCTCGGACGAGTTCGAGACGGAACAGGAAGGCGAGGACGAGCCGCAGGACGGCGCGGACGCCGAAGCCGACACCGGAGAGACCCGGGTCAAGCTGCCTCCGGCGCCCCGTCCGGACGGTCCCTGGGACATCGAGGAGGTCACCGAGCCCGACTCCGGCAGGGTCGACCTGGGCGGCCTGTTCATCCCCGGCGTCGAGGGCATGGAGCTGCGGGTCGAGGTCGCGGGTGACGCGATCGTCGCGGCGACCGTCGTGCTGCAGGACAGCGCCGTCCAGCTCCAGGCGTTCGCCGCGCCCAAGCGCGAGGGCATCTGGGACGAGGTGCGTGAGGAGATCGCCTCCGGCATCACCCAGCAGGGCGGCGTCATCGACGAGGCCGAGGGGCCGCTGGGCTGGGAGCTGCGGGCGCAGGTCCCGGTGCAGCTGCCGGACGGCACGGGCGGCGTGCAGGTCGTCCGGTTCGTCGGGGTGGACGGACCGCGATGGTTCCTGCGCGGGGTGATCTCCGGCCAGGGCGCGGTCCAGCCCGAGGCGGCCGGTGTGCTGGAGCAGATTTTCCGGGACACGGTCGTGGTGCGCGGTGAGGGGCCGATGGCGCCGCGCGACCCCATCGTCCTGAAGCTGCCCGAGGACGCGCAGATGGTGCCGGACGGAGTGCAGCAGGAGACGGTGGAAGAAGGCTCCCGGTTCGCGGGCGGCCTCGACAAGCTCCAGCGTGGCCCGGAGATCTCCGAGGTGCGCTAGCGCGGCGTGCTGCTGCGAAGGCCGGGCCCGTCGGGCCCGGCCTTCTTGTCGTGCTTGTCGTGCGACCCGCCGCGAGCGCGTGCGGAGTCGCGGCAGGCGCGTAGGGACCGCGTCAAGGATGTATGGGCCCCGTCAAGAGCGCCCCCGGACGTGTATGAGGGACGTCAACGCCCGGGGCGTACGCCGTCGGCGGGGGTTTTCTGGGTGGGTCAGCACAACCTACTCACCAGGAGCACACGATGGCCGATCTGGCCTTCGCCGCCACCACCGTCGCGGTCTTCGCACTGCTGTCGCTCGTCGCCAGAGGGATGGACCGGCTGTGAGCGCCGAGAACGCCGCGGGGCTCATGGTGGCCCTCGCGCTGCTGGGCTACCTCGTCTGCGCCCTGCTCTTCCCGGAGAGGTTCTGAGCGCCGATGAGTACATCCCTCGCAGCTGTGCTCCAGGTGGTGGCGCTCGTCGGGGCGCTCGCGCTGGTGCACCGGCCGTTCGGCGACTACATGGCCGCCGTCTACCGGTCCGACCGGCATCTGCGCGTCGAGCGGCTTGTCCACCGCTGCGTCGGCACCGACCCGGACGCCGGGATGCGCGCACCCGCCTATATCCGCGCGGTGCTGGCCTTCTCGGCCGCCGGAGTGCTCTTCCTCTACGCCCTGCAGCGGCTCCAGGACAGGCTGCCGCTGTCCCTCGGATTCCGCGCACTCGACCCGGACCAGGCGTTCAACACCGCCGCCTCCTTCGTCACCAACACCAACTGGCAGTCCTACGCGGGCGAGTCCGCCATGGGCCATCTGGTGCAGCTGACCGGGCTGGCGGTGCAGAACTTCGTCTCGGCCGCCGTGGGGATGGCCGTCGCCATCGCCCTCGTCCGCGGCTTCGCCCGGTCGCGCACCGGGGAACTGGGCAACTTCTGGACCGACATGGTGCGCGGAGTGGTGCGCATCCTGCTGCCGGTCGCGTTCCTCGGCGCGCTCGCCCTGGTGGCGACCGGCGTGGTGCAGAACCTCGCCGGGATGCACGAGGTGCAGACCCTCTCCGGAGCCACCCAGCACATCCCGGGCGGACCCGTCGCCTCCCAGGAGGCCATCAAGGAACTGGGCACCAACGGCGGCGGCTTCTTCAACGCCAACTCCGCACACCCCTTCGAGAACCCGAACGGCTTCAGCAACCTGCTGGAGGTCTTCCTGCTCCTCGTCATCCCGTTCTCCCTGACCCGAACGTTCGGCACGATGGTCGGGAACGTGCGCCAGGGGTACGCGGTCCTCGCCGCGATGGGCGTCATCTGGCTCGCCGGGGTCGCCGCGATCACCGCCGCCGAGTTCGCGCACCAGGGCACGGCGGCCCAGCTCGCCGGTGGCGCCGCCGAGGGCAAGGAGCAGCGCTTCGGAGCGGGCGCCTCCGCACTGTTCGCCGCCTCCACGACGATGACCTCGACCGGCGCCGTCAACTCCTTCCACGACTCCTACACCGCCTTCGGCGGCGGGGTGGCGCTGTTGGGCATGATGCTCGGAGAGATCGCACCGGGCGGGGTCGGCTCCGGGCTGTACGGCATGCTGATCATGGCCGTCATCGCCGTCTTCCTCGCCGGGCTGATGGTCGGCCGCACGCCCGAGTACCTGGGCAAGAAGGTCGGCACCCGCGAGATCAAGTACGCGGCCTGCTTTCTGCTGAGCACTCCCGCTCTGGTACTGGGCGGCACCGCGCTCGCCATGGCACTGCCCGACGGCGAGCGGGCGATGACCAACATCGGGGCGCACGGCTTCAGCGAAGTGCTGTACGCCTACACCTCGGCCGCCAACAACAACGGCAGCGCCTTCGCCGGATTCGGCGCGGACACGCCGTTCTTCAACACCACGCTGGGCCTGTGCATGCTGTTCGGCCGGTTCCTGCCGATGGTGTGCGTCCTGGCGCTGGCCGGTTCGCTGGCCCGGCAGGCGCCGGTGCCCGTCACGGCAGGCACCCTGCGCACCGAAAAGCCGCTCTTCTCCGGCTTGCTGGTCGGCTCCGTGCTGATCGTCACCGGACTCACCTTCTTCCCGGCCCTGGCTCTGGGGCCGCTCGCGGAGGGACTCTCCTGATGAGCACGACAACAGCGGTCCGCACTCCGCGGCCGGATGACACCCAGGATCCGGCCGAGGGCCGGCACTCTCCCGGCCGGCCCCCGGGCGGCGGGTCGTTCGCCCCGCGGCACCTGGCCCGGTCGCTGCCGGCCGCCGTGCGCAAGCTCGATCCGCGGTGCATGGCCGCGTCGCCGGTGATGTTCGTGGTCGAGGTGGGCTCGGTCGTCACCACCTGCCTCGCCGTCGCCCACCCCCGGGACTGGTTCGGCTGGGTGATCACGGCCTGGCTGTGGCTGACCGTCCTGTTCGCCAACCTCGCCGAAGCGGTGGCCGAGGGGCGCGGCAAGGCACAGGCCGACACCCTGCGCCGGGCCAGGACCGAGAGCGTGGCCCGGCGGCTGGCCGGACCGGACGACGCCCGGGAGACCGCGGTGCCCGGCACCGAACTGCGGGTCGGCGACCTCGTGGTCTGCGAGGCGGGTGACCTGATACCCGGGGACGGCGATGTCGTGGAGGGGGTCGCCACCGTCGACGAGTCCGCGATCACCGGCGAATCGGCCCCCGTCATCCGGGAGTCCGGCGGCGACCGGTGCGCCGTCACCGGCGGCACCAAGGTGCTCTCCGACCGTATCGTCGTACGGATCGCCACCGAGCCCGGGCGTACCTTCATCGACCGGATGATCGCACTGGTGGAGGGTGCCGCCCGGCAGAAGACGCCCAACGAGATCGCCCTCAACATCCTGCTGGCAGCCCTCACGGTCGTCTTCCTCCTCGCCGTCGTCACCCTGCAGCCGTTCGCCGACCACGCCGGGGCCGAACAGTCCCTGACCGTGCTCGCGGCGCTGCTCGTCTGCCTCATCCCCACCACCATCGGGGCGCTGCTCTCCGCCATCGGCATCGCCGGGATGGACCGGCTGGTGCAGCGCAACGTGCTGGCCACCTCCGGGCGGGCCGTGGAAGCGGCCGGGGACGTGACGACGCTGCTGCTCGACAAGACCGGCACCATCACGCTGGGCGACCGCAGGGCCGTCGCCTTCGTCCCGGCCGCGGGCATCCCGGCGGAGGAGCTGGCGGACGCGGCCCGGCTCGGCTCACTCGCGGACGAGACACCCGAGGGCCGCTCCGTGGTCGCCCTGGCCGCCGGAGAGCCCCCGACGGACGGCGGCGGCACGGCAGCACCGGCCGCGCCGGAGGGCGCCACCTGGGTGCCGTTCACCGCGCAGTCCCGGATGTCCGGCGTCGACGTCGGTGCCCCGGACGGTACCGGCGTGCGGCTGCGGGTGCGCAAGGGCGCCGCCGCGGCGGTGTCCGGCTGGATCGAGGAGCGGGGCGGCCGGGTCGGCGCGGAGGTCGACAGCGCCGTGCGGGCCATCTCCGAGGCGGGTGGCACCCCCCTGGTGGTCGCCGTCGAGGACACGGCCGGTGCCCGGGCGCTCGGCGTCATCCACCTCAAGGACGTCGTCAAGGACGGCATCGTCGAGCGCTTCGCCGAACTGCGCCGGATGGGCATCAGAACCGTCATGATCACGGGGGACAATCCGCTGACCGCCGAGGCCGTCGCAGCCGAGGCCGGCGTCGACGACCATCTCGCTGAGGCCACGCCCGAGGACAAGATGGCGCTCATCGAACGCGAACAGGCCGGCGGCCGGCTCGTCGCCATGACCGGTGACGGCACCAACGACGCCCCGGCACTGGCCCGCGCCGACGTGGGCGTCGCCATGAACACCGGCACCTCCGCCGCCAAGGAGGCGGGGAACATGGTGGACCTGGACTCGGACCCCACCAAGCTCATCGAGATCGTGGAGATCGGCAAACAGCTGCTGATCACCCGAGGCGCGCTGACCACCTTTTCCATCGCCAACGACGTCGCGAAGTACTTCGCGATCATCCCCGCGATGTTCGCCGCCGCCTACCCCGGCCTGGAGACCCTCGACATCATGCGGCTGACCTCGCCGCAGTCGGCGATCCTCTCCGCCGTGGTGTTCAACGCGCTGATCATCGTCGCCCTGGTGCCGCTCGCCCTGCGCGGGGTGCGCCACCGGCCGCTGAGCGCCGACCGGCTGCTGCGCCGCAACCTGGCCGTCTACGGGGCCGGTGGGCTCGTCGCACCGTTCCTCGGCATCAAACTGATCGACCTGCTGCTGACCGCGCTTCCCGGAGTGAGCTGAGCGAGATGAACACAGCTGTACGCAACGCCGCCCGGCTCGGCTGGGCCGCCGGCCGCGCCCTGCTCGCACTGACGGTCCTGTGCGGGGTCCTCTACCCGCTGGCGGTGACCGGTGTGGCCCAGGCCGCCTTCCCCGAGAAGGCGAACGGCTCCCCGGTGCGGGTGGCGGGCGAGGAGGTCGGTTCGGCCCTGATCGGCCAGCAGTGGCGCGGGCGGAAGTGGTTCCACGGCCGCCCCTCGCACTCCGGCTACGACCCGCGCGCCACCGGGTCCGGTCAGCTCGGCGCGAGCGACCCGCGGCTGGTCGCGTCCGTACGGGAGGCCCGGCGCAAGGTCGCCGAGCTGAACGGGGTGCCGCCCGCAGTGGTGCCCCCCGACGCGGTGACCGGCTCCGGATCGGCCCTCGACCCGCACATCTCTCCCCGGTACGCGAAGATCCAGAGCGCGCGGGTCGCCCGGGCCAACAGGCTGCCCGCGCAGGCGGTGCGCGCTCTGGTGGCCGCGCACACGGAGGGCCGCGGCGCCGGATTCCTGGGCGAGGAACATGTGAACGTGCTGAAGCTGAACGTGGCCGTGCGCGCCGCGGCAGCGTCCCGCTGACCGCGGGGCTCCGCGGGGAGCCCCGCCCCGGCCTCCCCGCCGCGCGGGCTCCCGCACCCGGTCCGTCCCGGCCCGCCCACTGCGGCGGGGCCGGGGCGGACCCGCGGGCAGGCGCCGACTGCCTGCCCGCGGCCGGGCCCCAGCGCCCGGTGCCCGCCGAGCGATCCATACGGAACCCTGACGCCCGGCCCCGCCCGCGCCGCATGACCAGGAACGGAAAGCGGTGACAATAGGGGGCATGGTGTCCGGAACGCAGCAGCAGCGGCGGCGGGGACGGCTGCGGGTCTTCCTCGGCGCGGCGCCCGGCGTCGGCAAGACCTACGCCGTGCTCTCCGAGGCGCACCGCCGGATGGAGCGGGGCACCGACGTGGTGGTCGGGTTCGTCGAGCACCACGACCGTCCGCGGACCGAGGCGCTGCTGCACGGGCTGGAGCAGGTGCCGCGCCGCGGGACCACACACCGCGGCACGGACCTCACCGAGATGGACACCGACGCGGTGCTCGCCCGCCGCCCCGCCGTGGCCGTCGTGGACGAACTGGCCCACACCAACGTGCCCGGCTCCCGGAACGCCAAGCGCTGGCAGGACGTCGAGGAACTGCTCGCCGCGGGGATCGACGTCGTCTCCACCGTCAACATCCAGCACCTGGAGTCGCTCGGCGACGTGGTGGAGTCCATCACCGGCGTCCGGCAGCGCGAGACCGTGCCCGACGAGGTGGTGCGGCGCGCCGACCAGATCGAACTGGTCGACATGTCGCCACAGGCGCTGCGCCGCCGGATGGCGCACGGCAACGTCTACGCCCCGGACAAGGTCGACGCGGCCCTGTCCAACTACTTCCGGCCCGGCAACCTGACCGCCCTGCGCGAACTGGCCCTGCTGTGGACGGCCGACCGGGTCGACGAGTACCTCCAGCAGTACCGCTCCGAGCACCGCATACGCACCACCTGGCAGGCCCGCGAGCGGATCGTCGTCGGGCTCACCGGCGGTCCCGAGGGCCGCACCCTCATCCGCCGCGCCGCCCGGATGGCCGCCAAGGGCTCGGGCAGCGAGATCCTGGCCGTCCACATCTCCCACGCCGACGGCCTCACCCCCGCCTCCCCGCAGGAACTCGCCGTCCAGCGCACCCTCGTGGAGGACCTGGGCGGTACGTACCACCACGTCATCGGCGACGACATCCCCCAGGCCCTGCTGGAGTTCGCGCGGGGCCACAACGCCACCCAGATCGTGCTCGGCTCCTCCCGCCGCCGGACCTGGCAGTACGTGTTCGGACCCGGGGTCGGCGCCACCGTCGCCCGGGACTCGGGACCGGACCTGGACGTGCACATCGTCACCCACGAGGAGGTCGCCCGGGGGCGCGGGCTGCCCGGCACCCGGGCGGCCCGGCTGGGCACGGCGCGCGTCGTCGCCGGCTGGCTGACCGCCTTCGGGGCTCCCGTGCTGCTGACGTTCCTGATGCTGGCCACCGAGCCGGGCATCGGCTTCGCCAACGACGTGCTGCTCTTCCTGGTGCTCACGGTCACCGCCGGACTCGTGGGCGGACTGCTGCCGGCGCTGGCCTCCGCCGCGGTCTGCTCGGCGCTGCTGAACTACTTCTTCACCGAGCCGGTCCGTACCTGGACCATCAGCGACGGCCGCAACGTCGTCTCGCTCGCCGTCTTCTTCGCCGTCGCCGTGGCCGTCGCCTCGGTGGTGGACGTGGCGGCCCGGCGCACCCAGCAGGCGGCCAGGCTGCGCGCCGAGTCGGAGATCCTCTCCGCGCTGGCGGGCAGCGTGCTGCGCGGCGAGGCCCCGCACGCGGGCGGCGGCCCGGGCAGCGGGCCCAGCCTGGAGGCGCTCCTGGAGCGGGTCAGGGAGACCTTCGCCATGGACGGTGTCGCCCTGCTGGAGCGCACCGCCGAGCGGGCCGCCTGGACCTGCGCGGGCAGCGTCGGCACCACGGGCTCCGGCAAGCGGCTGGCCGCGCCGGAGGACGGCGAGACGGACATGCCGGTCGGCGACAGCATGATGCTGGTGCTCTCCGGGCGGGTGCTGCCCGCCGAGGACCGCAGGGTGCTCGCCGCGTTCGCCGCACAGGCCGCCGGGGTGCTCGACCGGCAGCGGCTGCTGGGCGAGGCCGAACAGGCCCGCGAGCTGGCCGAGGGCAACCGGATCCGCACCGCGCTGCTGGCCGCCGTCTCGCACGACCTGCGCACCCCGCTGGCGGCCATCAAGGCGTCCGTCTCCTCGCTGCGCTCCGACGACGTGCAGTGGTCGGCGGAGGACGAGGCGGAGCTGCTGGGGGCGATCGAGGAGGGCGCGGACAGGCTGGACAACCTCGTCGGCAATCTGCTGGACATGTCCCGGCTGCACACCGGCACCGTCCGGCCGCACATCAAGGACATCAGCCTGGAGGAGGTCGTGCCCAAGGCTCTGGGCGGCGTGCCCGAGGGCAGCGTGCGGCTGGCCGTCGCCGAGGCGCTGCCGCTGGTCGCCGTCGATCCGGGGCTGCTGGAGCGCACGGTCGCCAACCTGGTGGAGAACGCGGTCAAGTACAGCCCGGAGGGGAAGAAGGTGCTGGTGCGCGCGAGCGCGCTGGCCGACCGGGTCGAGCTGCGCTGCACCGACCGCGGCCCCGGGGTGCCCGACAGCGACAAGGACCGCATCTTCGAACCCTTTCAGCGCTATGGCGACGCACCCGGCGGTGCCGGGGTCGGCCTCGGCCTGGCCGTCGCCCGCGGCTTCGCCGAGGCGATGGGCGGCACGCTGGAGGCCGAGGACACCCCCGGGGGTGGCATGACCATGGTGCTCACTCTGCGCGCGGCGCACGGCCGTGGACCCGCGCGCGGCCGGCTGCCGGCCGGCACCGGCAGACCGCAGCTCCAGTCGCAGCGCTCCGGCGCCTGAGCGGTACAACGGAATCGAGAGGAAGAAGAATGCACCGGGTGCTCGTGGTCGACGACGAACCCCAGATCGTCCGCGCCCTCGTGATCAACCTCAAGGCGCGCAAATACGAGGTGGACGCCGCGCACGACGGCGCGACCGCGCTGCGCATGGCGGCCGACCGGCATCCCGACGCCGTCGTCCTGGACCTGGGCCTGCCCGACATGGACGGCGTGGACGTCATCCACGGCATCCGCGGCTGGACCCGGGTGCCGATCCTGGTGCTCTCCGCGCGGCAGACCTCCGACGAGAAGGTGGAGGCGCTGGACGCGGGAGCCGACGACTATGTCACCAAGCCGTTCGGCATGGACGAGCTGCTGGCGCGGCTGCGCGCCGCCGTCCGGCGCGCGGAGCCCCCGGCCGGGATGCCGGACGGATCCGGGGTCATCGAGACCCGGACCTTCACCGTCGACCTGGCGGCGAAGAAGGTGCACCGCGACGGCGGCGACGTACGGCTCACCCCGACCGAGTGGCACCTGCTGGAGGTGCTGGTCCGCAGCCCCGGGCGGCTGGTGAGCCAGAAGCAGCTGCTCAGGGAGGTCTGGGGCCCCTCCTACGGCACCGAGACCAACTACCTGCGCGTCTACATGGCCCAGCTCCGCCGCAAACTGGAGGCGGACCCCTCGCACCCCCGGCACTTCGTGACCGAGGCCGGCATGGGCTACCGCTTCGAGATGTGAGCAGGCGAGTCCGGCGCCCCGGTATACGACGTGCCGACGGGCGGGGGAGACGCGCCGCCGTCCGGCGGTACCCTGGCGGTTATGACTGGCGCCACCCGAGAGCAGCGGGGCACGGGAAGTGGGCGGTTCCGACGGTTCCTGGAACGGCTCTCCTCCTCGGAGGAGGACCTGCGCTCGGCCGAGCTGCGTGAGGAAGCCGAGGACACCGGCTGTGCCCGGATCTCCGAATGCTCCGACCGCGAGATGGTGCGGGTAACCGGTACGCTGCGCACCGTGACGCTGCGGCCACGCGCCGGAGTGCCCACCCTGGAGGCCGAGCTGTTCGACGGGTCGGCCTCGCTGGACGTCGTCTGGCTGGGCCGCCGCTCCATCGCGGGGATCGAGCCGGGCCGCAAGCTGATCGCCTGGGGGCGGATCACCGTCAACCACGGCCGCCCCGTCATGTTCAACCCGAAGTACGAGCTGCGACCCCTCGGACAGGAGTAGCGGGTGACCCTTCCCGACAAGCGGACCGAAGCGCAGGAGCCGGACGACCGGCCGGCCGGCGGGACCGGCTCGCAGGCCCCGGAGGAGAACGGATCGCAGGCCGTCACGGAAGCGGCGCTGTTCGAGGCGTTCGGCGGGGTGCGGGGCCTGGTCGAGACGACGGTGCCTGGCCTGGTGTTCATCGCGATGTACACGGTGAACAAGGACATCCACACCGCCGCGATCACAGCGCTGGTGCTCTCCGGTGTGATGGTCGTCTTCCGGCTGCTGCGCAAGGACACCGTCAAGCACGCCTTCAGCGGGATCTTCGGCGTCGGCTTCGGCGTGCTCTTCGCGATGATGACGGGCAACGCCAAGGACTTCTACCTGCCGGGCATGCTCTACACGCTGGGCCTGGCGCTCGCCTACCTCGTCACCGCCATGGCGGGCGTGCCGCTGCTCGGCCTGGTGCTCGGTCCGGTGTTCAAGGAGAACCTCTCCTGGCGCAAGCGCAACCCCGGCCGCAAGAAGGCGTACACCAAGGCGAGCTACGCCTGGGGATTCATCCTGCTCGGCAAGTCGGCCGTGCTCTTCCCGCTCTACTTCTGGGGCGAGACCACCCAGTTCGGCTGGGTCACCGTCATCCTGAAGATCCCGCCGTTCCTGCTGGCCGTCTACCTCACCTGGATCTTCCTGGCGAAGGCGCCGCCGCCGATCAATGTCATCGCCGAGCTGGAGGCCGAGGAGGAAGCGGCCAAGGCCGAGAAGGCCGCCGCGCAGGCCGCCACGGCGGAGGCGGGCACGACCGGCCGGCACCGCCGCTGAACCGCGCCGGCGCCGCCGTCGACGCGCACGCGCTCGCCCCGCGCTCCGGCTGAACGGGCCAACCGGACCGCCTGCCGCACCCTCCTCGCCGCCGCGGGGAAGGATCTCCGCGACGCGCACGGCGACACGGAGGCGAGGCGCCATGGACGAATCCACCCTGCGGCCCGGGACGCCCACGGACGGAGCGGCCCCGCACAGGGTACGCAGGAGCGTGCTGCGGACCGCCCTGGCGACCGCCGCGGCGCTCGGTTCGGGCACCCTCGCCGCGTGCGGCTCCGACGACGAGGGCGACACGTCCCCGTTCACCGGCGAAGGGCACAAGAGCGGCCGGGTGCTGGCCGTGAAGGTCGACAACGTGGCCGCGGCCCGCCCGCAGAACGGTCTGGACCATGCCGACATCGTCTACACCGAGCAGGTCGAGGCCGGGCTCAGCCGCATCCTGGCCGTCTTCGCCTCCGACGTCCCCGCCACCGTCGGCCCGGTGCGCAGCGCCCGCGAATCCGACATCGAACTGCTGCGCCAGTTCGGCGAGCCGGCCCTGGCGTTCTCCGGCGTGCAGAGCAAACTCCTGCCGACCCTGGAGGCGGCACCGCTGCGGCTGCTGCCGCCCGGCGAGCTGTCCGACGGCTACGAGCGGGACCCGGGCCGCCGGGTCCCGCACAACCTCTGTCTCAAGGCGCGCCGCGCCGAGCAGGCCGCCGACGGCGCCTCCGCGCCCCGGGACATCGGCTACCGCTTCGGGTCCGCACCCGGCGGCGGCCGGGCCACCGACCGGCACACCGTCCGCTACCCCGGGGCCCGCTTCACCTTCACCTGGTCCGGCGACCGGGGCCGCTGGCTGGTGGCGATGGACGGATCCCCGGCACGCGCCCGCGAGGGCGGACGGCTCGCCCCCGCCACCGTCGTGATCCAGTACGTGACCGTCCGCCCGTCCCGCTTCCACGACAGTTCCGGCAGCGTCACCCCTTACACCGAGACCGTCGGCTCCGGCGACGCCCTGGTGCTGCGGGACGGCACGGCGTACGAAGCACACTGGTCGCGCCCCTCGGCGAGCGACGGCACCACCTTCACCCGGGCGGACGGCGGAGAGCGGCTGCCCTTCGCGCGCGGTCAGGTGTGGGTCGCGCTGGTGAAGAAGGGCTGACCGCGCCGCTCGCGTCCGCGCGCCGAGCCACCGCGGAAGCCGCCCACGGCAGACGCCTCAGCCCGCGGCTTCCGTCCCCGGCGAGCGCGCCCCGCACCCGCGGGGGCCGGCACCGGCGGGCCGACACCGCGGGGTCACCCGCGGGTCGAGAGCAGTTCCTCGAGCTGCTCCTCGCGTGCGGGAGCGGCCACGAAGAGGAGCTCGTCTCCCGCCTCCAGCACGTCGTCCGGATCCGGCGTCAGTACCCGGGAGCCGCGGATGATCGTCACCAAAGCGGTGTCCTCCGGCCAGCTCACATCACCCACACGCGTGCCCGCCAGCGTGGACTCCGGCGGCAGCGTCAGCTCCACGAGGTTCGCATCACCCTGCGAGAAGCGCAGCAGCCGCACCAGGTCGCCGACGCTGACGGCCTCCTCCACCAGAGCCGACATCAGGCGCGGAGTCGAGACGGCGACATCCACCCCCCACGACTCGTTGAACAGCCACTCGTTCTTCGGGTTGTTGACCCGGGCCACCACCCGGGGCACCCCGTACTCCGTCTTGGCCAACAGCGAGATCACCAGGTTGACCTTGTCGTCACCCGTTGCGGCGATCACCACATGGCAGCGCTCCAGCGCCGCCTCGTCCAGCGAGGTGATCTCGCACGCGTCCGCCAGCAGCCACTCCGCCTGGGGAACCCGCTCGACGGAGATGGCTGTCGGCGCCTTGTCGACGAGCAGGACCTCGTGCCCGTTCTCCAACAGCTCGCCCGCGACGGAGCGGCCCACCGCGCCCGCCCCGGCAATCGCCACTCTCATGCGTTCCCCTGGTTCGCTTCTCCGCCCGTCCGGCGGAGTGCGTGCGTCCTGCCCCGGCGCGGCTCTGCTGCCGCCCGCGTGCCGTTCACGACTCCGGCCCCACGGCGAAGACTTCCTCTACTTTTGCGACCTCGTCGCAGCGCATCATCACATGCACCAGGTCGCCCTCCTGCAGCACCGTCTGGGACGTCGGCAGTATGGCCTCGCCCAGCCGGGTGAGGAAAGCGATGCGCACTCCCGCCTCCTCCTGGAGCCGGCTGACCCGCTCGCCGACCCACGCCGCGGAGGTGTGCACTTCGGCGAGCTGCACGGCACCGCTCGGGTCCCGCCACAGCGGCTCCGAGCCGGACGGCAGCAGCCGGCGCAGCATCTGGTCCGCGGTCCAGCGCACCGTCGCGACGGTGGGGATGCCGAGGCGCTGGTAGACCTCCGCACGCCGCGGGTCGTAGATCCGCGCGGCCACATGCTTTGTGCCGAACATCTCACGTGCCACCCGGGCCGCGATGATGTTGGAGTTGTCGCCGCTGCTGACCGCGGCGAACGCCCCCGCCTCCTCTATGCCGGCCTCGCGCAGGGTGTCCTGATCGAAGCCGATCCCCGTGACCCGGCGTCCGCCGAACCCCGAGCCGAGGCGCCGGAACGCGGTGGGGTCCCGGTCGATGACCGCGACCGTGTGGCCCTGTCGCTCCAGGGTCTGCGCGAGCTCTGCTCCCACTCGCCCGCAGCCCATGATCACAATGTGCAACGCCCGTCCCTTCGTCCCGTACAGCGGGCCGTCTCAGCATCGCACGACTGACCGCATACGATCCTCTGCGTGTCCAGGATGACCGACGTACCGAAACGACTTCTCCTCGGGAGGGCGCTGCGCAGCGACAGGCTCGCCGAGACGCTCCTTCCCAAGCGTCTCGCCCTCCCCGTCTTCGCCTCAGACCCGCTGTCCTCGGTGGCGTACGCGCCGGGCGAGGTGCTGCTGGTCCTGTCGGTGGCGGGGGCCTCCGCCTACAGCTTCAGCCCGTGGATCGCGGTCGCGGTCGTCGTGCTGATGTTCACGGTGGTGGCCTCCTACCGGCAGAACGTCCGGGCGTATCCGAGCGGGGGCGGGGACTACGAAGTCGCGACCACGAACCTCGGCCGCCGGGCGGGCCTGACGGTCGCCAGCGCACTGCTGGTCGACTACGTGCTCACCGTGGCGGTCTCGATCTCCTCCGGGGTCGAGAACCTCGGCTCGGCCATCCCGTTCGTCGTCGAGCACAAGACGTTCTGCGCCGTCGCCGTGATCGTGCTGCTGACGCTGATGAACCTGCGGGGCGTGCGCGAGTCCGGCAAGCTGTTCGCCGTACCGACCTACTGCTTCGTCGCGGGCGTCTTCGGGCTGCTCGTGTGGGGGGTGGTGCGCGGAGTCATCCTGGGCGACGAGATGCGCGCCCCCACCGCCGACTACGAGATCCACACCGAACAGTCCGGCCTGGGCGCGTTCGCGCTGGCCTTCCTCCTGCTGCGGGCCTTCTCCTCCGGCTGTGCGGCGCTCACCGGCGTCGAGGCGATCAGCAACGGGGTGCCCGCCTTCCGCAAGCCCAAGTCGAAGAACGCCGCCACCACCCTGGCCCTGATGGGCGTGCTGGCGGTCACCATGTTCTGCGGCATCATCGCGCTGGCGCTGGCCACCAAGGTGCGGATGGCGGAGAACCCGGCCAAGGACCTGCTGATCGACGGCCGGCCCGCGGGCGCCGACTACACCCAGAACCCCGTCATCTCCCAGGTGGCGGCCGCGGTCTTCGGCGACGGGACGCTCCCCTTCGTCTACCTGGCCGCGGCCACCGCGCTGGTACTGTTCCTGGCCGCCAACACCGCCTACAACGGCTTCCCGCTGCTGGGCTCCATCCTGGCGCAGGACCGCTACCTGCCGCGGCAGTTGCACACCCGCGGCGACCGGCTCACCTTCTCCAACGGCATCGTGCTGCTCGCCGGCGCCGCGATCATACTCGTGGTCGTCTACGGGGCCGACTCCACCCGCCTGATCCAGCTCTACATCGTGGGCGTGTTCGTCTCCTTCACCCTCAGCCAGATCGGCATGGTCCGGCACTGGAACCGGCTGCTCGGCACGGAGACCGACTCCGCGCACCGCCACCGCATGCACCGCTCCCGCGCCATCAACACCTTCGGAGCCTTCTTCACCGGGCTGGTGCTGGTAGTGGTGCTGGTGACGAAGTTCTCCCACGGCGCGTGGGTCTCCCTGGTCGGCATGGGACTCTTCTACGTCGTGATGACCGCCATCCGCCGGCACTACGACGGAGTGTCCGAGGAACTGGCGGCCGAGGACCCCACCGAGGCGAAGCTGCGCCCCTCGCGGGTGCACTCCTTCGTGCTCGTATCCAAGATCCACAAACCCACGCTGCGCGCCCTGCGCTACGCCAAGCTGCTGCGCGCCGACACCCTCGAAGCCGTCACCGTCAACATGGACCAGGACGAGACGGAGCAGCTCCGCAGGGAGTGGGAGGAGAGTGGCATCGACATCCCGCTCACCATCCTCGACTCGCCCTACCGGGAGATCTCGCGCCCCGTCATCGACTACGTGAAGCGGCTGCGCCAGGAGCAGCCCCGCGACGTGGTGAGCGTCTTCATCCCGGAGTACGTGGTCGGCCACTGGTACGAGCACCTGCTGCACAACCAGAGCGCGTTGCGGCTCAAGGGCCGGCTGCTGTTCACACCCGGCGTCATGGTCACCTCGGTGCCCTATCAGCTGGAGTCCTCCGAGCTGGCCAAGAAGCGGGCCAGGCGCCGCGAGCAGTGGAACGCGCCCGGCTCCGTGCGCCGCGGTCCCGTCATCCAGCCGCGGAAGTCCCAGAAGGACGGCGGCAAGGGCGGCAAAGGCGGCAAGGGCCCCGGGAACGGGTCCGGGCCGCCGGGGAGCCTGACCCGGCAGCGCGGGAAGTAGACTCGGCGGCTGCGGCCCGGCGGCCCGCCCGCTCGGCCGGACCCGCATCCCGCCGCGCGGCGCCCCGGACCTCCCGTTCCCGTCGTCGCCCAGCCGTTCCTCAGTTCTTCCAGTCGTTTGGAGCCACGCCCCGATGCCCGAAGCCAGCGCGTCCGAAGAGCTCGCCCCCTCCCTGGTGGGGGAGGAGTACGAGGTCGAGGTCGGCCCGGTGGCGCACGGCGGCCACTGCGTCGCCCGTACCGGTGGCGGCCAGGTGCTCTTCGTCCGGCACACGCTGCCCGGCGAGCGGGTCGTCGCCCGGGTGACCGAGGGCCGCACCGACTCGCGCTTCCTGCGGGCCGACGCCGTCGACATCCTGGAACCGGCCAAGGACCGCGTCGAGGCACCCTGCCCCTTCTCGGGCCCCGGGCGCTGCGGCGGCTGCGACTGGCAGCACGTCAAGCCCGGCGCCCAGCGGCGCCTCAAGGCCGACGTGCTCACCGAACAGCTCCAGCGGCTCGCCGGGCTGACCCCCGAGGACGTCTCCTGGGACGGCACGGTCGAGCCCGCCCCGGGCGACAAGGTCGCCCCTGGCGAGGTCCCGGCCTGGCGCACCCGTATGCGTTACACCATCGATGACGACGGTCACGCCGGACTGCTCAAGCACCGCTCGCACGAGGTGCAGCGCATCGACCACTGCCTGATCGCCGCGCCCGAGGTCGAGGAGCTCGGCATCGAGGACCGCGAGTGGCCGCAGATCGCCACCGTCGACGCCATCGCCGCCACCGGCTCCGCGGACCGCCAGGTCGTCCTCACCCCCCGCCCCGGCGGCCGGCTGCCCCTCGTGGAGCTGAACCGCGAGGTCTCCGTCCTCCGGGTGGGCGAGAAGGACCGCGCCGTACACCGCGTCCACGGCCGCGACTTCGTCCGCGAGCGCGCCGACGGACGCACCTGGCGCATCGGTGAGGGCGGCTTCTGGCAGGTCCACCCCCGCGCCGCCGAGGTCCTGGTGGACGCCGTGATGCGCGGCCTCACCCCCCGCAAGGGCGAGACGGCACTGGACCTGTACTGCGGCGTCGGCCTGTTCGCCGGAGCGCTGGCCGACCGCCTCGGCGAGAAGGGCGCGGTGCTCGGCATCGAGTCGGGCAAGCGGGCGGTAGCGGACGCCCGCAAGAACCTCGAGGACTTCCCCCGGGTGCGCATCGAGCACGGCAAGGTCGACAAGGTCCTGCCGCGTACCGGCATCACCGAGGCCGACCTCGTCGTCCTCGACCCGCCCCGGACCGGCGCGGGCAAGCACATCGTCGACCAGATCACCGCACTCGGCCCGCGCCGTATCGCCTACGTCGCCTGCGACCCGGCCGCCCTCGCCCGCGACCTCTCCTACTTCGCCACCGCCGGCTACCGCCCCCGCTTCCTGCGCGCCTTCGACCTGTTTCCGATGACGCACCATGTGGAGTGCGTGGCCATTCTGGAGCCGGTGGGGAAGGGGGCCTGAACTGGGGGTCGGATGCCGGGTGGGCTGAGGGCCGCAGCAAGCAGGAACTCGCTGTCGAGGCCATCCGTGACGCTCAGGACCGGGCGGAGCTGAAGGTCGACGACGTCCTGGCCGAGCTGATGGACAGCGACGCGGAGATCCTGGACTACCTGGAGTGAACCGGCGTGCGCCACATCCGGATCGACGAGATCCTGGTCGTCGCCCGCACGGTCAACGGTACCGAGCACAGTGTGCGTGACATGGGCCTTCTGGTGTCGGCGGTCGAGCGGCCCCGGACAAACGTGTTCGGAGCCGAGCTGTACCCCACACTGCACGAGAAGGGCGCGGCGCTGCTGCACTCCGTCGCCCGCAACCACGCGCTGATCGACGGCAATAAGCGCACCGTTTGGCTCGCCATGCGCGTCTTCCTGCGGTTCAACGGCGTCAGTGCGGGTACCGCGCCGCCGCCCGTCCCCACCGCCGGTCCGTTCGTCGAGGACGTCGCGCAGGACAACACCGAGGTACCGGCCATCGCCAAGCACCTGTCGGCCTGGGTCCCCGTCGTCGTGCGGTAAGGGCGGGATCAGGTTCAGGAAGCGGTACGCGGGATGCGGGCCAGACTCTGCCGCATGAGGTTCGGGGTCCTTCACACCGGCGGGGGTGGCGCGGTGCTGTTGCGTACGACCATGCTCGTGGCCAGTTCCAGTCGCGTGGCCACCGGCTCCTGGGCCCGTAGCCGCATCAGCATCTGGGTGGCCTCCTCCGCCATCTGGCGCAGCGGCTGGTGGACCGTGGTCAGAGCCGGGCTGGCCCAGCGGGCGATGGACACGTCGTCGTAGCCGACCACGGACAGATCGTGGGGGACGCGCAGGCCCTGGACCCGGGCGGCTTCGAGCACGCCGAGTGCCTGGAGGTCGCTGCCGGCGAAGATCGCGGTGGGCCGCTGGGGCAGGGCCAGCATCTCGGCGGCGCGCTCGTATCCGCCCTCCACATGGAAGTCACCGAACATGACGAGTTCGGGGTCCACCTCCAATCCTCCCATCGACATGGCCGAGCGGAAGCCGTCCAGGCGTGCCAGGGAGCAGAGCATGTCCTCGGGTCCGGTGACGATCCCGATGCGTTGGTGTCCCGACTCGATGAGGTGGCGGGTGGCAGCCAGGCCGCCGTTCCAGTTGGCGGAGCCGACCGAGGGCACGTCGGGGTCCGGGTCGCCCGCCGGATCGACGATGACGAACGGGATGGAACGCGCCCTGAGTTGTTGTTTCACTTCGTCGGGCAGGGTGGAGAGGACCAGGATGACGCCGAGCGGTCGACGTTGGAGCATCGCTTCCGTCCAGTCGGGGCCGGGCGCGTGGCGGGTTCCGCTCTCGGTGAGGACGACTCCGGCGTCGTGGACCTTGGCGATGTTCTCCACTCCCCGGATCAGCTCCATCGCCCAGATGCTCTCCAGCTCGTGGAACACGATCTCGATGAGGGGCGCCTCGCCGGCGGACCGTGTGGTGCGTCGGTACGCGTAGGCCTCCAGCAGGTGTTCCACCTTCATACGGGTGGGGGCCGCCACATCCTGTCTCCCGTTGAGGACTTTCGAAACTGTCGAGATGGAGACGCCTGCCCGTTCGGCAACCTGCGCCAGAGTGATGCGGCCCGTCTCCTCGTCATCGCGCATGCCCAGGAGCATAGAGCACGGTCCGAGCGGCGCCGGAAGGTAACGCTTGGATAACGCGATGACCGAGGGTTGACCCCCCAGATGCCGAGTCCTAGCGTCCCCAGTCAAGAAGTTTCGGAAAGTACTCCGAAACAGTTTCGAGAGGCGGGTCGATGAAGCAACGCGCACGGTTCTCCCGGACCGTTCTCGTCGGTGGTGCGGCGCTGGCCCTGGTGGTATCCCTGTCCGGATGCGGAGGAGGCTCCGACGCGGCCGGCGATGACGCCATCCACGTCCTGGTCTACGGGGACGCCGCGAACAAGGTCGAGAAAGAGCTCGTCGCCACCTTCAACAAGACGTCGGAGGTGAAGGTCGTCCTGGACACGATCCCGGGCGCCGACTATCAGGCGAAGCTGCAGACGATCATCAGGAGCAAGCAGGCCCCGGACGTCTTCTTCAACTGGGGCGGTGGCAGCATCAAGCCGTTCGTCGACGCAGGTCTGCTGCTCCCACTGGACCCCTTCGTCGCCAAAAACCCCGACCTCAAGGCGAAGTTCCTGCCGTCGGTGTTCAACAGTGCCGTGGTCGACGGCAAGTCCTACGGGATCCCCATGCGCGGCACGCAGCCTGTGCTGCTGTTCAACAACGGCGAGGTCCTCAGGAAGGCGGGCGTTCAGCCCCCGAAGACCTGGGACGAGCTGTTGGAGGCGGTCGAGGCGCTGAAGGCCGACGGTGTCACCCCGATCGCACTGGGCGGCGGAGACCGCTGGCCGACCCTGATGTGGTTCGAGTACCTCTACGACCGCATCGCCGGCCCGGGGCTCTTCCAGAAGGCCCTGGACGGCGACAAGAGTGCCTGGGCGAGCCCGGACAGCCGCAAGGCACTGGGCAAGATCAGGGAACTGGTCGATGCCGGGGCCTTCGGCACCAACTACGACTCGGTCAAGTTCACCGACCAGGGCTCCCCGACGCTCCTGGCAGCCGGCAAAGCCGGCTTCGAGCTGATGGGCTCCTGGGAGTACTCGACACAGCAGGACGCGCACCCTGAGTTCGCGAAGAGCGACCTCGGATACGGCGCCTTTCCCGCCGTCGAGGGGGGCAAGGGGAATCGGGACAACCTCGTCGGCAATACCAACAATTTCTACTCGGTGCTGAAGAAGACCAAACACCCGGACGCCGTCGCCGAGTTCTTGAAGCTCATGTACTCGGACCAGTTCGTCAAGGCGCAGCTCGGTATCGGCAACCTGCCCACCACGACGAACACCGAACAGTTCCTGGACACCGCCGCCAGCCCGAAGTTCGCGAAGCTTCAGTACGACATGGTCGAGAACGCCCCGGCTTTCCAGCTCTCCTGGGACCAGGCCTACCCCCAGTCGGCGGCCACCGCGATGTACCGGGCCCTCCAGCAGTTCTTCAACGGCTCGACGGAC
Organism: Streptomyces sp. WMMB303; assembly: GCF_029351045.1. NCBI lineage: Bacteria > Bacillati > Actinomycetota > Actinomycetes > Kitasatosporales > Streptomycetaceae > Streptomyces > Streptomyces sp. WMMB303. The sequence continues at coordinate 4,961,189 of NZ_JARKIN010000001.1, read as the reverse complement.
GAGAACACCTTCATCGAGGCGATGCAGGCGTTGCCGACCTCGTGAGCGCATCCGAATCCGAACCCGGAACCCATGACATGACCCGAACCGCCATCCCCCGGAAGAACAACGGGACGGTCAGGAAGGCCACCCCGTCCCGCTACGGAGCGGGCCGTCCGGGACTGCTCTGGGCGGCCCCCGCAGCTGTCTTCTTCGGCCTCTTCGCCATCATCCCGCTCATCATGGTCGCTGTGCTGTCCTTCACGGCCTGGGACGGTCTGAGCGATCCGGAGTTCGTCGGCCTCGCCAACTGGCGGACGCTCCTCGACGATCCCCTCATGGCCAAGAGCCTCTGGCTGAGCGTCCTGATCACCGCGCTCGGCGTCATCGTCCAGACCGCGCTGAGCATCCTGCTCGGAGTCTGGGCGGCGGGGCACCAGCGCAACCGGGCCGTCCTGTCCGCCATCTACGTCGTCCCGCTGCTGCTCTCCATCGCGGCGGTGTCCGTACTGTGGCGCGCCCTTCTCGACCCCAACCTCGGGGTCCCCGCGCAGGTGCCCTGGTTGTTCGGCGACGGAAACCTGTTCGGGACGCAGTCCAGCGCGATCGCCGTCCTGGTCTTCGTCAGCACCTGGCAGTTCACCCCGCTGCACACGCTGATCTATCAAGGCGCGGCGCGCGCGGTGCCGCCGGTGCTCTACCAGGCGGCGGAGATCGACGGTGCCGGACGTGTGCGGCAGTTCTTCCATGTCACCCTGCCGCAGCTACGCAACGCGATCATCACTTCGACGATTCTCATGGTGGTCGGCGGGCTCACGACCTTCGACACCGTGCTCATCCTGACCCAGGGCGGGCCGGGGAGCGACACCACCATCAGTGCGTACTACATGTACCAGAAGGCGTTCAAGAGCTTCGACTACGGATCGGCATCCGCCATCGCCCTCCTCCTGGTTCTCGTCTCCACACTGATCTCGTTGATCGTCGCGCGACTCTCGGGCTACGACAAGATGCGCAGCACCATGGAGGGACTGTGAGCAAGAGCCGTCCCAACCACCTCGCCGGCTTCGGCTCAGGCCTCTGGCTCCTCGTGGTGGGCCTGCCGCTGTACGTGATGCTGATCGCCACGTTCCAGTCGCGCCCCGACTACGCAGCGAACGGCCCACTGGCCTTCCCCGAGCACCTCACGCTCGACAACTACATCAAGGACCTCAACAGCGGCTTCGCGCAGTACTTCCTCAACACCGTCATCGTCACGGCCTGCGTGGTGGGAATCGTCCTCCTCCTCGTCCCGCCACTGGCGTACACGATCGTCAGAAGCCGGGGCCGGATCGCCTCCACGGTCTTCCGGCTGTTCCTCCTGGGCCTGGCGATCCCCTCGCAGGCAGTCATCGTCCCGATGTTCTTCGTCATCAGCGAGGCCGGTCTCTACGACAACCTCATCGGCGTCATCCTCCCGACGGCGGCCTTCGCCATGCCGGTGTGCGCCCTGATCCTCACCGGGGTGATGCGGGACATCACCCCCGACCTGTACGAGGCCATGACGGTGGACGGCGCCTCGTCACGACGGATCTTCTTCCAACTGGTGCTGCCACTGTCCAGAAGCGGCCTCGCGACGATCATCGTCTTCTCCGCACTCCAGGCGTGGAACGGCTTCCTCTTCCCCCTGGTGCTGACACAGTCCGCCGAGACCAAAGTGATCACCCTGGGGCTCTACGAGTTCCAGACCGAGCACGGCGTCGACACTCCCGGTCTGCTCGCCGCGGTCGTCCTGTCCATGCTCCCCATCCTGCTCGTCTACCTGTTCGCTCGTCGTGCCCTGGTTCAGGGGCTGATGGGGGTCGGAGGAAAGTGACCACCAACATGGACAACACCGGTGCGCCGACGACCGCCGCTCCCCGGACACCGAGCTCCGGGGCCGCGGACCATGGCACCGGGCCTTGGCACGATCCAGCCCGCACCCCCGAGGACCGAGCTGACGCCCTGATCGCCGCCATGACCCTCCAGGAGAAGGTCTCCCAGCTCTTCGGCGTCTGGGTGGGTGCGTCCGACGAGGGAGGCGAAGTCGCCCCGCTCCAGCACGACATGGAGGAGGCCGTCGCCTTCGACGACCTGCTTCCGCACGGCCTCGGACAGCTGACCCGCCCGTTCGGAACAGCCCCGGTCGACCCCGGCGTCGGTGCTCTCTCGCTCCTCCGTACCCAGCAGCGGATCGTGCGCGCGAACCGGTTCGGCATACCGGCACTGGCGCACGAGGAGTGCCTTGCCGGCTTCGCCACCTGGGGTGCGACCGCCTACCCGGTACCACTGTCCTGGGGCGCCACCTTCCATCCGGAGCTGATCCACGAGATGGCCGCCGCGATCGGCCGTGACATGAGTTCCGTCGGCGTGCACCAGGGACTCGCCCCGGTCCTGGACGTCGTACGCGACGTGCGCTGGGGCCGCGTCGAGGAGACCATCGGCGAGGACCCGTACCTCGTGGGCACCATCGCCACGGCCTACGTACGAGGACTGGAGTCGGCCGGGGTCGTCGCCACGCTCAAACACTTCGCCGGCTACTCCGCCTCGCGGGCGGGCCGCAACCTCGCCCCCGTCGCCATGGGGGCGCGCGAGCGGGCCGATGTCATCCTGCCCCCGTTCGAGATGGCCGTGCGCGAGAGCGGCGTCCGCTCGGTCATGCACGCCTACACCGACACCGACGGAATCCCCTCCGCGGCCGACGGACAGCTGCTGACCGGTCTGCTCCGCGACACCTGGGGCTTCGAGGGGACCGTGGTCGCCGACTACTTCGGCATCGCGTTCCTGAAAACCCTGCACGGCGTCGTGGCATCCTTCGGGGAAGCGGCCGGGGCGGCACTCGACGCGGGCGTGGATGTGGAGCTGCCCACCGTCAAGGCGTTCGGCGGCCCGTTGACGGACGCGATTGCCCAGGGGCTCGTATCCGAGGAACTGGTGGATCGTGCAGTACGCCGAGTGCTCGTCCAGAAAGTTCAGTTGGGGCTGCTCGACGCGAGCTGGAATCCGGTGCCGCCAGTGCTCTGCGCAGCCGAACAGGCGGACGGTTCCGCAGGAGGCACCCCTGACGCACTGCGCGGAACGGTCTGTCTCGACACCGGTGAGAACCGGAAGCTCGCTCGTCGGGTTGCCGAACAGGCCCTCGTCCTGCTGAGCAATGACGGTACTCTGCCCCTCGCGGCGGGCTCGAGCGGCGACGCGCCTGCCCGTATCGCGGTCATCGGGCCCAACGCCGAGAATCCGACGGCGGTCCTGGGCTGCTACTCCTTCCCCGTCCATGTCGGAAACCGGCACCCCGGCACCCCACCGGGCATCGAACTGCCCACCCTGCGTGCGGCATGCGCGGCGGAGTTCCCCCGCAGCGAGATCGTCGCCGCGCAGGGCGTCGACATCGACGGCACGGACACCGGCGGAATCGAGGAGGCAGCAGAGCTGGCCAGGGGAGCAGATCTTGTGATCGTGGCCCTGGGCGACCGCGCCGGCCTCTTCGGGCGCGGAACGAGCGGGGAAGGATGCGATGCCGAGAACCTGGCCCTCCCCGGTGTCCAGCAGCAATTGCTCGATGCGCTCCTCGACACGCACACCCCTGTCGTCGTGGCCCTGCTCGCCGGACGCCCCTACGCCCTTGGGCGTGCGGTGCACGAGGCAGCCGCGATCGTGCAGTCGTTCTTCCCCGGTGAGGAAGGCACGAGGGCCATCGCCTCGCTTCTCAGCGGCCGCACCGAACCGTCCGGCCGTCTGCCCGTCGGTGTCCCGAGCGGTCCGGGAGCGCAGCCCTCCACATACCTGGCGGCGCGGCTCGGTCATTCCAGCGAGGTGTCCAGCATCGACCCGACCCCGGCATTCGGTTTCGGCCACGGTCTCACGTACACCGACTTCGAGTGGAGCGATCTGCAAGTGCAGTGCGGACGGACATCCACAGAAGGGGAGTTCGCTCTTTCCTGCACCGTCCGCAACACCGGTGTGCGGAAGGGCGTCGAAGTGGTGCAGGTATATCTTCACCAGCCGGTCGCCTCCGTGGTCCAGCCGGTGCAGCGCCTCGTCGGATATGTGCGCCTCGACCTGGATCCGGGCCGGGCAGCCCGGGTGAACATGGCGATCCCGGCGGACCTCGCCTCCTTCACGGGCCGCGAGGGTCACCGGATCATCGAGCCTGGGGACCTCGAACTGCGGCTGGGCACATCGAGCACCGACCCGCGCTTCACGGTTCCGGTCACGCTGACCGGGCCGGTGCGCGCGGTCGATCACACCCGGCGCCTGCACATGGGCGCCTCGACTGCGCTTCTCACCGAGGCGACGTAGTCCGGTCCGCAGCACGTGGCAGCCGTCGCGGGCAACACCCTCGTCGGGGGCGGTTCCACCGTCTCGCGGCCGAACCGTCGGTGAGGGTTCCGAGCCGGCGCCGACGGTGTGTGGGGCCGGTTGCCCTGTCGTCCTGGTGCCCCGCCGCTGTGCGAGTGCACTGCGACTGTCCGCTGTGCCGAGCGGGGGCAGAATCCCGTGAACATTTTGCGGCCGGTCGTCATCTCATCCGGTGTAGCGGACCAGCGCTCTCGACCGGCAGTCCTCCTGGAGGGGGAGAGGCAACTCGGCTCTCAGGAGGGCCGTCGAGGCTTGCGACCGCATGTGACGTGGAACCGACCGGATGCGAGGGAAGCAGCGGATGAGCTTTGGAGAACGCCGGGCCGAGCGTGGTGGGGCTCTGCCCGCAGAACATCGGCAGCCCGTCTCACGACCATCGGAGCCGCCCTCGTGATGGCGACCGTCGGTGGGCTGACCACCGGGATGTTCGCCCACCCGCAGCAGGCGGGTGCCGCGGAGCGAGCAGAGGAGCCGGCGGTGCAGCAGGCCGAGGTGGCGGAGGACCTCAACGGGGACGGTTACGCGGACCTGGTGAGCGGTGCCCCCGGAGGAACCGTCGGCGGCAAGGCGAAGGCCGGCTATGTGGCTGTCACCTACGGTTCGGCCCAGGGCCTCGACACCTCGGACAAGCAGCTGGTGAGCCGTTCGACGAGCGGTGTGCCGGGGGCGGCCGCGGCCGGGCAGCAGTTCGGGAAGTCCTTCAGCAAGGGGGACCTGGACGGTGACGGGTACGCCGACCTGATCATCGGCTCGGCCGACGCCTCGGCCGGCAGCGTCGTCCTGTGGGGTTCGGCCAAGGGGCTCACCGGCGGCACGGCCATACCCGGATTCGGGACGACGCCGCAGATCGGCGACTTCGACGGCGACAAGAAGGCCGACCTCGCCCTGCTGGGCGACCCGGGGACGAGCGGAGACGACCCGGTCGAGCAGCCCGCGGCCCTATGGAAGGGGCCTGTGACCCGTTCCGGAACCCCGGCCGAGAAGCTCGACTTCCTGGACCGGTCCGAGTGGGACGACGAGAACAACAGCGCCACCTCGATCAGCGGCCCTTCGACGGCCCGTGGGGTGGCCGACGTCAACGGCGACGGCCGGCAGGATCTCGTCTTCCGGCGTTACGAGGGCGACGGCGTGTACAGCAGCGACGCCCTCCTCGGCAGCCCCTCCGGCTTCACCGTCTCCACCGGTCCGACCGACGGCGGCGGGGACATGGACGCGGGCGACGTGGACGGCGACGGGTTCGACGACCTCGTGGTGAGTGCCGGAAGTGACCTGTTCGACGAGGTCACGGTCGTCTTCGGCACGAAGGAGGGCCTGTCCTCCAGCCGTCGGCAGACGTTCGACCAGAGCCTCGAGGGCTTCCCCGGCGAGGCGCCTTCATCCGGCGAGATGCTCGGCTCCTGCGTCTCCGTCGCGGATGTGACCGGCGACGGTCGCGCCGAGGTCGCCCTCGGCATCCGCTGGAAGGGCAGCGGGGACACCAACGACGCGGGCGCGATCGCCCTGTTGCACGGTGCCGGGACGGGCGTCACGGGCAAGGGCAGCCAGTTGCTCGACCAGGACAGCCCGGGCGTGCCCGGAGTCGCCGAGGAGAACGACGAGTTCGGCGCGGCCTGCGCACTCCTGGACGTCGACGGTGACGGACACCGTGACGTCAACGTTTCGTCGACGAAGGAGAACGACTCCTCCGGCGCCGTGTGGTCGCTTCGCGGCACGGCTACGGGCGTCACCACGGACAGCGCCGCTTCCTTCGGGCCGAGCGATCTCGACGCGCCCGTGAGCGGAGCGCGGTTCGGAAGCTCGATGCGCTGACCCGGTTGTGTCGGAGGAGCGTCCGGCGCAACCGGGGCGGTCTCCGCGGGTGACTCGGTGAAAGCTCAGGTCGGAAGCGCTCGATCTGAGTTTTCACCTGTCATGGGCCGGTTCGCCGGTCGTTCCGGTGTGGGGAGGGGGATGGCAGGCGCTTGATCCCGGTCGAGGGCAGGGAGGGCCGGCCCACGTGAGGTCGCGACGCTCTTCAATCGGACTCTCCTCCAGAGGCTGCTCAGCCACCGAGCACGAGGCTGCGTCGGCGGAAGCCGGCCACGCCCACCGCGGCGAGCACCGTGGCCAGTGCCGACATGGCCAGTACCGGAGCCGCGGTGAGCGACTCGGCCGGAAGGTCGGGCAGGTGGGTGAAGGGCGAGATGCCGATCAGACTGTCCGGCAGGTCCAGCAGGGTGCCGAACTGCCCGATCACCAGGCAGACGGCGAACGCCGCCCAGGACACGGTCGCCGCACCGCGTGGCAGCACTCCGAACGCCGCCAGCGCGAAGCCCGCCAGAACTGCGGTGGGGGCGAGCTGTGCGAGCGTCGTCTCGAGCAGGTCTCCCAAAGCTCCCGTCAGGTCGCCCGAGACGGCGCCGTAGGCCAGCCCCGTGCTCAGCCCGAGTCCGGCCAGGACCAGTGCCGTGCCCAGCAGGGCGACGAACGCGTGCGCCAGCACCCAGTGCGTCCGGCTCACGGCCGTCGTCAGGACGGCCTCGGTCGGTCCGTTCTCCTCGTCGGAGCGCAGCCGGACGAGTGACTGGACGGTGAATCCGGCCACCACCACCGAGAGCAGTCCCATCATCCCGGCGAAGTACGCGTTCACCAGGTCTCCCTCGCCCCCCAGGTCGCGGACGAACTGTGCGCTCTCCTCGCTGCTGAAGAGGTCTTCGACCTGGTCGCCGATGCCGCCGAAGACCGCGCCGAACACGGCGATGCCCACGACCCAGCCGAGCAGCAGGCCGCGCTGCAGGCGCCAGACCAGCCCGATCGGCTTGAGCAGCGAGGAACGCGCACGGGCCGCGCCGCGCCGTGCGGGAAGCATTCCGGTGCCGACGTCCCGGTGGACGCTCAGCTGTACGGCGATCAGCACACTGACGGCGGTGCAGAGCAGCAGCAGCGCCACGGGCCACAGCCGGCTCTCTCCGTAGGGGCGCAGCTGCTGTCCCCAGCCCAGCGGGGAGATCCAGCTCGGCCAGGCGGGGTCGACCGTCACCTTGTCCGATGCCGTGTTCCCGAAGGCGTCACCCGCGGCGCGCAGCAGAAAGGCGGTGGCGAGGAGGAGCCCGCCGAGTCCGCCGGCGGCGCGGGCACTCTCGGTCAGCTGGGCGGCGATCGAGGTGAGGCCCGCGAAGGCCATGCCGACCGTGCCGAGCGCCACTCCGACCAGTACGGACCCTCCTACCGGCATCCCCGTGCCGAGCAGGGCGAGGGTGCTGAGCACGATGAGTGCGACGTTTGCCAGCGCCGCGAGCAGCAGGGCGGCGGTCAGACCGGCGTGCCTCCCCACAGCGGTGGATCCGACCAGTTCGGCCCGTCCGAGTTCCTCGTTCTGCCGGGTGTGCCGCACCACGAGCAGGATGTTCATCAGGGCGACGAGCACACAGGTGAAGACGAGGCCCTCGGAGACGGTCAACGCTCCTGAGCCGGCGCCGGGGGCCGGGCCGGTGAACGCGCGGGTGACCACGTTGTCCGCGCGGACCTGGGCGTTCTCCAGCCGTGCGGCGTCGGAGTCGTAGAGGCCGGAGATGCTGTTGCCGATGGAGGCGAACAGCGCCGCGAGGCCCGCCACCCACAGCGGCAGTCGGAGGCGGTCACGCCGCAGCGCCAGCCGGGTCAGTACTCCGGTACCCGTGAGCGCGCTCATCGTGCACCGACCGCCGTCTCGGCGGGCTCGTCGGCCGACTGGTCGCCGTAGTGCCGCAGGAACAACTCTTCGAGTGTCGGGGGAGTGCTTGTCAGTGAGCGGACGCCGAGCGAGGCCAAGTAACGGTGGATCTCACCGAGTCGGGCGGTGTCCGCCTCGAACTCGGCGTGGTGGCCGTCCACGACGAGCTGGTGCACCCCGGACAGCGACCGGAGGTCCGCGGGGGCTGTCTCGGTCTCGACCTTGAGCGAGGTGCGGGTGAGGTGGCGCAACTCGGAGAGAGTGCCCGATTCGACCGTCCGGCCCTCCCGGATGATGCTCACCCGGTCGCACAGCTTCTCGACCTCGGCCAGGATGTGGCTGGAGAGCAGGATGGTCTTGCCGGCTCGGCGGAGCTCCTGGACGCACTCCTGGAAGACGGCCTCCATCAGCGGATCCAGTCCGGACGTGGGCTCGTCCAGGATGTAGAGGTCCACGTCGGAGGAGAACGCGGCCACCAGTGCGACCTTCTGCCGGTTGCCCTTGGAGTAGGTCCGCATCTTCTTGCCCGGGTCGAGGGCGAACTTCTCCAGGAGTTCCCGCCTGCGGGTGTCGTCGAGTCCGCCGCGCAGGGAACCCAGCAGGTCGATCGCCTCTCCACCGGTCAGATTGGGCCACAGATTCACGTCGCCGGGCACGTACGCCAGCCGCCGGTGCAGTTCGACCGCGTCGTTCCACGGGTCGCCACCGAGCAGAGCGGCCTGGCCGGAGTCCTTGCGCAGCAGTCCGAGCAGAACCCTGATGGTGGTGGACTTGCCGGCACCGTTGGGCCCGAGAAAGCCGTGGACCTCTCCGGAGCGGGCCGTCAGCCGGAGGCGGTCGAGGGCCGTCGTGTCCCCGAAAGTCTTCACCAGGTCGCGGATACTGATCGCGACACCGGGATCACCACCCGGCGACGGGACGTTGGTCAGCATTGCAAAGCTCCTTGCCGTTCTGCCTACCTCTGGTAAGTAGAGCGTAGCGCAGAACTGACCAGAGGTAAGCAGGGGAAAGAAAATGGACCAGCGGACGACCACGCGCGAGCGGATCCTGCACGAGGCGGAACAGCTGTTCGTCGAGCGCGGCTACCACGCGACGGCGCTGCAGGAGGTCGCCGACCGCGTGGGGATCACCAAGGCTGCGCTGTACTACCACTTCTCCTCCAAGGCGCAGATCCTCGGAGACCTGCTGGATCCGATGACGAGCGAACTGGAACAGGTGCTGGGAGACGCGCTCGGCCAGCTGGAGGCCGGGGGGATCGCGGCCGTGCGCGGCACCCTGGTGACAGGGTGGCTCGATGTGTTCCTGCGGTATAGGAACACCCTGGTCACGCTGCTGCGAGAGCTGCCCGCCACACCTTCGGACTCCTTCAGCCGGCTGCTGCGGACGATGGAGCACGGCATCGAGGTGGGGGCCGGCTCGGGTGCGGGGATCCCCGAGCGCATCGCCGTCGCGCAGGCTGTCTCAGCCGTCACCGACCCTGTCGCGCTCATGCCGCAGCTCTCCAACGAGGAGCTTCGGGGCCACCTCCTCGCCGGGGCGTGGCGGCTGCTCCCGGAGTCCGGGCCCGACGCCCGGCGGGCAGGCGGCGGGCGCCCCAGGGCGGTGAGCGAGGCGGATGCGGCGCTGGCCCGTCAGCTGCACGCGTCCGGTGAGCACACGGTCGACTCCATCGCCGCACGGCTCGGTGTGTCCCGCGCCACGGTGTACCGGCATCTCAAAAAATAAAGGTCTCTTTGTGAGACAGTTTTGAGACGGCGGGTGGTGCTCGAGCGTCTTCGACCTCGTGGGCCGGCCGGAGCCCAACGGTCCCGACGGTCCCACCGCCCTGCTCCATCCCGGGGAGGCCCCACCGGCCTCCGGGCAGCGAGCCCGGCGCCTGGCGACAGTCCGCTCGGGGACGTCGCCAGGCGCCGGGCCGCTCGTACGGTCTGCCGCGTGCCGGGGGTCAGATCCGCGTCATGGTCGAGGTGTATCCGCCTCCGCCGGGGTAGACCCAGTCGCCGGTCGCGGTGGTGCCGTCGGCGCTGAACGTTCCTTCGTAGTAGGCCGGGCTGCCCTTCGCACCGGCCCAGATGGTGAGCTTGTCGCCGACCAGCTCGTAGACGTAGTCGAATGTGTTGCCGGTCGAGTCGTAGTACCGCGACACGACGTCCGCACCGGTCGGCTCGCCGAACGGGCGCAGGTTCCCGATCAGCTCCATGCCGGTGACCTGCTCGCCGAACTGCGTGAGCTCCACGTGCTGGATCAGGAAGTACCGGCCGGGCATCCACTCGTACCGCACGGTTCCCTCCGCTCCGCCGGTGACCGCCCAGGTGCCGGCCAGGCGGTCCAGGGCCCGCAGCTCGGCGCTCGGCGGAATGGTCTCAGACATCTCGTCCTCCTCGATGGGGTCTTGCGGTCACCTCGGAGCCGCCCACCCGTCCTCGACGCCGAACACCAGTGAGGCAGGTCACATGAATGCCGTGTCGAGATCCCGGCCCCGGCGACGAGGTGTCCGCGAGACCTGTCAAGGAGGAAGCCATGACCGCCCCCGCTGTCGCCACCGCCCGCAACCCGGACCGTCTGCTGGCCGCCGGAGCTCTCGCCGGGCCGGTCTTCGCCGCGTCCGCCGTCACCCAGATGCTCACCCGTACGGGCTTCGACATCACCCGGCACCCCATCAGTCAGCTCGCCACCGGCGGTCTCGGCTGGATCCAGATCGCCACGTTCGTGCTCGCGGGCCTCGGCGGTCTCGCACTGGCCGCCGGCATCGGACACACGCTCCACGACGGAGTCGGGCGGCGGGCGCTGCCGGTCTGCGTCGGGATCTTCGGCGCCGGGCTGATCGCCGCGGGAGCCTTCACCATGGACCCGGAGAACGGTTTCCCGCCGGACACCCCGGACCGGCCGGTCGCCGAAATGTCCTGGCACGGGATCGCGCACTCGGTCTCGGCCGCCGTCGCCTTCACCGCGCTCGCCGTCGCCGCCGTCGTGCTGGCCGTGCGGTGCGCGCGCCGCCGTGCGGCACTTCCGGCCGTACTGAACGCCGTCGCCGCGCTCGTTCTGGTCCTGCCCATGTCACAGGAGCACATGAGTGTCCAGATCGCCGTCAACGGCCTGGTCGCCTTCACCTGGACAACCGTCGTCGCGACATCCCTGCGGCGCACCCCGTGACCCGCTCTACCATCACCGGACGAGAGTGAAAGGCAACCGCGATGAAGTACCTGCTGCTCGGCTATACGCCGGCCGCCGCCTGGGACGCCGCGACCGCAGAGGAGCCGTCCCCGGAGGCACTGGCGGCGTTCGCCGTCTACCGGAGAATCGAGCGGGAGCTGCTCGACACCGGTGAACTCCTCAGCACCGAGGGCCTGGGCCACCCGGCGGTCAGTACCACGGTCCACCGGACGCCGGACGGCACGACGGCGACCGACGGGCCGTTCGCCGAGCTGAAGGAAGTGCTGGCCAGCTTCGCCGTGATCGACGTGGTCGACCGGGAACGGGCCGTGGAGATCGCCTCGCGGATCGTGGAGGTACTGGGCGAGCCGATCGAGATCCGGCCGGTCATGGGCGAGGACTTCACCGCATGACCGGAGGGTCCCCGCCTGGCCCGGTGCGGCAGCGCGCCGTGCCGGGCCGATGGGCGGTGGTCCGGTGAACGGCGGGCCGAACGCCGCCACCGACGTCGAGAGCCTGCTGCGTGCCGAAGCACCCCAGGTCCTCGGTGCGCTGGTGCGGCGCTTCGGCCGCTTCGACACGGCCGAGGACGCGGTACAGGAAGCGCTGCTGGCGGCGATCCGGACATGGCCGGCCCACGGCGTACCGGAGGATCCGCGCAGCTGGCTCATCCGGATCGGCTACCGGCGGATGGTCGACTTGCTCCGCTCCGAGCGGGCCCGGCACCGACGTGAGCAGGACGCGGGCAGGGCCGAACTGGCCATGGCGGGATCCGATCGCCGGGAGGATCCCCCGCGGGAGACCGACGACAGCCTCACCCTGCTGCTCCTGTGCTGCCACCCTGCGCTGAGCCACACCTCGCAGGTGGCGCTCACCCTGCGCGCGGTCGGCGGCCTGACGACCGCCGAGATCGCGCACGCCCACGGAACCTCCGAGGCCACCATGGGGACGCGGATCAGCCGCGCCAAACAGCAGCTCACCCGGGCCGGAGCGCGCTTCACCGCACCCACCGCCGCCGACCTGCCCGCCCGGATGAATGCTGTCATGCGGGTGCTGTACCTGATCTTCAACGAGGGGTACGCGGCCTCCGCCGGCGACGAACTCGCGCGCCTCGACCTGACCGCCGAGGCGATCCGGCTGACCCGGACGCTCGCGGTCACCAGGCCGCACGACGCGGAGGTGACCGGACTGCTGGCGCTGATGCTGCTCACCGAGTCGCGGCGCGCCGCCCGTACCGGCGAGGACGGCCGGCTGCTGCCGCTGGACGAACAGGACCGGACCCGATGGAACCGCTCCCTGATCCAGGAGGGCACCGAGTTGATCGACACGGTCTGGAATCGTGGCGAGACGGGGCCGTACCAGCTCCAGGCGGCGATCGCGGCTCTGCACGCCGCCGCAGCTTCGCAGTGCACGGACTGGCCGCAGATCGCCATGCTGTATCTGTGGCTCGAGCGCCTCACCCCGACCGCGCCGGTGCGGCTGAGCCGGGTGGTCGCGGTGGCCCGTGCCTTCGGTGCGGCCCGCGGGCTGGCGCTGCTCGACGACCTCAACCGGCGCCACGGGCTGGACCGGGCTCCTCTCACCCGGCAACGGGAACGCGCGGTGCGCGCACACCTGGTGCGGATGACAGGTGACTCGGCCGCTGCCGCGCTCCTGTACCGCGAGGCGGCAGCGCTGACCGGCAACCAGGTCGAGCGCCGCTACCTGCTCGACGAAGCCGACCAGTTGATCTGACCGGTCCGACGCCGGGGGCGGCCGCTGTCGGCACCGGTTCGGCGGTGCGCGGCACCGCGTGCGGGCTCGGAAGCCGGAGCGGCGCCGCGACACGAGGCCCTCGACGGCTGGTAGCGCCTCCCCGCGACATGGAGACCGCCCGCGGGGCCCGGTCAAGAGTGCCGAGGCGCGCGCGTGCGGGTTCCGGCCGGATGCGGGGACGGGTGGGGCGCTCTGAGCGCCGTCGGGTGGCCGGATTCCGACCCCGGCGGCTCCCTCCGAGCCGAGCGGGAGCCCCTGTGTCGCCGTCACGTCGTGCACAAGAGTCCTTCACCGGACCTTCGTAGAATGGCCCGGACCCACCGGGTGGGAGCAGGTGGCGCGTTGTCCGTCCCCTGACGCGATGTGACGATGAGCGCGCCCGGCGACCGGCGACTGCGACACCCCCGTCACAGTGCACCGAACTGCCGGTCGTGCGCTTCGGGCGACACCGGGAGGAGTCGGATTTCGATGATGCGACGGAGATTACGCAGAGCCGTCACCGCAGCCGCCGGGGTGGCGGCAATGGCTCTCACGGGGCTCGCCGCGACACCTGCGGCAGCCGCCGCGTCCGCGCCGTCGGCCGGTGCGGAGGCGCCAGGGGCGTCCGCGTCCGGTTTCTGGGCGTGTACGGTGCCCGCGGGCAAGACCTATACGGACACCGACCGGCGTTTCCTAGGGGACTGCAACCCGAGCGGCTACGGCACCAGCTACTACGTCGTCGACCCCGCCGACGGCATCTGGGCGTGCACGGTGCCCTCTGGATTCACCTACGACGACACCGACCGGCGCTACCGCGGTGCCTGCAACCCGCAGGGTTACGGCACCGCCTACCGGCTGCGCGAACCCCGCACCGGGATCTGGGCCTGCACTGTCCCGTCGGGCTTCTCCTACACCGACACCGACCGGCGCTTCCTGGGCCCCTGCAACCCGCAGGGCTACGGCACCAGCTATCTGCTCGTGGGCTGACCGGCCCGAGGGCGCGGTGGCCCGGCCCGCGGGGGGCGGGTCACCGGCGGCTCTGCCCGCACCGGCGCTGAGGAGCTGCGGTGTCCTCCCGGCGACGGGACAGCCGGCCTCGCCCGCCGACAGCCGAGCACGACTCGTCGGCAACCGGAAGGACGGGCCGCGGCCGCGACGAACCACGGCCTTCTCCGCGCAAGTCGCAAGTCGCCCACGGCGGGTCCGCTTTCGGCTGCGGCAGGACGAAGTCCCCCTTCACCCGGCCGAAATCCGGGAGCGCGTCCGCACCTGAGGTCGTGCCGGCGTACGGCATACGGAACGGGCGCCGGAACCGTCGGCGTGTGGTGCGGCCGTCGTCCGGCGGCGGCACACGTAACGTGGCGGCAGGTGGCGGGCGTGCCCGGCGGGCAGCGTGGTCCGGACCGGCTGCCGGTCGCCGGGAGGAGGAGAGATGGACGCGGACGCCTGGGACGAGCGGTACTCGGCCGCGGAGCGCCTGTGGCCGGCCGAGCCCAACCGGTGGGTGGCCCGGGAGGCGTCCGGACTGACGCCGGGCCGGGCGCTGGACCTGGCCGCGGGGGAGGGGCGCAACGCCCTGTGGCTGGCCGGACGCGGGTGGCGGGTGGACGCCGTCGACTTCTCACCCGTCGCCGTCCGGCGCATCGCCGAGGCCGCGGAACGTCGGCAGGCGGAAGTGCGGGCCGTGGAGGCCGACGTCACCCGGTACGCCGCCGAAGACGCCGTGTACGACCTGGTTCTCCTCTCCTATCTCCATCTCCCTCCGCAGGAGATGACGCGGGTGCTTGCCCTGGCCTGCCGGGCCGCCCGGCCCGGCGGCACCCTGCTGCTGGTCGGCCACGACGTGGCCAACCTCGAGCACGGGACGGGCGGGCCGCAGGATCCGCAGGTGCTGTCCAGCGTGGAGGGGGTCGAGGCAGCCTGGGAACCGTGCGCCGATGTCGTCGTGGCCGAGGTCGCACGCCGCCGGGTGGGCGATGCCGAGGCCCTGGACACGGTGGTCCGCGCCGTCCGCCGGTGAGGTGGCCCGACGGGTTCCGCCGCGCACTCCGCCTCCCGGCCTTCCCTGCCTCGCTGTCCCTCTTGGCGTACCACCGCCGTGCTTCTCCGCCGTCTTGTTTCCCCCGCCGCCACTTTTTGACATGTGCATGAGGTTTCCATGTCCGGTCGGTGCGGCCGCTCTGCTCCGCGGTGTCACCTGTGACGGATACGGGTGCGGGCGTCGCCGTTCCGGTCCGCCGGGCCCCACTGCCGGCGGGCGACCCCGACCTCTTTCCCCGCCCTGTCCGGGGTACCCGGAGGCGGTGGCGCAACAGCGTCGGCGGTCTCGGGCAGCCGCTGCGGAATATACCCCCCGGGGTAAGAGTGTTACGCTGAACGGCATACCTACGGGGGTAATTTTCTCGGGAAAGGAGTACCTCGGTGTTCTTCGTCGACACGATCGAGATCGAGGGCCTGGGCAACCGCAGCTACCTCGCAGGTGGGGCGCGCACGGCGGTGGCTGTGGACCCGCCTCGCGACATCGACCGGGTCCTCACGGCTGCCGCCCGGCGGGGGGTGCGCATCTCCCACGTGGTGGAGACGCACATCCACAACGACTACGTCACCGGCGGCCTGGAGCTCGCCCGGATCACCGGAGCCGACTATCTGGTCCCGGCCGGTGCGCGAGTCTCGTTCTCCCGGGTCCCGGTCGCCGACGGCGACACCGTCGACATCGACACGGACCTGACGTTGGCGGCTGTGACGACCCCGGGGCACACCCCGCACCACACCGCCTACGTACTCGGTGAGGCGGGGCGTCCGGTCGCCGCGTTCACCGGCGGCTCCCTCCTCATCGGCACCGTCGGCCGCCCGGACCTCGTCGAGCCGCGGCTGACCGAGCAGTTGGCGCACGCCCAGCACGCCTCGGCCCACCGGCTCGCCGACGCCCTGCCCGATGAGACCGCGGTCCTGCCCACGCACGGGTTCGGCAGCTTCTGCTCCTCCGCCCAGGCCGACGGCGACACCACGACCATCGGAAAGGAGAAGGCCGCCAACACGGCCCTCACCTCCGACGCGGACACCTTCGTCGCCGAACTGCTCGCCGGACTGGAGGACGTGCCCGCCTACTACGCGCACATGGGCCCCGCCAATGCCCAGGGGCCCACTCCAGTCGACCTGACCCGGCCCGCGATCGCGGATCCGGACGAGATCGCCGCGCGGCTCGCGGCGGGTGAGTGGGTGGTCGACCTGCGCCACCGGGTCGCCTTCGCGGAGGGCCATGTCGCCGGCTCGTTCAACTTCGAGGCGGAGGGCAAGCTCGCCACCTACCTGGCCTGGATGATCCCGTGGGGCAAGCCGGTCACGCTGCTCGCCGACTCGGCGGAGCAACTGGCCGCCGCGCAGCGGGAACTGGTCCGCGTCGGCATCGACCGGCCCGCCTCCGCGGCGACCGGCGGTCCTGCGGCCTGGCTTCGCGACGGGGAGAGCCCCGCCTCCTTCCCCCGGGCCACGTTCGCGGAACTGGCGGCGCGGGACGAGGAGGACATCCTCGTCCTCGACGTGCGCCGCGACTCCGAGCGCGCCGCGGGGTGGATAGCGGGGTCGGTCCACATTCCGATCCACGAGGTGCACAGCCGGCTCGGTGAGGTGCCCGGCGGAACGGTCTGGGTGCACTGCGCCGGTGGCATGCGCGCCGGTATCGCCGCTTCGCTGCTGGATGCCGCCGGGCGGCGGGTCGTCGCCGTGGACGACGGCTTCGACGCGGCCGCCGAGGCCGGACTGACCGTCGTCACCGGTTGAAACGGGCAGGGGCCGGACGGCCCGGCTCCCTGCCGCGCCCGAAACGAGAAGCGAACGAGAAAGGCGACGTCGACGATGTCCCTCTTCCGTAGGAGCGCACCGCGCTTGTCCGTGGACGAGGCCCGCACCCGCACCGCCGGGGACCGGGCGGAAGCGGTTCTGCTGGATGTCCGCGAGCAGCCCGAGTGGCAGTCGGGGCACGCCCCGGGTGCCGTGCACGCCCCGCTGACCGGGCTGACTGCGGGTGCGGCTCTGCCCGCGGCGGCACAGCGCCGTCCGCTGGTGGTGATCTGCCGCAGCGGGCACCGCTCCCAGCAGGCGGCGAAGCTGCTCAGCGAGCGGGACGCGGACGCGGTGGACGTCGAGGGCGGCATGAACGCGTGGGCCGCCGCCGGGTTCCCGGTCGTCGACGAACGCGGGAACACCGGCTCGACAGCGTGAGCCTCCTGATCGTCGCCCTGATCGCCGGGGCCGTCGTCGGCCTGGCCCTGGGAGCGCTCGGGGGTGGTGGCAGCGTGCTCGCCGTCCCCGCGCTGATCTATCTGCTGGGGTTCTCCCCGGCCTCCGCGACCACCGCCAGCCTGATCATCGTCACCGCGACCTCGGTCACCGCCCTGTACGTGCATGCCCGGGACGGCAACGTTGTGTGGCGGACCGGGACGCTGTTCGCGGCCGCGGGCATCGTGCCCGCGTTCCTGGCCGGCGCTGCAGCGGGCCGTCTCCCCGCAGCCGCACTCACCACCGCCTTCGCGGTCATCGCCGCGCTCGCCGCCCTGCGCATGCTGCGGCCCGCGGACTCCGAGCCGCCCGAGCGGATACGTCCCGCCAAGGCGGCGGGGGCGGGTGCCGGGCTGGGAGCCGTGACGGGCTTCCTCGGCGTCGGCGGCGGGTTTCTCGCGGTCCCCGCGCTGGTGGGGGTCCTCGGGCTGCGGATGAAGCAGGCCGTGGGCACGAGTCTGCTGGTCATCACCGTGAACTCGCTTGCCGCGCTCACGGCCCGGGCGGGCGGTGGCGGGGACCTGCGCTGGGAGGTGATCGCCCCGTTCACCGGAGCCGCGATCCTCGGAGCCTGGGACGGGAAACGCCTGGCCACGAAGATCACCGGCCGTTCTCTGCAGCGGACCTTCGCCTTCGTCCTGCTGGGGGTGGCGGTCTTCATGCTCGTGGACGTGATCGTCTGAGCGCGCGGGCCGCCGCGTACCCGGGACAACCGACTCGGCACGGTCGGGCTCGGGGCGGTGGCCCCGGGGCGGCCGGGTCAGGCCAGGGAGAGGAAGAGCTTCTCCAGCCGGGCGCGCATCTCGTCCCGGTCCTCTCCGGAGCGGCTGCCGTCCTCCACCTCGGTCAGGCACTGCTGCAGCCCGGTGGCGATGATCGCGAATCCGGCCCGGTCCAGCGCCCGCGACGCGGCCGCCAACTGCGTGACGACCTCCTCGCAGTCCCGCCCCTCCTCGATCATCCGGATCACCCCGGAGATCTGGCCCTGCGCCCGGCGCAGTCGGTTGAGGACCGCCTTCAGTTCCGCTGCCGCCAGATCAAGCTCCATCATCACTCCTCATGGAATACCCCTGGGGGTAATATACTGCCCCGAGGGGGCACCACCCAAAGAAAAGGATGACATCTGCCATGACCACGCCCACCGCCCTCGGTACCGAGGAAGCCCGCACCCGGCTGCACGAGCTGACCGTCATCGACGTCCGCACCCCCGGCGAATACGCCGGGGGACACCTGCCCGGCGCGCTGAACGTCCCGCTCGACCGGATCCAGCGGGCCCTGCCCGACATCCGCCAGGCTGCCGACCGCGGCGACGTCCTGGTCGTCTGCGCGTCCGGCGCGCGGTCCGAGAACGCCTGCCGGATCCTCGCCGAGAACGGCGTCGAGACCGCGACCCTCTCCGGCGGCACCGGTGCCTGGGCCGCCGACGGCCACGACCTGCACCGCCCGCAGGGCGACGGTCGCGCCACCTGGGGCATGGAGCGGCAGGTCCGCTTCACGGCGGGGACGGCCGTCCTCCTCGGCCTCCTCCTCGGCCTGCTCGTCCACCCGGCCTTCCAACTGCTCTCCGCCGGGATCGCCGCCGGGCTGGTCTTCTCGGCCCTCACCAACACCTGCGGCATGGCCGCCATGCTCGCCAAGCTGCCCCACAACCGCCCCCGCGCCGCCGACCTCGACGCCACCCTGGCCGAACTCCGCAACCGCTGAGGGGGTCGGTCGAACAACGCCCGCCCGTCGACGCCGCCCCACGCCGTCCTGTCGCCTGTGGAGGCAGGACGTGCAGGTGATCGGTGAGGTGGTGGATCTCCTCGGCGGCGTGCACGTTCCGGCGGTCCGGAGAGCGGTCCCGGTGCATGCGGCTTCGCCTCCCTGTGCGGCGGGCGGCCTGCGTCTCAGGCCGCCCCTCATCATGCGGGACGCAGGACCACTGGGAGGCTGGTCATGCCGGACAGCAGATTGGAGTAGACCCGGCGGGGCTCCCCGTTCGGTTCGATCGTGGCCACGATGTCGCGGAGCGCGGTGAGCATGGCCGCGATCTCGGCGCGCCCGAGGTAGGCGCCGAGGCAGAAGTGCGGCCCGTAGCCGAAGGCGATCTGCTTGTTCGGAGTACGGGCCAGGTCGAAGCGGCCCGGGTCCGCGAAGACCTCTTCATCCATGTTGGCCGAGTTGTTCCAGAGAGTGACGATGTCGCCGGCCTTGATCTCCTGCCCGCGGTCGCCGACCGGAACATCCTCCAGCGCGGACCGGCCGAAGTGGATCGCGGGCGTCGTCCAGCGCAGCACCTCCTCGACGGCGGTGGAGACATCCACCTCGCCGTCGAGCAGCGCACGCCACTGATCCGGGTGTTCGAGGAACGCCGCTACGGCACCCGTCATCGAGAGCCGGCTGGTCTCGTCGCCGCCGAGGATGAGGCTGTAGCAGTTGACGACGATCTCGTCCATCGTGAGCGGCTTGCCCTCGAGGGTGCCGGTGGCGAGCATGCTGACCGCGTCCGTACCGGGGTTCTTCCGGCGCTCGGTGGCCAGCTTCTCGAAGTAGGCGAGGATGTCGTTGCGCGCCTGCCAGGCGACAGCGGGGGACTGGGCCGCCCCGTCCGATCCCAGCGCCGCCTCGGTGCACTCCAGTACGAAGGGACGGTCCGCCTGCGGCACGGCCATGAGGTCGCAGATCGCGTTGAGCGGGATGTGCGCGGCCACGTCCCGTGCGAAGTCGCACTCCTCCCGCGCGACGGCGTCGAGCAGGAGCTGCCGGGCGGCTGCCTGGATGTTCTCCACCACCCCGGTGAGCACCCGCGGCGAGAACGCCTTGAGCAGGATCCTGCGCAGATCATTGTGACGCGGATCGTCCGTCACCGCGGCCATCATGCCCGCAGCCGAGTCACCGCCCATGAGGAGCGTGGTGAGCACATTCCCCTTCTCGGAGGTGAAGCGCGTGGTGTCGCGGTAGAGGGTGGAGACGTCCTCGTGGCGCGAAACGACCCAGAAGCCCTCCGACCCGCCCACCGGCCGGTGCTTGTAGAAGGGCTGCTCCTTCCGCAGCCGCTGCCACACCTGGGTGAGGTCGTACTCGGCGTGCGTGCGTGGGTCGGCCAGATCCAGTGTGTCCAGAGCACCGGAATCGGACGTGATGAGGCTGGACATGGAGGGGGACTCGCCTTCGGTACGGAGGTACTGCGGAGCTGCGCCGGAAAGCAGCTACCCGGGGTGCGCTCCCTCGGAGCCGTTCGTGTACGTGTAGAGCCGGGTGCTGTAGTACTCGGTGTCCGGTGAGGCCAGGGGGTCTCCCAACTGCGCCCAGGAGCGGCGCTGTTCCACTTCGGAGAGAAGGGCCGACCCCACGAAGCACAGCACCGCGGCGCGTGGTGACCGGCTGACAGACGCCTCGATGTTGTCGAGGACTGCCGCGGCGACGGCCGCCGAGAAGGGCTCGTAGAAGTAGAAGAACCCCGCATCGTCAGGGATGTCGAACTCGCGTGCGTCCTGGTGGTGGATCTCGATGGGGCTCCGGCGCACCGACGAGCTCCTGACGGTGTGCTCGACATTCTTCCTGGCCGTTGCGCAGAGCTCGGAGGAGAAGTCCACGCCGATGACCCGTTTGAAGGGGTATTCGGCGGCGATGAGCAGCACGCGCCCCTTCCCCGAGCCGAAGTCGACGAAGGAGATCTCCTCGTGCCGGACCGCGGCCGCGGTGAGCGCGGCGCGCACCGTGCGGACCGGCGTCGGTGAATAGCGCGAATTGTTCTCCAGGGTGCGGTCGTCCGCCTCCAGCACTTCCCAGGGCTCCACCGGCTTGCCCGTCTCCACGCCGAGTATCGCATCGAACCCTTCGATGTCGTCGATCTCCGCCAGGGTGAGGTCGAACTGCCGCTGCTTTTCCAGGATCTCGAGAGCGCTTCGCCGGGCGTTGTCTTTTGGCATGAACCTTGCACGTCCCTCAGGGTCGGGCGGGAGACGTTCCACGTTCGGATGGTGCGACGGGCCACGCGGAATCAGTCGGGTGGGAGGAGTGCGGCTCCCGAAGGCCGGAGTGAGATGGAAACGAGGTGGAAACGGAACGAGAAGGGGGCGGATGGGTGTCAAACGTCGGCATCCGCCGTCACCGGCTGGACACGCTATGCGATACATTCGGCTCGGGTGTATGAGGTAGCTCACATGCGGGGCGGCTTCGGATGGAAGGTGTCGGAGCCTCGCACCGCCCCGGGGCCGGTCCTTCCCGGCGGCGCTCCGGGGGTCTGGGCCGGAACCAGGTTGAACGCTCAACTCGCCTGCGCACACGCGTCTTTGGCGACATCGGCTGCCCTCCAGGGGCGTCGGATTCGACCTTGACACGTCGTGGGGCGAGTGTGTTTCACTCCGGGGGTACGCGGCTAATGTGACGCCGCCCGGGCGGAGTTACGCCCGACCAAACGACAAGGCGCTACGGGGGGCTTTGTGTTGGGGTCCGAAGACGACCGACGACGCTGGTGTGGTGCGCCAGGAGTGCGCGACCTCGAGATGGGCAATTGCGGCGGGGTCCGACGTGTGCGCACGCGGTAGGGCCGACACGCGATAATTCCGGCACCCGCACCGCGAGATCTGCCGAACAGCTCTGACGCGGCTTCGGCCTACGTCGTTCCTGTCGGCATTCCTGTGCCGTCTTCCCTTTTCCTCCTCTCAACCTGACTTTTTCACGCCTGCTGACAGCTACTCCGCTGTCCTCTTGCCACACGGGCCCATCCACCCGATGAGCCACGGGTGCCACGGGGCGTGCCCAAGGGCTTTGTCCGACGACCCAGAAGGAATCAGCTCGTGATCCCGTTGTCCTTCGCTCAGCGTCGCCTGTGGTTCCTGCACAAGCTGGAGGGACCGTCGGCCACGTACAACATGCCGCTGACGCTCCGGCTCAAAGGCGATGTCGACGCGGAGGCGCTTCGTGCGGCACTGCGGGACGTGATGGAGCGGCACGAGTCCCTGCGGACGGTGTTTCCGGAGGTCGACGGCGAACCACAGCAGCTCGTCCTTTCCCCGGATGCGTTCGACCTCGGCTGGGAGAGCAGGTCGCTCTCCGAGGACGAACTGCCGCATGCGCTGGACTCGGCTGCCCGCCACACCTTCGACCTCTCTTCGGACGTCCCTCTGCGTGCATGGCTGTTCCGGCTCCGACCCGACGAGTGCGTCCTGATGCTGCTCATGCATCACATCGCGGGTGACGGCTGGTCGATGGCTCCGCTGACGCGTGACGTGGTGGAGGCGTACACCGCCCGTGTCGAGCAGCGCGATCCGGAGTGGCCCGAACTTCCCGTCCAATACGTCGACTACACGCTCTGGCAGCGCGAGCTCCTGGGCGACGAAGCCGACCCGGAGAGCGTTTTCTCCGAGCAGGTGGCCTACTGGCGTGCGGAGCTGGCGGACCTGCCGGAGCAGGTGACCTTTCCCACCGACCGGCCCCGGCCGACCACGGCCGGCTACGAAGGCGCCCAGCTGATGTTCGAGCTGGATGCCGAGTTGCATCGGGGTCTGGTGGAGTTGGCGCGGCGGTCGAACACGACGGTGTTCATGGTGTTGCAGGCCGGTATGGCGGCGCTGCTGACGCGGTTGGGTGCGGGGACCGACATCGCGTTGGGCAGTGGTGTGGCCGGCCGTACGGACGAAGCCCTCGACGACCTCATCGGCTTCTTCGTCAACATGTTCGTCCTTCGCGCGGACACCTCCGACGACCCCGCCTTCGAGGACTTGCTCGCGCGTGTCCGGCGAGCGAGCCTGGCGGCGTACGAGCACCAGGATGTGCCGTTCGAGCGCCTGGTGGAGTTGCTGAACCCGAACCGGTCCACCTCCCACCACCCGCTCTTCCAGGTCGCGCTTGTCCTCCAGAACGCACCGACGGAGGAATTCGAACTTCCCGGACTCCAGGTGCAGGCCGAGGTGATCGGTTCCGGGACGTCCCGCTTCGACATGCTCGTCTCCCTCACCGAACGCCATGACCGCGTCCATGGCCCGGCCGGCATCGAGACCGTCGTCGAGTTCGCGACGGAGTTGTTCGATCGGGGTTCGGTTGAGGGGTTGTTGGCGCGGTGGGTGCGGTTGTTGGAGCAGGTGGTGGCGGATCCGTCGGTGTCTGTGGGTGGGGTGGAGTTGCTCTCGGGTGAGGAGCGGGAGCGGCTTGCCGGGTGGAATGACACGGCGGTGGTGTTGCCGGAGGTCTCGCTTGCGGGGTTGTTCGAGGAGCAGGTGCGGCGGGACGGGGAGGCGACGGCTCTGGTCCATGGACAGCAGAGTTTCTCCTACCGGGAGGTGAATGCGCGGGCGAATCGGTTGGCGCATTGGCTGGTGGGTCAGGGTGTGGGGCCCGAGGTGTTGGTGGGGGTGGAGTTGCCGCGGTCGGTGGAGATGGTGGTGGCTGTGCTTGCGGTGGTGAAGGCGGGTGGTGCGTATGTGCCGGTGGATCCGGAGTATCCGGTCGAGCGGCGTGCGTTCATGGTCGAGGACGCGGATCCGCTGCTGGTGCTGGGACCGCAGGAGTTGGCGCAGGATCTGTCGGGCTTCCCGGAGACCGATCCCGGTGTGGTGGTGCAGGCCGCGCATCCCGCCTACGTGATTTACACCTCTGGCTCGACGGGTCGGCCCAAGGGGGTTGTGGTTTCTCATCGGGGTGCGGTGAGTCTGTCCCGTGCTCAGGTGGAGGGTTTGGGGGTCAGTTCGTCGAGTCGGGTGTTGCAGTTTGCGTCGCCGGGTTTTGATGCGGCGTTCTGGGAGCTGGTGATGGCTTTCGGGTCCGGTGCCGTGTTGGTGGTGCCGGAGGGTGGTCGAGTCGTCGGCGACGACTTGTTGAAGGTGCTGTCTCGGGGCCGGGTTACGCATGTGACGTTGCCGCCGTCGGTGTTGGGCGCGGTGCCGGTGGGTGCGGAGTCCGCATTGCCGTTGTTGGAGTCGGTGGTGTTGGCGGGTGAGGCGGCGCCGCCGGAGTTGGTTGCGCGGTGGTCGGTTGATGGCCGTCGTGTGGTGAATGCGTACGGGCCGACGGAGTCGACGGTGTGTGTGTCGATGAGTGGTGGGTTGTCGGGTGGGGTGGTGGCGCCGATCGGTCGTCCTGTGGTGAATACACAGGTGTATGTGCTGGATGAGGTGTTGCGGCCGGTTCCTGCCGGTGTGGTGGGTGAGTTGTATGTGTCGGGTGCGGGGTTGGCGCGGGGTTATCTGGGGCGTGCGGGGTTGTCGGCGGAGCGGTTTGTCGCGTCGCCGTTCGAGCCGGGTGCGCGGATGTATCGGACGGGTGACCTGGTGCGCTGGCGCGTGGATGGCCAGCTGGAGTTCGCGGGCCGCGCGGACGAGCAGGTGAAGCTGCGCGGCTTCCGGATCGAGCCCGGAGAGATCGAATCCCGATTGGCCGACTGTGAGGGAGTACGTCAGGCAGCAGTACTCGTACGGGAGGACGAGCCGGGCGATCAGCGGATTGCTGCGTACATGGTGCCGGATCTGGCTGCCGCGGCCTCGATCGGCGCCAACAATGAGGCAGCGGCCCAGGTGGAGGAATGGCGGGAGACCTATGACTCGGTGTATTCGGGTGTGGGGTCGGGTGGTTTTGGTGAGGATTTCGCCGGCTGGGATAGTTCGTATTCGGGTGAGCCGATTCCGTTGGGTGAGATGCGGGAGTGGCGGGATGCGGTTGTCGAGCGGGTGCGTGGGTTCGGTGGTGGTCGGGTTCTGGAGATCGGGGTGGGGTCCGGTCTGTTGATGGGGCATTTGGCTTCGGGGGTTGAGGAGTATTGGGGTACGGATCTGTCGGGTGCGGTGATCGAGCGGCTTCGTGGTCAGGTTTCTGAGGCGGGGCTGTCGGATCGGGTGTGGTTGCGGTGTCAGCCGGCGGATGCGGCGGGGGATCTTCCGTCGGGGTATTTCGACACGGTGGTTCTCAATTCGGTGGTGCAGTATTTCCCGGATGGGGAGTATCTGTCCCGGGTGCTGGATTGTGCGCTGGGGTTGTTGGTGCCGGGTGGGCGTGTGGTGGTGGGGGATGTGCGGCATGCGGGTTCGTTGCGGGTGTTGCATGCGGCGGTGCATGGGGATCGTGGTGTGCAGGCGCGTGCGGTGGTGGATCGTGCGGTGTTGTTGGAGAAGGAGTTGGTGGTGGCTCCGGAGTTCTTCACCGGGCTGGCCGGGGGTGATGCGCGTGTGGGGGCTGTGGATGTGCGGCTCAAGCGGGGTGGCTGTCACAACGAGTTGACGCGGCACCGGTATGAGGTGGTGCTGCACAAGGCGCCGTCGAAGGTCCGGGATGTTTCCGGGGTTCCCAGCCGTGCGTGGTCGGCGGAGTTCGATCTGGCGGATGTGGATGGCCCGGTTCGGGTTTCCGGGATTCCGAATGCGCGGCTGGTCGGTGAGGTGGCCGCGGAACGTCGGCTGGATGGCCTGGATGCCGGTGATCTGGGTTCCGGGGTGGATCCGGAGGAGTTGGTGGTGCGGGGTGCTGAGTTGGGGTTGCGGGTGGTGGTGACGTGGTCGTCCCGTTCGGTGGCTTTGTTCGATGCGGTGGTGCTGCCCGGAGACGAGGACGAGCGCCCCATGTCCGGTGTGTATGTTCCGGCCGGTTCGGGTGGTCCGTGGGTGAACAGTCCGGTGGCTGCGCGTGGCATCGGGGCTGTGGTGAAGGCGGCGCGTGAGCGGCTGGTGGAGGGGTTGCCGGAGTACATGGTGCCGTCGGCGGTGATGGTGCTGGACCGGTTGCCGCTCACGCCGAACGGGAAGCTGGACCGCAAGGCGCTGCCGGTGCCGGAGTATGCGGCGAGCGTGGGTGGGCGCAAGGCCCGGACTCCGCAGGAGGAGACGCTGTGCGGGCTGTTCGCCGAGGTGCTGGGGCTGGAGCGAGTCGGGATCGACGACAGCTTCTTCGACCTGGGCGGACACTCCCTCCTCGCCACCCGTCTGGTCAGCCGGATCCGCAGCACCCTCGGGGTGGAGGTGCCGATCAGGGATGTGTTCGGTGCGCCTACTGTGGCCGGTCTCGTCGGCCGGTTGACCGCGGCAGAGGGGCAGGCGCGTACCGCACTGGCGCCCATGCCTCGACCTGAGGCGGTGCCGCTCTCGTTCGCGCAGCGTCGCCTGTGGTTCCTGCACAAGCTGGAGGGCCCGTCCGCCACCTACAACATGCCTCTTGTCCTGCGGCTGCAGGGCAGCGTCGACGCGGAAGCGCTGCACACCGCGCTGCAGGACCTGGTCGTCCGGCACGAGTCGTTGCGAACCGTCTATTCCAAGGTGGAGGACGAGCCCTGCCAGGTGGTGCTCGACGCGGCGAGCGCCGAGTTGGAGTGGCAGCGTCGCCCGGTGACGGAGGAGGAACTACCTGAGGCGTTGGGGAGTGCCGCTCGCCACGCCTTCGACCTCGCTTCCGAGATACCGGTGCGTGCGTGGCTGTTCGAGGTGGGACAGGAGGAGTGCGTCCTGCTGCTCCTCGTGCATCACATCGCGGGTGACGGGTGGTCGATGGGTCCGTTGGCGCGGGATGTGGTGGCGGCGTACACGGCGCGTGCGCAGGGCGGTGTGCCGCAGTGGTCGGAGCTGCCGGTGCAGTATGCGGACTACACGCTGTGGCAGCGTGAGCTGCTGGGCGACGAGAACGATCCGGACAGCCTCTACGCCGAGCAGGTCGGCTTCTGGCGTGACCGGCTTGCGGATCTGCCGCAGCAGGTGACGTTCCCGACGGACCGGCCGCGCCCCGCCGTGGTCTCCTACGAGGGCGCGCACCTTCAGTTCCAGTTGGATGCGGAGTTGCATCGGGGTCTGGTCGCGTTGGCGCGGCGGTCGGACACGACGGTGTTCATGGTGTTGCAGGCGGGTCTTGCGGCGTTGCTGACGCGGTTGGGTGCGGGGGAGGACATTCCGCTGGGGTCGCCGATCGCGGGGCGTATGGATGATGCGCTGGATGATCTGGTGGGTTTCTTCGTGAACACGCTGGTGTTGCGGACGGACACGTCGGGTGACCCGAGTTTCGAGGAGTTGCTGGGGCGGGTGCGGGAGTCGAGTCTGGCGGCGTACGCGCACCAGGACGTTCCCTTCGAGCATCTGGTGGAGTTGCTCAATCCGAATCGTTCGACCTCCCACCACCCGCTCTTCCAGGTCATCCTCGGCCTCCAGAACGCTCAGGAGGGTTCCTTCGAACTCCCCGGCCTCCACGTCGCGGCCGAGGGCGTCGATCTGGGTGTGGCCAGGTCCGACCTGGCGGTCAACGTCATCGAGCGGTACGACGACGCGGGTGAGCCGACCGGCGTCGAGGCACTCGCAGAGTTCGCCCAGGCACTGTATGACCGCTCCACGGTCGAGGGATTCGCCAGGCGGTGGGTGCGGTTGCTGGAGCAGCTGGTGGCGGACCCCTCGGCCCCGATCGGTCGGGCCGAGCTGCTGACCGGATCGGAGCGGGACCGGATTCTCTCCGAGTGGAACGACACGTCCGCCGAAGGGAACGGGGCGTCGGTCGAGGTCCCAGCCGATACGTTGGCCGGGCTGTTCGAGGCCCGGGCCCGCCGCGCTCCCGAGGCCACCGCGGTGGTGTTCGCCGGCACGCGAGTCGGCTACGGGGAGCTGAACGCGCGGGCGAACCGGCTGGCGCACTGGTTGATCGCTCGCGGTGTGGGGCCGGAGAAGCTGGTGGCGGTGGAGTTGCCGCGGTCGGTGGAGATGGTCGTCGCCGTCCTGGCGGTGTCGAAGGCCGGCGGTGCCTACCTGCCGCTGGACCCCGACTACCCGCGGGACCGGCGGGACCTGATGCTGGAGGACGCCCGGCCGGTGCTGGTCCTGGGTTCGGACGTCATGGCTCAGGATGTGTCCGGTCGGGCGGAGACCGACCCGCCCCGCAGCGCCGCTCCCCACCACCCCGCGTACGTCATCTACACGTCGGGCTCCACCGGCACCCCGAAGGGCGTGGTCGTCACACACACGGGTGTCGCCGCGTTGTCGCGTACCCAGGTGCAGCGGCTGGGTGTGTCTCCCGAGAGCCGGATGCTGCAGTTCGCCTCGGCCAGCTTCGACGTGGCTTTCGGTGACCTGTGCACGGCGTTCGCCGGAGGTGCCGCGCTCGTCCTTCCCGAACCGGGACAGCTGTCGAGCGAGGCACTCCTGCGGCTGCTGGCCGATGCGGAGGTCACCCATGTGCAGCTCCCGGTCTCGGTGCTGCGCGCGCTCACCTTCGACGGCGTCGAGTCGGCCCTTCCCCGCCTCGAGACCGTGGTGGCCGGGGGAGAGGTGTGTCCGCCGGAGCTGGCGGCCCGCTGGTCCGCGGGACGCCGCCTGCTCAACGCGTACGGTCCGACAGAGGCCACGGTCTGCGTCTCCACCCACACCGTGACCGACAGTGAGCCGTCCTCCGGCGGCGTCGTCCCGATCGGACGGCCGGTGGCCGACACCCGCGTGTTCGTGCTCGACGCGGGCCTGCGACCGGTTCCCGCGGGCGTGCCGGGCGAGCTGTATGTGTCGGGTTCCGGGCTTGCTCGCGGCTATCTGGACCGCGCGGGCCTGACGGCGGAACGGTTCGTGGCGTCGCCGTTCGAGCCGGGCGCGCGGATGTACCGCACCGGCGACCTGGCGCGGTGGCGTGCGGATGGCCATCTGGAGTTCGTGGGGCGTGCGGATGAGCAGGTGAAGCTGCGAGGCTTCCGGATCGAGCCGGGGGAGATCGAGTCGGTGCTGGCCGGCTGCGCCGGTGTGCGGCAGGCGGCGGTGGTGGCGCGTGAGGACGTGCCCGGTGACCAGCGACTCGCCGCGTACGTGGTGCCGGAGAAGTCCGAAGGGGCTGCCGTCGCCCTCGAGCCGACGACGCTCGTCGCTCGGCTGGCCGACAGGTTGCCGGAGTACATGGTGCCGTCGGCGGTGATGGTGCTGGACCGGTTGCCGTTGACGCCGAACGGAAAGCTGGACCGCAAGGCGCTGCCCGCACCCGAGTACGCGGTGAGCGCGGGTGGGCGCACGGCACGGACTCCGCAGGAGGAGGTGCTGTGCGGGCTGTTCGCCGAGGTGCTGGGTCTGGAGCGGGTCGGGATCGACGACCGCTTCTTCGAGCTGGGCGGACATTCGCTGCTGGCCACGCGCCTGGTCAGCCGTATTCGCAGTGTGCTCGGTGTGGAGTTGCCGATCAGGGACGTGTTCGGCGCACCCACCGTGGCCGGTCTCGCCGGCCGCGTGGCCGCACTCGAGGGCCAGACGCGCATCCCGCTGGTGCCCGCTCCCCGGCCCGAGGCGGTGCCGCTGTCGTTCGCTCAGCGTCGTCTGTGGTTCCTGCACAAGCTGGAGGGCCCGTCCGCCACCTACAACATGCCCCTCGTCCTGCGGCTGGGAGGCGGCGTCGACGCGGAAGCGCTGCACACGGCACTCCGCGATGTCGCCACTCGGCACGAATCGCTGCGTACGGTCTTCCGCGAGCTGGACGGCGAGCCCCACCAGGTTGTGCTCGACCCTGCCGACGTCGCGTTCGGCTGGGACCACCGGCGGGTGACGGAGGAGGAGCTGCCGGACGTCCTGGCCGAGAAGGCCCGGTACCCGTTCGACCTCGCCACCGAGATGCCGGTGCGTGCGTGGCTGTTCGAGGTGGGACAGGAGGAGTGTGTCCTGCTCCTGCTGATGCATCACATCGCGGGTGACGGGTGGTCGATGGGTCCGTTGGCGCGGGATGTGGTGGCGGCGTACACGGCGCGTTCCCAGGGTGGTGTGCCGCGGTGGTCGGAGCTGCCGGTGCAGTATGCGGACTACGCGCTGTGGCAGCGCGAGCTGCTGGGCAGTGAGGACGATGCGGACAGCGTGTACGCGCAGCAGGTCTCCTACTGGCGGCACCAGTTGGCAGACCTTCCCGAGCAGGTGACGTTCCCGGCCGACCGACCGCGCCCGGCCGTCGCTTCGCACGAGGGAGCCTCTCTCGCCTTCGAGTTGGATGCGGGGTTGCATCGGGGTCTGGTCGGGTTGGCGCGGCGGTCGGACACGACGGTGTTCATGGTGTTGCAGGCGGGTCTTGCGGCGTTGCTGACGCGGTTGGGTGCGGGGGAGGACATTCCGCTGGGGTCGCCGATCGCGGGGCGTATGGATGATGCGCTGGATGATCTGGTCGGTTTCTTCGTGAACACGCTGGTGCTGCGGACGGACACGTCGGGTGACCCGAGTTTCGAGGAGCTGCTGGGCCGGGTGCGGGAGTCGAGTCTGGCGGCGTACGCGCACCAGGACGTGCCCTTCGAGCATCTGGTGGAGCTGCTGAATCCGAACCGTTCGACCTCACACCACCCGCTCTTCCAGGTCATCCTCGGACTCCAGAACGCCCAGGAGGGCTCCTTCGAACTCCCCGGCCTCCACGTCGAGACGGGCGGGGTCGACCTGAGTATCGTCAAGACCGACCTCGAACTGAACGTGATGGAGCGCCACAGCCTCGGCGGTGCTCCTGGCGGCATCGCCATGGCCGTCCAGTACTCGGTGGAGCTGTTCGACCGCAGGACCGTGGAGGCCTTCGCCGCGCGGTGGGTGCGTTTGTTGCGCGCGGTGGTTGCCCGGCCGGAGTGCCGAATCGGCGCGGTGGAGCTGCTGTCCGAAGGCGAGCGGGAGCTGGTCCTGGGTGAGTGGCCGGTCGGCGGCGGCCCCGGCCCGGCGACGGCTTCGTTGCCGCAGTTGCTGGAGGAGCGGGTCGTGGCGTCGCCGACGGCGGCTGCGGTCGAGGACGCCGACGGAGCGGTGTGGACGTACCGCCTGCTGAACGCGAGGGCCAATCGGATCGCCCATTGGCTGATCGGTCAGGGTGTGGGCCCGGAACAGCTGGTGGGCGTGCTGTTGCCGCGGTCGGCCTCGCTGCTGGCGGTGGTGTGGGGGATCCTGAAAGCAGGGGCGGCGTACGTGCCGGTCGACCCCGAGTACCCGGCCGAGCGCATCGCCCACATACTGGGCGACTCCAACCCGAGCCTGCTGCTGACCGACCTCGAACTCGTCGACAGGGTACCGGGCCAGGGCGTGCGCGAGGTCGCTTGTCTCGACTCTCCGGATGTCGAGGAACTGCTCGCCGCGCAGCCGGACAGGGACCCGGTGGACGCGGACCGGGTGGTGCCCTCGCACGTGCGGCAGCTCGCGTACGTGATCTATACCTCCGGGTCCACCGGCATGCCGAAGGGCACGGCGGTGACCCACACGGGACTGGCGGCACTGGGCGCAACGTTGCGGGAGCGGACCGCGGCGGATGCCGGCAGCCGGGTACTGCAGCTGGCCCCCATGGCGTTCGACGCCTCGGTGCTGGAGATGATGCTCGCACTGACCTGTGGCGGCACGCTGGTGGTTCCAGGTGTGGTGCGGCTGGCCGGGGAGGAGCTGGCACGCCGGCTGGAGGACCAGCGCATCACGCATGCATTCATTCCGCCGTCGGTGCTCGCGACGCTTCCGCAGGGAGCGGAATCGAACCTGAAGGAGTTCCGTTCACTGATCGTGGGCGCCGAGGCGTGTCCGCCGGAGCTGGCGGAACGGTGGGCGCCGGGGCGTCGCATGGTCAACCTCTACGGGCCGACGGAGACGACGGTGGCCGCGACGATCAGCAGTCCGCTCAGCGGGCCGGAGGCGCCGATCGGATATCCGAACCAGGGGGTTCGTGCGTATGTACTGGATGCTCGGCTGGGGCCGGTAGCGCCAGGAGCGATCGGTGAGCTGTATGTGGCAGGGTCGGGGGTCACGCGCGGGTATCTGGGGCGTCCTGAGCTGACTGCTGGTCGGTTCGTGGCCGACCCGTTCGCCCCGGCCGGATCCCGCATGTACCGCACGGGAGACGTGGTGCGCTGGCGAAAGGACGGCCAGCTCGACTACCTGGGCCGCGGCGACGACCAAATCCAGATCCGCGGCTTCCGGGTGGAGCCCGAGGAGGTCCGGCATGTGCTGGCCGGGCATCCTGCGGTGTCCCGTGCGGTGGTGGTTCCGCGGGAGGACGGACACGGTGGTCTCGTCCTCGTCGGCTATGTCGTGCCGGACCGTGACACCGCCGAAGGCTTCGCTCCCGACCGGGTGCGCGCCGACCTGCGTCTGCAGGTCCCCGAGCACATGGTGCCTGCCGCGCTCGTGCCCTTGGCCGAGGTGCCGCTGCTGCCCAGCGGGAAGATCGACCGGCAGGCGCTTCCCGATCCGGAGTTCGCCGCCGGCGGGGGCGCCGGTCGGGCGCCGCGTACCGCGCGGGAGGAGCTGCTCTGCGCGCTGTTCGCCGAGCTTCTGGGACTGGAGCGGGTCGGGATCGACACCAGCTTCTTCGATCTGGGCGGGCACTCGCTGCTCGCGACACGGCTGGTCAGCCGGATACGTCAGGCGCTGAACGTCGAAGTGCCGCTGCGTGTTCTGTTCGGTGCCCCCACCGTTGCCCAGCTCGCGGAGCACATCGTCGGCCGGCTCGACGGTGAGGCAGTCCGCCCCGCCCTGCATCGGGCAGGTGAACGCCCCGAGAGCGTGCCCCTGTCCTTCGCGCAGCGCCGCCTGTGGTTCCAGCACAAGCTGGAGGGCCCGTCCGCCACCTACAACATGCCGTTGCCGCTCCGGCTGCGGGGCACCGTGGATCCGGCGGCGATGCGGGCGGCCCTGCGGGACGCGGTCGGCCGGCACGAGTCGCTGCGTACCGTCTTCCCCGAGACCGACGGCGAGCCCCAGCAGCGGGTCCTGGACGCGGCCGACGCCGCGTTCGGCTGGGAGCACCGGCAGGTGACCGAGGCGGAGCTGCCGACGGTGCTGGACGAGGCAGCCCGCCATGCGTTCGACCTGACCGGCGAGGTGCCGTTCCGGGCCGCGCTCTTCGAGATCGGCCCCGACAACTGGGTGCTGCTGTTGCTGCTGCACCACATCGCCGGTGACGGCTGGTCCATGGGCCCGCTCGCCCGCGACGTGGTGACGGCCTACACCGAGCGCTGCCGGGGCCGGGCGCCGGAGTGGGAACCGCTCCCCGTGCAGTACGTCGACTACACGCTGTGGCAGCGGGAGCTGCTGGGAGCCGAGGACGACCCCGGGAGCCTGTACTCGCAGCAGGTGGACTACTGGCGCGGACGGCTGGCGGGACTTCCCGAGCGGATCGCCCTGCCCGCCGACCGCTCCCGGACCTCGGCCGCCTCCTTCGAGGGCGCGTCCGTCGACTTCGCGACGAGCGCGGAGGTGCACCAGCGGCTGGCGGACCTCGCCCGCGAGACGGGCGCGACGGTGCCCATGGTCGTGCAGGCGGCGCTGGCGGCGCTGCTCACCCGGCTGGGCGCGGGCCCGGACGTCCCGCTGGGGTCGCCGATCGCCGGACGGATGGACACCGCGCTCGACGACCTCGTCGGCTTCTTCGTGAACACGCTCGTGCTGCGTACGGACACCTCGGGCGATCCGAGTTTCCGGGAGCTGGTGGAGCGGGTACGTGAGACGAACCTGGCCGCGTACGCGCATCAGGACGTCCCCTTCGACCACCTGGTGGAGCTGCTCAACCCGCGGCGCTCGTCCGCGCACCACCCGCTCTTCCAGGTCATGCTGGTGATGCAGGACAACCCCACCGGAGCGTTCGAGCTGCCCGGTCTGGACGTCGCCGGGGAGCCGGTCGACATCGAGACCGCCAAGGTCGACCTGTCGGTGAACGTGCTGGAGCGGCACACCGGATCCGGCGCGCCCGCGGGAATCGTGGGCGCGGTGAAGTACGCAACCGACCTCTTCGACCGCTCCACCGTGCGCAGCGTCCTGGACCGGTGGAGGCGGCTCCTGGAGCAGGTGGCGGCCGACCCGTCGCTGACCGTCGGCCAGGTGGAGCTGCTGGCCGAGGAGGAGCGGGGGCAACTGCTGACCACCTGGAACGACACGGCCGTCGAGGTGCCGCAGGCGACGCTCTTCGAACTGTTCGAGACGCAGGTGCGGCGCAGCCCCGACGCCGTGGCACTGGTCTGCGGTGAGCAGTCGCTCTCCTACGGGGAGCTGAACGCGCGGGCCAACCGGCTGGCGCACTGGCTGATCGGCCAGGGTGTGGGGCCGGAGAAGCTGGTCGCGGTGGAGCTGCCGCGGTCGGTGGAGATGGTGGTCGCCGTCCTGGCCGTGCTCAAGTCCGGTGGCGCCTACGTTCCGGTCGACCCCGAGTACCCGCGCGAGCGGCGTGAGCTCATCCTCCGCGACGCGGCGCCCGCCCTCGTGCTCGACGGGGAAGCGCTCGCCCGCGATCTGTCCGGGGAGCCGGACACCGATCCCGAGGTCGACGTCGAGATGGAGCACCCGGCGTACGTCATCTACACCTCGGGCTCGACCGGCCGGCCCAAGGGCGTGATCGTCGAGCACCGCGCCGTCGCCAACTACCTCAACTGGACCACGCACCACTATCCGGCGGCCCGTGGCGCCACGCTGGTGCCCACCTCGATCGCCTTCGACCTCACCGTCACCGGCCTCTACACGACTCTCGTGGTCGGCGGACGCGTCTACCTGTCGGCCCTGGAAGACGTGCCGACCGGGAGCGGCGGCGTGCCGGTGGCGCTGGCCAAGACCACGCCCTCGCATCTGCCGATGCTGAGCGAACTGCCCGAGCACCGGTCGCCCGGCGAGATGCTGATCCTCGGCGGTGAGGCGCTGACCGCCGAGGCCCTGGCCGAGTGGCGCGCCGCGCACCGCAGGGTCACCGTCGTCAACGCGTACGGGCCGACCGAGACCACCGTCAACTGCACCGAGTTCCGTATCGGCCCGAAGGACAAGCCGGCCGCGGGAGCCGTCCCCATCGGGCGCCCCTTCTGGAACATGCGGGCCTACGTGCTCGACGCGCGCCTCAACCCGCTGCCGGCCGGCGCCGTCGGCGAGCTGTACATCTCCGGGGCCCAGCTGGCCCGCGGCTATCTGGGCCGCACCGGCCTGACGGCCGAACGTTTCGTCGCCTGCCCCTTCGAGCCCGGCGCGCGCATGTACCGGACCGGCGACCTGGCAAGATGGCGCGCAGATGGCCAGCTCGAGTACTCCGGCCGCGCCGACGAGCAGGTCAAGGTGCGCGGGTTCCGCATCGAACCGGGTGAGGTGGCCGCCGCCCTGCTCGACCACCCCGAGGTGGGGCAGGCCGCCGTCGTGGCCCACGGGACCGAGCGGGACGACACCCGCCTCGTCGGCTACGTCGTAACGGCCGCCGGGCACTCCTCTCCCGACATCGCCGCGCTACGCGCACATGTCGCCGACCGGCTGCCGGAGTTCATGGTTCCGGCCTCGGTCGTCGTCCTGGACGAACTGCCGCTGACACCCAACGGCAAGCTGGACCGGCAGGCCCTGCCCGCCCCGGAATTCACCGCACTCAGCGACGGACGCGCTCCCCGAACCCCCGAAGAGGAGCTGCTGTGCGGCCTGTTCGCGCAGGTTCTCGGCGTGGAGCGGGTGACCGTCGACGACAGCTTCTTCGACCTGGGTGGCCACTCACTGCTCGCCACCCGGCTGATCAGCCGGATCCGGGCGACCCTGGGCGCCGAGGTGCCGATCGCCGCCGTCTTCGAGTCGCCGACCGTGGCCGGCCTCAGTGCCCGCCTCGACGCCGGCGGGCGCACCCGCACCCCGCTGGCCCCCATGCCGCGGCCGGACACGATCCCGCTCTCCTTCGCACAGCGTCGGCTGTGGTTCCTGCACCGGCTCGAAGGCCCCTCGTCCGCGTACAACTGGCCGCTCGCGCTGCGCCTGTCCTCGGCGGTCGACCAGAACGCGCTGCGCGCCGCGCTGAACGACCTGGCGGTACGGCACGAGTCACTGCGCACGGTCTTCACGGAGACGGACGGGGAGCCCCACCCGGCCGTGCTCGACCCGTCCGAGGCCGCCGTCCGCCTCGACGTGGAGCACGTACCCGCCTCCTCACTGCACCGGGCCGTGCAGCAGGCGATCGGTCACCGCTTCCGCCTCGACAGCGCGCCCCCGGTGCGGGCCTGGCTGTTCCTTCCCGCCACCGAGACCGCACCGGACGGCGAGGCGGCAGCCGAACCGGTCGAGCCGGCCGGCCCGGTACTCGTCGTCCTGATGCACCACATCATCGGCGACGGCGCCTCCCGCGCCCCGCTGATGCGCGACCTCGGCCGCGCCTACGGGGCCCGCCTGGCAGGCGCGGCGCCCGACTGGGAGCCGCTGCCCGTCCAGTACGCGGACTACTCGATCTGGCAGCAGCAGCTCCTGGGCACGACGGACGAGCCCGGCAGCCTGGCCGCACAGCAACTCGCCTACTGGCGGGAAGCCCTCGACGGCATCCCGGCCCAGCTGGAGCTGCCCACCGACCGGCCGCGGCCCGCCGTCGCCGGCTATCAGGGCGATACGCTGGACTTCACCCTGGACGCCGAACTGCACGCCGCTCTGCGGCAGGTGGCGACCGACTCCCGGGCGACGCTGTTCATGGTGGTGCAGGCCGGCTTCGCCGCCCTGCTCTCCCGGCTCGGCGCCGGCCACGACATCCCCGTGGGCGTTCCGATCGCGGGCCGGACCGACGAGGCCCTCACCGACCTGGTGGGCTTCTTCGTCAACACGCTCGTACTGCGCACCGACACCAGGGGCAACCCCCGCTTCGACGAAGTCCTCGACCGCGCCCGGGACACCGCGCTGAGCGCGTACGCCCACCAGGACCTGCCCTTCGAATTCCTCGTGGAAGCGCTCAACCCGGTCCGGTCACAGGCCAGCAACGCGCTCTTCCAGGTCATGTTCCAGCTCCACAACGTGGCGGCACCGACGCAACGGTTGCACGACGTCGAGGCCGCGCCCTATCCGCTGGAGGGCGACAACGCGAAGTTCGACCTCTTCCTCAGCCTCGCCGAGACGCAGGACGAGGAGGGGCGGCCCGCCGGACTGAGCGGAACCCTGGAATACGCCACCGAACTGTTCGACCGTGCCACGGCAGAACAGATCGCCCGGCTCTACGAGAATCTGCTGCGCGCCGTGGCGGCCGACCCGGCGGTACGTGTCGCCGACGCCGAACTGCTCTCCGAGAAGGAGCTGTCCGAGACCCTGGTGGACCGCAACGCCACCACCGCACCGGCCCCCGCGCCACTCGCGCACACCCGCTTCGAACGACAGGCGGCGCTGACCCCCGGGGCGCTCGCCGTACGCGCCGGAGACCGGACGGCCGACTACCGCCACCTGAACACCCGCGCCAACCGGCTCGCCCGGCTGCTCCTCGACCGCGGCATCGGCCGCGAGAGCGTGGTCGCACTGGCGCTGCCCCGCTCCGTGGACATGGTCGCGGCGCTGCTTGCCGTACAGAAGGCGGGCGCGACCTACCTGCCGATGGACCCGGCACACCCCGCCGACCGGCTCGCCTACGTCCTCCGGGACGCCGCGCCCGCCGCACTGGTCACCACCGCGGACATTCGCGAACACCTGCCCGCGGCCCGACCGGACCTCGTCGTCACCCTCGGCGACCCGGACGTGGAGCAGCAGCTCGCGGAGTGCCCACCACACGACGTCACCGACGCCGACCGGCGCTCCCCGGTCCACCCGGCCGACGCCGCCTACGTCATCTACACCTCCGGCTCGACCGGCCGGCCCAAGGGCGTGCTGGTCTCCTACGGGAGCCTCTCCCAGTTCCTCGACTCCGTCGGCGCCCGCCTGGGGCTCACCGCACGCGACCGCATGGTGGCCGCCACCACTCTCACCTTCGACATCGCCGCCGTGGAGCTCTACGCCCCGCTGCTGGCCGGTGCGAGCGTCGAGGTCGCCACCGACCGGGTCGGCAAGGACCCCATCGCCCTGCACCGGCTCATCCGGGACAGCGGCGCCACCGTCTTCCAGGGCACCCCCTCGGTGTACCGCGCGATCCTCACCCACGACCCCGAGGGGCTGACCGGCGTCCGGCTCCTCGTCGGCGGCGAGGCGCTCTCCGCGTCGCTGGCCGAGCAACTGCACGCCCAGGGCGGCGGAGCGGTCAACCTGTACGGGCCGACCGAGGCCACCGTCTGGATCACCGCGAGTGAGGTGACCGGCCCGCCGCTGCCGCCGATGATCGGACGGCCGCTGCCCAACGCCCAGGTGTACGTCCTCGACTCCCGGCTCCGCCCGGTGCCCGACGGCGTTCCCGGAGAGCTGTACCTGGCGGGCCCGTTCCTGGCCCGCGGCTACCTGGGGCGGCCCGCACTCAGCGCCGAGCGCTTCGTGGCCGACCCGCACGGCGCACCCGGCACCCGCATGTACCGCACCGGCGACCTGGCCCGATGGCGTGCCGAAGGCGGACTCGAATTCGTCGGCCGCGCCGACGACCAGGTCAAGGTACGCGGATTCCGCATCGAACCGGGCGAGGTCGAGGCCGCACTGTCCCGGCAGCCGGGTGTCGCCGAGGCCACCGTCCTGGTGCGGGAGGACGCCGACACCCCGCAGCTCGTCGGCTACATCGTCCCCGACCAGGAGTGGGCGCGGCGCAGCGACCACGCGGAGGACGGCCGCCGCGTCGCCTCCTGGCGGGAGGTCTATGAGTCGGTCTACCGCGGCCAGGCAGACAGCGGCGGCTTCTGGGAGGACTTCGGGATCTGGACGAGCAGCTACGACGGCTCCCCGATCCCCCTGACCGAGATGCACCAGTGGCGCTCCGCCGCTGTCGCGGAGATCCTCCGGCTCGCCCCCCGCAACGTCCTCGAACTGGGCGTCGGCAACGGGCTGATCCTCTCCCAGGTCGCACCGCACTGCGACGCCTACTGGGGCACCGACTTCTCCGCCGCGGCTGTGGAGAGCCTGCGCGCACGGACGGCCGAGCGGCCCGAGCTGGCCGAACGCGTCGAACTGCGCGCTCAGGCCGCCGACGACACCAGTGGCCTTCCGGAGGGCTTCTTCGACACCGTCGTCCTCAACTCCGTCGCCCAGTACTTCCCGCACGCCGACTACCTGGCCCGGGTCGTCCGCGAGAGCCTGCGGCTGCTGGCCCCCGGCGGTTCCCTCTTCCTCGGCGACATCCGCAACCTGCGGTTGCTGCGCCACCTCCAGGCCGGTGTCGTCTCCCACCGCCCGGAGGCCGCCTCCGCACCGCAGGAAGCACAGGCGCTCCTGGAGCAGCGGATCAGGGAGGAGGAGGAACTGCTGCTGGCACCGGACTTCTTCGTGCTGCTCGCTGAGACCCTCGAGGACGTCGGCGGGGTCGAGGTCCGCCTCAAGCGCGCCGAGCACGCCAACGAACTCTCCCGCTACCGCTACGACGTCGTCGTCCACAAGACCCCGTCCGCCCCGCAGACCGCCACCCACCTGCCGGAGCTGACCTGGGAGGCGGTGGGCGCCGACGCCGGGGGGCTGTCGGCCGCCCTGCGCGCGCACCCGGCCGGGATGCGCCTGGCCGATGTCCCCAACGCCCGGCTGCGCGCCGACCACCTCGCACTGCGGACCCTGGAGGGAGGCGGCGACCCGGCCGCGGACTCCCCGGCCGGCCTGGATCCGGAGGCCGTGCACGGACTCGCCGCGGCGCTGGGCATGGAAGCCGTCACCACCTGGGCCAACTCCGGTCGGGACGACTGCTTCGACGCCGTCGTCAGGCCCGAGGGCACCGGCACCCCGGTGGCCGCCTACCGCGGCTGCGACACCACCCGGACCGCCGCACCGCACGCCAACAGCCCCGCCGCGCACCGGCGCACGGTCGAACTGAACCGGGAACTCCGCACCGGCCTGCGCACCTGGCTGCCGGAATACATGGTCCCCACCGCCTTCGTGGTGCTGGACAGGATGCCGCTCACCCCGATCGGCAAACTCGACTGCAAGGCGCTGCCCGCTCCCGACTACCGTGCCCTCCAGCAGGGCCGGGCGCCGCGCACCGCGCAGGAAACGGCGCTGTGCGCACTGTTCGCCGAGGTGCTGGGTCTGGAACAGGTCGGGATCGACGACAGCTTCTTCGACCTGGGCGGCCACTCGCTGCTGGCCACCCGCCTGGTCAGCCGTATCCGCACGGTGTTCGGGGTGGAGATCGCCATCGGCACCGTGTTCGACGATCC
This sequence comes from Streptomyces sp. WMMB303, assembly GCF_029351045.1. Lineage (NCBI taxonomy): Bacteria > Bacillati > Actinomycetota > Actinomycetes > Kitasatosporales > Streptomycetaceae > Streptomyces > Streptomyces sp. WMMB303. Next base: position 4,921,113 of record NZ_JARKIN010000001.1, on the reverse strand, counting down.
GACCGTCGCCGGACTCGGCCAGCACCTGTCCGACGGTGAGCGGGCCCGCGCCGCACTGGTACCGATGCCGCGGCCGCACCACATACCGCTGTCGTACGCACAGCGCCGGCTGTGGTTCCTGCACAAGCTCGAGGGCCCGTCCGCCACCTACAACATGCCGCTGGCACTGCGCCTCACCGGCCGTGTGGACCAGGAAGCACTGCACACCGCGCTGCTCGACGTCGCAGCCCGGCACGAGTCGCTGCGCACCGTCTTCCCCGAGACCGACGACGAGCCGCACCAGGTGGTGCTCGCCCCCCACCAGGCCGCGGTCCCCTGGGAGACCCGCGCGGTCGCCGCGGACGAACTGCCCGCGGCGCTCGGGGCCGCCGCCTGCCACGCCTTCGACCTCGCCACCGAGCCGCCGCTGCGGGCCTGGCTCTTCGAGGAGCCGGAGGGCGGGAGCGACACGTGCGTGCTGCTGGTGCTGATGCATCACATCGCCGCCGACGGCTGGTCCCTGGCACCCCTCGCCAAGGACCTCGTCGCCGCCTACTCCGCACGCTGCGCCGGCACCGCGCCCGAGTGGGACGCCCTGCCTGTCCAGTACGCCGACTTCACCCTCTGGCAGCAGCAGGCCCTGGGCCGCGAGGACGATCCGGACAGCGCCATCGCCCGGCAGGTGGCCTTCTGGCGGCAGATGCTGGCCGGAGCGCCGGAAGAGCTGAACCTGCCCACCACCCGGCCCCGCCCCGAGCAGCCCAGCCACCAGGGCGCGACCGTCACCGTCGAACTGCCCGCCCACGTCCACCGCGGACTGGCGGAACTGGCTTCCGCTTCCGGTGCCAGTGTCTTCATGACGCTCCAGGCCACCATGGCCGTCCTGCTGTCGAAGCTCGGAGCCGGTGACGACATCGTCATGGGCGCCCCGATCGCCGGACGCACCGACGAAGCGCTCGACGACCTCGTGGGCTTCTTCGTCAACACCCTGGTACTGCGCACGGACCTGTCCGGGAACCCCTCGTTCGGCGAACTGCTCGGCCGTGTCAGGGAGACCGACCTGGCCGTCTACGCCCACCAGGACCTGGCCTTCGAACGGCTCGTGGAGATCATCAACCCGGACCGCACGACGTCCCGGCACCCGCTGTTCCAGGTCATGATGTCGCTGGCCAACACCGACCGCGCCGACCTGACGCTGCCCGGCCTCGACGTCACACCCCTCGACGCCGGGACCGGCGCAGCCAAGTTCGACCTGGACTTCACCTTCGGTGAGCACTTCACCGACGACGGCGCGCCGGCCGGAGTGACCGGACAGCTCCGGTACGCCACCGACCTGTTCGACCACGACGCCGCGACGGCGCTCACCAGCCGCCTGGTCCGGGTCGCCGAGGCGGTCGTCGCCGCCCCGGAGCGGTCCGTCCGCGAGATCGACGTCCTGACCGCGGCCGAACGGCAGCAGGCGCTCCTCGAAGGGAACGACACCGACTTCGAGACGCCCGCGACCACCGTCGTGCAACTGCTCCAGGACCGGGCCGAGGCGAGCCCGGACGCGGTGGCGGTGGAGGCCGACGACGCACTCCTCACCTACCGGGAGCTGAACGAACGGGCCAACCGGCTCGCCCGCCATCTCGCCGCGCTGGGCGCCGGACCGGAGCGGTTCGTCGCCCTCGCCGTGCCCGGATCGGCCGCGATGCCGGTGGCGATGCTCGCCGTACTGAAGTCCGGGGCGGGCTACCTGCCCCTCGACCTCGACCACCCGGCCGACCGGCTCGCGTACGCCCTCGACGACACCGCGCCGCTGTGCGTGCTCACCACCACCGAAGCGGCGCCGCAGCTCCCGGAGACGGCCCACACCCACCTGCTGCTGGACTCCCCGGAGACAGCGGAGGCCCTGGCCGCACTGCCGTCGCACAACCTGTCGGACGCCGACCGCACGGCTCCGCTGCTGCCTCGGCACCCCGCCTACGTGATCTACACCTCGGGCTCCACGGGGCGGCCCAAGGGCGTGGTGGTCGAGCACCACTCGGTGGCGAACTACCTCACCTGGGCGATGCGGCACTACCCGGCCGCGCGTGGCACCACGCTGGTGCACTCCTCCCTCGCCTTCGACCTGACGGTCACCGGCCTCTACACCACCCTCGTCAGCGGCGGCCGGGTCCACCTCGGCAGCCTCCGCGAACTGGCCGGACGGGAGCCGGCCGACACCCCGGTGACGCTGGTGAAGGCGACCCCCTCGCACCTGCCGCTCCTGGCGGAGCTGCCTCCGGACTGGTCGCCCACCGACACGCTGATCCTGGGCGGCGAGGCGCTGACCGGAGAAGCCGTCGCCGCCTGGCGGCACCGGCACCCGGCCGTCACCGTGATCAACGCCTATGGCCCGACCGAGCTGACCGTCAACTGCGCCCAGTTCGAGCTGGAGCCCGGCGCCGAGCAGCCCACCGGACCGGTGCCGATCGGCCGGCCGTTCTGGAACATGCGCGCCTACGTTCTCGACGCCGGGCTGCGGCCGGTACCGCCCGGCACGACGGGTGAGCTGTACATGTCCGGAGCCCAGGTCGCCCGCGGCTATCTCGGACGCCCCGGGCTGACCGCGGAGCGGTTCGTGCCGAGCCCGTTCGAGCCGGGTGCGCGGATGTACCGCACCGGCGACCTGGCGCGCCGGCGCCCCGACGGCCTGCTGGAGTTCGCGGGCCGCGCCGACGAACAGGTCAAGGTGCGCGGCTTCCGCATCGAGCCGGGCGAGATCGCAGCCGTGCTCGGCTCGCACCCCTCGGTGCGGCGGGCCGTGGTCGTCGCCCGCGAGGACGGCCCCGGCGGTGCCCGACTCGTCGGCTACGTCGTGCCCGAGAGCGGTGCGGCCGAGCCGGACGTGCGCGCGCTCCGGGCCCACGTGGCGGAAGCGCTGCCGGACTACATGGTCCCCGCCGCCGTGGTGGCCCTCGAGGACATCCCGCTGACACCCAACGGCAAGCTCGACCGCGCCGCCCTGCCCGCACCCGACTTCTCCGAGGCCGGCCGCGGCCGGGCACCGCGCACCCCGCACGAGGAGGTGCTGTGCGGCCTGTTCGCGGACGTCCTGGAGCTGGAGCGGGTCGGCGTCGACGACAGCTTCTTCGATCTGGGCGGCCACTCGCTGCTCGCCGCCCGGCTGATGAGCCGCATCCGCGGCGTACTCGGTGTGGAACTGCCGCTGCGCACCCTCTTCGGCGCGCCCACCGTGGCTGGACTGGCCGCCCGGCTGGAGACGGGCGGCGACGGGAACGCCCTCGACGTGCTCCTGCCGCTGCGCGCGCAGGGCAGCCGCCGACCCGTCTTCTGCGTCCACCCCGGAAGCGGCCTGGGCTGGTCCTACGCCGGTCTGCTCCAGTACCTCGACCGGGACACCCCGGTGTACGCGCTGCAGGCCCGCGGTCTGACGGGCGGAGAGCTGGCGAAGTCCGTCGAGGAGATGGCCGAGGACTACCTGGAGCAGATCCGGCGCGTCCAGCCCGCGGGGCCGTATCACCTCCTGGGCTGGTCGTTCGGCGGAGTCGTCGCTCACGCCGTCGCCGCACTGCTGGAGGAGCGCGGGGAGCAGGTCGCGATGCTGGCGCTGCTGGACTGCTTCCCGGTGAACCCGGTCAGCCGCCGCGAGGTCGAGGAGTCGATGCCGAAGGTGCGGGTCGCCGACGTGCACCGCGCCATGCTGGGCCTCTTCGACATCGAACTCACCGACGAGGAGGCGGAGCAGCTCACCCACGAGACGACGGTGGAGCTGCTGACCACGAAGAACTCCGCCCTGGCCGGCCTCAGCGAGACCGAGGTCGCCGCCATGATGCACCTGACCGTGAACCACACCCTCCTGGGCCTGGACAACAGGCCCCGGCCCGTCTCCGCGCCGACGCTGATCCTGGCCGCGACCGGAGGCGAGAACGACCACCAGCTCGAACCAGGGACGTGGGACCCCTACCTCACCGGCACCGTGGAGTTCCAGAAGCTCAACCACCGGCACACCCAGATGATGAACCCGGAACCGCTGCGGGAGATCGGTCCACTCGTGGCCGAGAAGCTCCGGCAGATCGGCTCCCCCGCCACGGCCCACCCCACGGCCCTCCCCCCGTCCCACCCCACCGAGTGACCCGACCGCCGGAGCGGCCGCCCATGAGCCGACCCGAGCCGATGCAGCACGGATTCGACACCGTCAGAAGAGGGAGCGAGAAGTTGGACGCCAAGGCATCGTGCGAAGCGGCGCTGTGCGCCCTGTTCGCCGAGACGCTCGGCAGGGACCACGTCGGCCCCCACGACGACCTCTTCGAGCTCGGCGGTCATTCGTTGACGGCGATCAGGCTGCTCGTCCGGATCCGGGCCACTCTCGGCGAGGAGCTGAAGATCAAGGAGATCTTCGACTTCTCCACGCCCGCCGCGCTGGCCGGGCGGCTCACCGGAGCGGCCGCCGACGACGCGCGCGCCCCTCTCACCCGCGTCGAGCGTCCTGACGTGGTGCCGCTGTCGTTCCCCCAGCGCCGCCTGTGGTTCCTGCACCGGATGGAAGGCCGCTCGGCGACCTACAACGTTCCGCTGGCCCTCCGCCTCACCGGCACCGTCGACGGGGAGGCGCTGCACTCGGCCCTGCTCGATGTCGTCGGTCGGCACGAGTCGCTGCGCACCGTCTTCCCCGACGTGCACGGCGAGCCCTACCAGCTGATACGGGACCTCGACGAGGCCGACTTCCGGTGGGAGCGGCGGTCGGTGCCCGAGGCCGACCTGGAGCGCACCCTCCGAGAGACGGCCCGACACACCTTCGACCTCGCCACCGAGATCCCCTTCCGGGCCTGGCTGTTCGACACGGACGCAGAGCACAGCACGCTGCTGCTGTTGCTGCATCACATCGCGGGTGACGGCTGGTCGATGGCTCCGCTGACGCGTGACGTGGTGGAGGCGTACACCGCCCGTGTCGAGCAGCGCGATCCGGAGTGGTCCGAGCTGCCCGCGCAGTATGTCGACTACACGCTCTGGCAGCGCGACCGGCTCGGAGACGTCGACGACTCCGAGAGCGTCTACGCACAGCAACTCGACTACTGGCGTGCGGAGCTGGAGGGGCTGCCGGAGCAGGTGACCTTCCCCGCCGACCGGCCCCGGCCGGCCACCGCCGGCTACGAGGGGATGCGGGTCGACTTCCGGCTGGACGCTGAGTTGCATCGGGGTCTGGTGGAGTTGGCGCGGCGGTCGAACACGACGGTGTTCATGGTGTTGCAGGCCGGTATGGCGGCGCTGCTGACGCGGTTGGGTGCGGGGACCGACATCGCGTTGGGCAGTGGTGTGGCCGGCCGTACGGACGAAGCCCTCGACGACCTCATCGGTCTCTTCGTCAACACCTATGTGCTGCGGACGGACACCTCGGACAACCCTGCCTTCGAGGAGCTCCTCGCCCGGGTGCGGGAGCGCAGCATGAGTGCGCACGAGCACCAGGACGTGCCGTTCGAGGACCTCGTCGAGGCCCTCAACCCGCAGCGCTCCGCCGGCCACCACCCGCTGTTCCAGGTCGCCATGGTGCTGCAGAACGCACCGTCCGAGGACTTCCGGCTGCCGCACCTCCAGGTGAGCTCCGAGTTCATCAGCACCGACACCTCGCGCTTCGACATGCTCGTCGAGATGTACGAACGCCACGACGCCGCAGGCGGTGTGGCGGGTATCGAGGCTCTCGTCGAGTTCGCGACGGAGTTGTTCGATCGGGGTTCGGTTGAGGGGTTGTTGGCGCGGTGGGTGCGGTTGTTGGAGCAGGTGGTGGCGGATCCGTCGTTGTCTGTGGGTGGGGTGGAGTTGCTCTCGGGTGAGGAGCGGGAGCGGCTTGCCGGGTGGAATGACACGGCGGTGGCGTTGCCGGAGGTCTCGCTTGCGGGGTTGTTCGAGGAGCAGGTGCGGCGTGATGCGGATGCGGCAGCGGTGGTGTGTGGTGAGCGGTCACTGTCGTATGGGGAGTTGAATGCGCGGGCGAATCGGCTGGCGCATTGGCTGATCGGCCAGGGCGTGGGGCCTGAGGTGTTGGTGGGGGTGGAGTTGCCGCGGTCGGTGGAGTTGGTGGTGGCTGTGCTTGCGGTGGTGAAGGCGGGTGGTGCGTATGTGCCGGTGGATCCGGAGTATCCGGTCGAGCGGCGTGCGTTCATGGTCGAGGACGCTGATCCGTTGCTGGTGCTGGGGCCGCAGGAGTTGGCGCAGGATCTGTCGGGCTTCCCGGAGACCGACCCCGGTGTCGACATTGAGGGTCATCAGGCTGCCTATGTGATTTATACGTCGGGTTCGACGGGCTGGCCGAAGGGGGTTGTGGTTTCTCATCGGGGTGCGGTGAGTCTGTCCCGTTCCCAGGTGGAGGGTTTGGGGGTCAGTTCGTCGAGTCGGGTGTTGCAGTTCGCGTCGCCGGGTTTTGATGCGGCGTTCTGGGAGTTGGTGATGGCTTTCGGGTCCGGTGCCGTGTTGGTGGTGCCGGAGGGTGGTCGAGTCGTCGGCGACGACTTGTTGAAGGTGCTGTCTCGGGGCCGGGTTACGCATGTGACGTTGCCGCCGTCGGTGTTGGGCGCGGTGCCGGGGGGTGCGGAGTCCGCATTGCCGTTGTTGGAGTCGGTGGTGTTGGCGGGTGAGGCGGCGCCGCCGGAGTTGGTTGCGCGGTGGTCGGTGGATGGCCGTCGTGTGGTGAATGCGTATGGGCCGACGGAGTCGACGGTGTGTGTGTCGATGAGCGGTGGGTTGTCGGGTGGGGTGGTGGCGCCGATCGGTCGTCCTGTGGTGAATACGCAGGTGTATGTGCTGGATGAGGTGTTGCGGCCGGTTCCTGCCGGTGTGGTGGGTGAGTTGTATGTGTCGGGTGCCGGTTTGGCGCGGGGTTATCTGGGGCGTGCGGGCCTGACGGCGGAGCGGTTTGTGGCGTCGCCTTTCGAGCCGGGTGCGCGGATGTACCGGACGGGTGATCTGGTGCGGTGGAGCGCGGACGGCCAGTTGGAGTTCGCGGGCCGTGCGGACGAGCAGGTGAAGCTGCGAGGCTTCCGCATCGAACCCGGCGAGATCGAATCCCTTCTGACCAGCGATGCAGGAATTCTCCAGGCGGCGGTGGTTGCGCGTGAGGACATTCCGGGGGACCAGCGGCTCGCCGCCTATGTCGTGCCGGATCTGGCCGCGGCGGCCGCCCACGCCGGTGCTGACCAGGGAGCCGTCTCCTCGGGTGGGGACGCTCAGGTGGAGGAGTGGCGGGAGATCTATGACTCGGTGTATTCGGGTGTGGGGTCGGGTGGTTTTGGTGAGGATTTCGCGGGGTGGGACAGTTCGTATTCGGGTGAGCCGATTCCGTTGGGTGAGATGCGGGAGTGGCGGGATGCGGTTGTCGAGCGGGTGCGTGGGTTCGGTGGTGGTCGGGTTCTGGAGATCGGGGTGGGGTCCGGTCTGTTGATGGGGCATTTGGCTTCGGGGGTTGAGGAGTATTGGGGTACGGATCTGTCGGGTGCGGTGATCGAGCGGCTTCGTGGTCAGGTTTCTGAGGCGGGGTTGTCGGATCGGGTGCGGTTGCGGTGTCAGCCGGCGGATGGGGCGGGGGATCTTCCGTTGGGGTATTTCGACACGGTGGTTCTCAATTCGGTGGTGCAGTATTTCCCGGATGGGGAGTATCTGTCCCGGGTGCTGGATTGTGCGCTGGGGTTGTTGGTGCCGGGTGGGCGTGTGGTGGTGGGGGATGTGCGGCATGCGGGTTCGTTGCGGGTGTTGCATGCGGCGGTGCATGGGGATCGTGGTGTGCAGGCGCGTGCGGTGGTGGATCGTGCGGTGTTGTTGGAGAAGGAGTTGGTGGTGGCTCCGGAGTTCTTCACCGGGCTGGCCGGGGGTGATGCGCGTGTGGGGGCTGTGGATGTGCGGCTCAAGCGGGGTGGCTGTCACAACGAGTTGACGCGGCACCGGTATGAGGTGGTGCTGCACAAGGCGCCGTCGAAGGCCCGGGATGTGGCGGCGGTGCCGCAGATTTCCTGGTCCCCGGATTTCGATCTGGCCGATGTAGAAGGCCCGGTGCGGATCTCGGGGATTCCGAATGCGCGGCTGGTCGGTGAGGTGGCGGCAGAGCGCAGGCTGGATGGCCTGGATGCCGGTGATCTGGGTTCCGGGGTGGATCCGGAGGAGTTGGTGGTGCGGGGTGCTGAGTTGGGGTTGCGGGTGGTGGTGACGTGGTCGTCCCGTTCGGTGGCTTTGTTCGATGCGGTGGTGCTGCCCGGAGACGAGGACGAGCGCCCCATGTCCGGTGTGTATGTTCCGGCCGGTTCGGGTGGTCCGTGGGTGAACAGTCCGGTGGCTGCGCGGGGCATCGGGGCTGTGGTGAAGGCGGCGCGTGAGCGGCTGGTGGAGGGGTTGCCGGAGTACATGGTGCCGTCGGCGGTGATGGTGCTGGACCGGTTGCCGCTCACGCCGAACGGGAAGCTGGACCGCAAGGCGCTGCCGGTGCCGGAGTATGCGGCGAGCGTGGGTGGGCGCAAGGCCCGGACTCCGCGCGAGGAGACGCTGTGCGGGCTGTTCGCCGGGGTGCTGGGTCTGGAGCGGGTCGGGATCGACGACAGCTTCTTCGACCTGGGCGGCCACTCCCTCCTCGTGACGCGGCTGGTCAGCCGGATCCGTAGCGTGGTCGGCGTCGAGCTTCCCATCAAGGACGTCTTCGAGGCCCCGACCGTGGCGCTCTTGGTGGAGCGGCTGCGAGGGGAGGGCCGGATACGTAGGTCTCTGGTGCCGGTGGAGCGGCCGGATGTGGTGCCGCTGTCGTTCGCGCAGCGTCGACTGTGGTTCCTGCACAAGCTGGAGGGGCCCTCCGCGACGTACAACATGCCGCTGGCCTTCCGGCTGACCGGTTCCGCGAATGCGGAGGCGTTGCACGCTGCGCTGGTCGATGTGGCCACTCGGCACGAGTCGCTGCGTACGGTGTTCCCGGAGGTGGACGGCGAGCCCCGCCAAGTGGTGCTCGATCCTGCTGATGCCGCGTTCGGCTGGGAACACCGTCGGGTGACCGAGGCGGAGCTGCCGACAGTGGTCCGGGAAGTCTCCCGCTACGGTTTCGAACTCGCCTCCGAGGCACCGATCAGGGCCTGGCTCTTCGACACGGATGGTGACACCAGCGTCCTCCTGCTGCTGTTCCACCACATCGCGGCGGACGGGTGGTCGATGGGTCCGCTGGCGCGGGATGTGGTGGCGGCGTACACGGCGCGTGCGCAGGGCGCTGTGCCGCAGTGGTCGGAGCTGCCGGTGCAGTACGCGGACTACACGCTGTGGCAGCGTGAACTGCTGGGCGACGAGAACGACCCGGACAGCCTCTTCACGCAGCAGGTCGGCTACTGGCGCGACAAGCTTGCGGATCTGCCCGAACAGGTGACCTTCCCGACCGACCGGCCCCGGCCCGCGGTGGCCTCGTACGCCGGTGAGACCGTCACGTTCGAGGTCGAGGGAGAGCTGCACCGGCGCATGGCGGAACTGGCGCGCGGGACCGGTTCCACGGTGTTCATGGTGTTGCAGGCCGGTATGGCGGCGTTGCTGACGCGGTTGGGTGCGGGAACTGACATCGCGTTGGGCAGTGGTGTGGCGGGGCGTACCGATGAGGCGTTGGACGACCTTGTCGGGTTGTTCGTGAACACGTTCGTGCTGCGGACGGATACGTCGGGTGATCCGGGGTTCGAGGAGCTGCTGAGCCGGGTGCGGGAGTCGAGTCTGGAGGCGTACGCGCACCAGGACGTGCCCTTCGAGCACCTGGTGGAGTTGCTGAACCCGAACCGTTCCACCTCCCACCACCCGCTCTTCCAGGTCGCACTCGTACTCCAGAACACCGACCAGGGGGATTTCACGCTCCCGGGGCTGCAGGTCAGCACGACCGAAGCCGATCCGGGCACCGCTCGGTTCGACATGCTGCTGTCACTGACCGAACGGCACGACGCCGGCGGGAACCCCGCGGGAATCGAGACCGTCGTGGAGTACGCGACGGACCTGTTCGACCGTTCCACCGTCGAGGCGGTCTTCGACCGTTGGAAGCGACTGCTGGAGCAGACGCTCAGCGATCCGGCGCAGCCCATCGGCAAGGCCGTCCTGCTGACCGAGACCGAGCGGCAGCAGACTCTGACGACCTGGAACGACACCGCGGCCGACGTACGCCGAGAGACCCTCGTCAGCTTGGTCGAGGAGCAGATGGCGCGCACTCCGGACGCCCCTGCTGTGCTGTCCGGCGACACGAAGCTCAGCTACGCTGAGGTGAATGCGCGAGCCAACCGACTCGCCCGCCATCTGGTCACCCGCGGCGTCGGCCCCGAGCAACTGGTGGCCGTTGCTCTGCCCCGCTCCGCCGACACGATCGTGGCGTTCCTTGCGGTGATCAAGGCCGGTGCCGCCTATCTCCCGCTCGACCCCGACGACCCGGTCGAGCGTCTTCGGTACACACTGGGTGACGCGCGGCCCGCACTGATGCTTGTCTCCCGCGACCGCGACCTGGCCGCGGACGCGGAGGTCCCGTGCGTCGCCATGGACGAGACGTCGACCGTCGAAGCGGTCGCTCAGCAGGACGCGTCCGACCTGACGGACGCCGACCGCGCGGCCCCACTGACTCCGGCCGCCCCGCTGTACGTCATCTACACCTCCGGTTCCACCGGCCGGCCGAAGGGCGTCATGGTCGAGCACCGCGGGCTGGCGAACAATCTGCAGTGGATGCAGGACACCTACCCGGTCGGGCCCGGCGACGTGCTGCTGTTCCGCACCTCTGTGCGGTTCGACTCCGTCGGTCTGGAGATCTGGTTTCCCCTGCTGCACGGTGCCGCGGTCTGCGTGGCCCCCGGCGACGTGGTGCGTGATCCGCAGCGCCTCGTGTCCTTCATGGCCGAGAACAAGGTCACGATCGCGCAGTTCCCGCCGTCCCTGCTGGCCAATCTGCCCGAGCCGCCTGCCGGGCACTCGGTGCGACGTGTCTGGGCCAGCGGCGAGGCCCTGCGACCGGACCTCGCCGCCCGCGTCAGCGCGTCCTGGAGCAGCGAGCTTTCCAACCTCTACGGCCCGACCGAGATGACCATCCAGGTCGCCTCCTCGGTCTGGCAGGGTCCGGACGGCGTCGCGAACAGTGTTCCCATCGGACGGCCGATGTGGAACACCCGGCTGTTCGTCCTCGACGCGGGCCTGCAGCCGGTCCCGGTCGGAGTCGTGGGAGAGCTCTATGCCGCGGGCGCTCAGGTGTCACGCGGCTATCTGCGGCGTCCCGGGCTGACGGCGGAGCGGTTCGTGGCGTCGCCGTTCGAGCCGGGTGCGCGCATGTACCGCACGGGTGATCTGGTGCGGTGGCGTGCGGACGGTCAGCTGGAGTTCGTGGGGCGTGCGGACGAGCAGGTGAAGCTGCGGGGCTTCCGGATCGAACCGGGGGAGATCGAGTCGCTGTTGGCCTGCTGTACGGGTGTGCGGCAGGCGGCGGTCGTGGCGCGCGAGGACACGCCCGGTGATCAGCGACTCGCGGCGTATGTGGTGCCGGACCTCGAGGCGGCTGCCTCGGCCGGGGTCGAGGCCGACTCCGGTACGGCGGCGGAGGCCGCTGTGGCGAGCGACGCCCAGGTGGAGGAATGGCGGGAGATCTATGACTCGGTCTACGCCGAGAGCGCATATGGCGAGTTCGGTGAGGATTTCGCCGGCTGGGACAGCGCGTACACCGGTGAGCCGATTCCGTTGGGTGAGATGCGGGCGTGGCGGGATGCGGTTGTCGAGCGGGTGCGTGGGTTCGGTGGTGGTCGGGTTCTGGAGATCGGGGTGGGGTCCGGTCTGTTGATGGGGCACCTTGCGCCGGGGGTTGAGGAGTATTGGGGTACTGATCTGTCGGGTGCGGTGATCGAGCGGCTGCGTGGTCAGGTTTCTGAGGCGGGGTTGTCGGATCGGGTGCGGTTGCGGTGTCAGCCGGCGGATGCGGCGGGGGATCTTCCGTTGGGGTATTTCGACACGGTGGTGCTCAATTCGGTGGTGCAGTATTTCCCGGATGGGGAGTATCTGTCCCGGGTGCTGGATTGTGCGCTGGGGTTGTTGGTGCCGGGTGGGCGTGTGGTGGTGGGGGATGTGCGGCATGCGGGTTCGTTGCGGGTGTTGCATGCGGCGGTGCATGGGGATCGTGGTGTGCAGGCGCGTGCGGTGGTGGATCGTGCGGTGTTGTTGGAGAAGGAGTTGGTGGTGGCTCCGGAGTTCTTCACCGGGCTGGCCGGGGGTGATGCGCGTGTGGGGGCTGTGGATGTGCGGCTCAAGCGGGGTGGCTGTCACAACGAGTTGACGCGGCACCGGTATGAGGTGGTGCTGCACAAGGCGCCGTCGAAGGCCCGGGATGTGGCGGAGGTGCCGCAGATTTCCTGGTCCCCGGATTTCGATCTGGCCGATGTAGAAGGCCCGGTTCGGATCTCGGGGATTCCGAATGCGCGGCTGGTCGGTGAGGTGGCGGCAGAGCGCAGGCTGGATGGCCTGGATGCCGGTGATCTGGGTTCCGGGGTGGATCCGGAGGAGTTGGTGGTGCGGGGTGCTGAGCTGGGGTTGCGGGTGGTGGTGACGTGGTCGTCCCGCTCGGTGGCTCTGTTCGATGCGGTGCTGCTGCCCGGAGACGGGGACGAATCGGTGCTGTCGGGTGTGTATCTGCCGGCTGCTTCGGGTGGTCCGTGGGTGAACAGTCCGGTGGCTGCGCGTGGCATCGGGGCTGTGGTGAAGGCGGCGCGTGAGCGGCTGGTGGAGGGATTGCCGGAGTACATGGTGCCGTCGGCGGTGATGGTGCTGGACCGGTTGCCGCTCACGCCGAACGGGAAGCTGGACCGCAAGGCCCTGCCGGTGCCGGAGTATGCGGCGAGCGTGGGTGGGCGCAAGGCCCGGACTCCGCGCGAGGAGACGCTGTGCGGGCTGTTCGCCGAGGTGCTGGGTCTGGAACGGGTCGGGATCGACGACAGCTTCTTCGACCTGGGCGGACACTCCCTCCTCACGACGCGGCTGGTCAGCCGGATCCGTAGCGTGATCGGCGTCGAGGTGCCGATCGCGGCTGTCTTCGAGAACCCCACGGTGGCTGGCCTGGCGCCGCGCCTCACGGGCGATGGTCGTACGCGTGCGGCCCTGACGCCCATGCCTCGGCCTGAGGCGGTGCCGCTCTCGTTCGCGCAGCGTCGCCTGTGGTTCCTCCACAAGCTGGAGGGCCCCTCCGCCACCTACAACATGCCGCTTGCGCTCAGGCTCAAGGGCGAGCTGGACGCGGATGCACTCAGCGGTGCCCTGCGTGATCTGGTCGTCCGGCACGAGTCGCTGCGTACGGTCTTCCCCGAAACCGACGGTGAGCCCCGCCAGTCGATTCTCGATCCGCAGAGTGCGGAGCTGGACTGGCAGCGCCGCTCGGTGACGGAGGAGGAACTGCCGAAGGTTCTGGAGGAAGCGGCTCGGTACGCGTTCGAGCTGGGTTCCGAGATACCCGTGCGCGCATGGCTGTTCGACGTGGCGCCGCAGGACAGCGTCCTGATGCTGCTGGTGCACCACATCGCGGGTGACGGTTGGTCGATGGGGCCGATCGCACGGGATCTGGTGGCGGCGTACACGGCGCGTTCGCAGGGCAGTTTGCCGCAGTGGTCGGAGCTGTCGGTGCAGTACGCGGACTACACGCTGTGGCAGCGTGAGTTGCTGGGCGACGAGAACGACCCGGACAGCCTCTACACCCGACAAGTCGACTACTGGCGCGACCAGTTGGCGGGTCTGCCGGAGCTGGTGACCTTCCCCACCGACCGGCCCCGTCCGGCAGTCGCCTCCTTCGAAGGCACCCATACCGACTTCACACTGGACGCGGAGCTGCACCAGGGCTTGGTCCGGCTGGCGCGGCGGTCGAACACGACGGTGTTCATGGTGTTGCAGGCCGGTATGGCGGCGCTGCTGACGCGGTTGGGTGCGGGAACTGACATCGCGTTGGGCAGTGGTGTGGCGGGGCGTACCGATGAGGCGTTGGACGACCTTGTCGGGTTGTTCGTGAACACGTTCGTGCTGCGGACGGACACGTCGGGTGATCCGGGGTTCGAGGAGCTGCTGGGCCGGGTGCGGGAGTCGAGTCTGGAGGCGTACGCGCACCAGGACGTGCCCTTCGAGCACCTGGTGGAGTTGCTGAACCCGAACCGTTCCACCTCCCACCACCCGCTCTTCCAGGTCGCACTCGTACTCCAGAACGCGCCTGAAGGCGACTTCGATCTGCCGGGGCTGAGGGTGACGCCCGAAGACGTCGGGATCGGCAGGTCCCGCTTCGACATGCTGCTGAGCCTGGCCGAGCGCGCCGGCGGGCGCGGGGTGACCGGGACCGTCGAGTACTCCACGCGTCTCTTCGATCGGGGTTCGGTTGAGGGGTTGTTGGCGCGGTGGGTGCGGTTGTTGGAGCAGGTGGTGGCGGATCCGTCGGTGTCTGTGGGTGGGGTGGAGTTGCTCTCGGGTGTGGAGCGGGGGCGGCTTGCCGGGTGGAATGACACGGCGGTGGTGTTGCCGGAGGTCTCGCTTGCGGGGTTGTTCGAGGAGCAGGTGCGGCGGGACGGGGAGGCGACGGCTCTGGTCCATGGACAGCAGAGTTTCTCCTACCGGGAGGTGAATGCGCGGGCGAATCGGTTGGCGCATTGGCTGGTGGGTCAGGGTGTGGGGCCTGAGGTGTTGGTGGGGGTGGAGTTGCCGCGGTCGGTGGAGATGGTGGTGGCTGTGCTTGCGGTGGTGAAGGCGGGTGGTGCGTATGTGCCGGTGGATCCGGAGTATCCGGTCGAGCGGCGTGCGTTCATGGTCGAGGACGCGGATCCGCTGCTGGTGCTGGGACCGCAGGAGTTGGCGCAGGATCTGTCGGACTTCCCGGAGACCGACCCCGGTGTGGTGGTGCAGGCGACGCATCCCGCCTACGTGATCTACACCTCGGGATCGACCGGCCGGCCCAAGGGGGTCGTGGTCTCCCACCGTGGTGTGGCCGGCCTGGCCCACACCCAGCTCCGGCGACTGGGCACCACCCCCCGCAGCCGAGTCCTGCAGTTCGCCTCACCCAGCTTCGACGCGGCAGTCTGGGAACTGGTCGCCGCCTTCGCGGCCGGCGCCGCGATCGTGGTGCCCGACAGCGCCCGGCTGGTCGGCGAGGCACTGCGAGATGTCCTGGCCGCCCAGCACATCACCCATGCGCTGATCCCGCCCTCCGTACTGGCGACACTTCCGGCGGGCTCCGAGGAGGAGCTCACGGAGTTCGCATGCGTGGTCGTCGGTGCCGAGGCGGCTCCGCCGGAACTGGTGGCGCGCTGGTCGCGGGGCCGTCGCGTGGTGAACGCCTACGGCCCGACCGAGTCGACCGTGGCGATCTCGATGAGCGACACCTTCTCCGACGATGTGGTGCCGATCGGGAGCCCGGTCGCGAACACCCGAGCCCACGTCCTGGACGAAGTACTGCGGCCGGTTCCTGCCGGGGTGGTCGGTGAGCTCTACGCTTCGGGTGCCGGTCTGGCCCGTGGCTATGTCGGGCGGGCGGACCTGACCGCGGAACGTTTCGTGGCGTCCCCCTTCGAGCCCGGCACGCGGATGTACCGGACCGGCGACCTGGCCCGCTGGCGAGCCGACGGTCAGCTGGAGTACATGGGCCGTGCCGATGAACAGGTCAAGGTGCGCGGCTTCCGCATCGAGCCGGGGGAGATCGAGTCCCTCCTGACCGGCTGCGGAGGTGTCCGCCAAGCCGTGGTCCTGGCGCGTGAGGATGTGCCGGGGGACCTGCGGCTCGCCGCCTATGTCGTGCCGGATCTGGCGGCGGTGGCCACGACCGCCGAGGGCGATGCCGAAGAGACGCCGTCCGACGAGGACGCCCAGGTAGGTGAGTGGCGGGAGATCTATGACTCGGTGTATTCGGGTGTGGGGTCGGGTGGTTTTGGTGAGGATTTCGCCGGTTGGGACAGTTCGTATTCGGGTGAGCCGATTCCGTTGGGTGAGATGCGGGAGTGGCGGGATGCGGTTGTCGAGCGGGTGCGTGGGTTCGGTGGTGGTCGGGTTCTGGAGATCGGGGTGGGGTCCGGTCTGTTGATGGGGCATTTGGCTTCGGGGGTTGAGGAGTATTGGGGTACTGATCTGTCGGGTGCGGTGATCGAGCGGCTGCGTGGTCAGGTTTCTGAGGCGGGGTTGTCGGATCGGGTGTGGTTGCGGTGTCAGCCGGCGGATGCGGCGGGGGATCTTCCGTCGGGGTATTTCGACACGGTGGTGCTCAATTCGGTGGTGCAGTATTTCCCGGATGGGGAGTATCTGTCCCGGGTGCTGGATTGTGCGCTGGGGTTGTTGGTGCCGGGTGGGCGTGTGGTGGTGGGGGATGTGCGGCATGCGGGTTCGTTGCGGGTGTTGCATGCGGCGGTGCATGGGGATCGTGGTGTGCAGGCGCGTGCGGTGGTGGATCGTGCGGTGTTGTTGGAGAAGGAGTTGGTGGTGGCTCCGGAGTTCTTCACCGGGCTGGCCGGGGGTGATGCGCGTGTGGGGGCTGTGGATGTGCGGCTCAAGCGGGGTGGCTGTCACAACGAGTTGACGCGGCACCGGTATGAAGTGGTGCTGCACAAGGCGCCCACCACGGTGGTGGATGTGGGTGTGTTGCCCCGGCGTGCTTGGACGCCCGAGTTCGACCTCGCCGAAGCGGAGTCACCGATTCGAATCACCGGCATCCCCAATGCGCGACTCATCGGGGAGGTGGCTGCCGAGCGGCGTCTCGACGGGTTGGATGCCGGTGATCTGGGTTCCGGGGTGGATCCGGAGGAGTTGGTGGTGCGGGGTGCTGAGTTGGGGTTGCGGGTGGTGGTGACGTGGTCGTCCCGCTCGGTGGCTTTGTTCGATGCGGTGGTGCTGCCCGGAGACGAGGACGAGCGCCCCATGTCCGGTGTGTATCTGCCGGCTGCTTCGGGTGGTCCGTGGGTGAACAGTCCGGTGGCTGCGCGGGGCATCGGGGCTGTGGTGAAGGCGGCGCGTGAGCGGCTGGTGGAGGGGTTGCCGGAGTACATGGTGCCGTCGGCGGTGATGGTGCTGGACCGGTTGCCGCTCACGCCGAACGGGAAGCTGGACCGCAAGGCGCTGCCGGTGCCGGAGTACGCGGCGAGCGTGGGTGGGCGCAAGGCCCGGACTCCGCAGGAGGAGACGCTGTGCGGGCTGTTCGCCGAGGTGCTGGGGCTGGAGCGGGTCGGGATCGACGACAGCTTCTTCGACCTGGGCGGACACTCCCTCCTCGCCACCCGCCTGATCAGCCGGATCCGCAGCGAACTGCAGACGGAAGTCGCCATCGGCACGATCTTCGAGACCCCCACCGTCGCCGGGCTGGCCGATCACTTGACGACGGCCTCCCGCACAGCGGCGCGGAAGCGTCCGGCGCTGCGCCGCATGACACGGCCGACCGGCAAGCCCTGAGGGATTCCCGGCGGCAGACGGAGCCGGCCGGGAGAGAGCAAGCCGCGTATGTCGGCTGAGCCACGAGATGGAAGAGAGGAAGAGCCATGACCAACCCTTTCGAGGACCCCGACGGCACCTACGTCGTACTCGTCAACGACGAGGGGCAGCACTCGCTGTGGCCCGAGTTCATCGACGTACCCGATGGCTGGACCGTCGCCAAGTCGGCTGACACGAGGGACGCCTGCCTCGCGTATGTCGAGGAGAACTGGACGGACATGCGGCCGGCCAGCCTGATCGCGGCCATGGCCGCCGCGGAGTCCTGAAGCGGCTGAAGGCCGCCCCCTGGTGGCGCTCTCAGTGGGAGAGCGCCACCGGTCTCCAACCTCTCTGGTAAGGGCACGGAATCGATGGGTACACCGACAGTGGCCGACGGCGGCACACCCCCCGGACCCGGGATCGCTTCGGCCGTTCCGCGGTGGCGGAGCGAGCCGCGGCATGCCGACACGCCGAGGACCGAGTACGAGTGCCCGGTCCCGGCCGACACGGTCCGGGGCCTCGGCGCACTCGCCGACCGGCTGCGGGTGCGGCCCGAGTCCGTACTCCTTGCCGCGCATGCGAAGGTCCTCGCCGTGCTCAGCGGAGAGCGGGACGTCCTGACCGGGGTCCTCGCACCCGGCGGGGGCGACCCGGAGCCGTGCGGTCTGCTGGTGGCGGACGGCGACTGGCACCAGTTGGTGCTCGCCGCCGAGCGTGCCATGCCGTCGTCGGCGGGGTCGGAGCAGCCCGCTCCTGCTGCCTCCGGTTTCGAGGTGGTTCTCGACCTATCGGCCTTCTCCGCCGTCGGCCCTGCCACGTCCGCGGTGCCCGCCGGCCGGGCGGCCGATGACGGATTGCCGGGTACCTGCGTTCTGCGTGTCGGCTTCCGCGCGGAGCGGGACGGAGTGCGCCTGCGGCTGCTGGGCCGCAGCGACGTCCTCGATGGCCCCTACGCCGAGCGCGTCGGCGGCTACCTGCTCACCGCCCTCGCGACGATGACCGCCGACGGCACGGCTGAGCATCACCTGCGGAGTCTGTTGTCCGCCGCGGAGCTCGCCCATCAGATCGACGGGCTGGCCGGGCCGCGGCGCCCCCTGCCGGACCGGCGGATGCACGAGCTGTTCGAGGAGCGGGTGCGCGAGCACCCCGATCGGGTCGCCGCCGTGCACGACGGCACGGAGTGGAGCTACGACGCACTCAACCGCCGCGCCAACCGGATCGCCCACGCGCTGCTCACCCGCGGGCTGTGTCCCGAGGACGTGGTGGCGGTGGTCACCGAGCGGAACCTGCCCTGGATGGCCGCGGTCCTCGGTGTCCTCAAAGCGGGGGGTGTGTATCTCCCGGTGGAGCCGCATTTCCCGGCCGACCGGATCGCGGCCATGCTCGGTCGCAGTGCATGCCGTTTCGTGCTCACCGAGCCCGGCAGCACAGCGACTCTCGATCAGGCGTCGGCGGATCCCGGCTCGCGTGGGTCCTCCGGCCGACCGGAGCCGGACAGCGAGGTGCCGACGCGCCTGTATCTCGCCGACGTTCTGGCGGAGGAGCGGGAGGGGGTGGACGTCGATCCTCGTGTTCCCGTCGGTGCCGGACAGCTCGCGTATATCTACTTCACCTCCGGTTCGACGGGCGAGCCGAAGGGCGCGATGTGCGAGCACGCGGGCATGCTCAACCATCTCCTCGCCAAGATCGAGGATTTGGAGATCGATGCCGGGCAGGTGGTCGCCCAGACCGCGCCGCAGTGCTTCGACATCTCCCTGTGGCAGCTCGTGAGCGGGTTGCTGGTGGGGGCCCGCACGCTGGTCGTCGGGCAGCGGGAGGTCCTCGACATCGAGCGGTATGTCGAAGCGCTGGTCGGCGGCGGGGTGGAAGTGCTGCAGGTCGTCCCCTCCTACCTGGAGGTGATGCTCTCCTGGGTGGAGGAGAAGCAGCGCGGACTCGGCCGCCTCCGGGTGGTCTCCGCGACCGGTGAGGCGCTGAAGAAGGAGCTGGTCGAGCGCTGGTTCGCGGTGTTCCCCCACATCAGGCTGGTGAACGCCTACGGGCTGACCGAGACGTCGGACGACACCAACCACGCGGTCATGGACCGGGTGCCCGACCACGACCGGGTGCCCCTCGGCCCCGCCGTCCGCAACGTCCGGGTCTACGTGGTCGACGAGCAGCTCGTCCCGGTCCCGCTCGGGGCACCCGGGGAGATCGTCTTCTCCGGGGTGTGCGTGGGCCGCGGCTACATCAACGATCCGGTGCGGACGGCCGCCGCCTTCGGTACCGATCCCCACCGGCCGGGGGAGCGCCTCTACCGCTCGGGGGACATCGGCCGCCGGCTCCCCGACGGTGCGCTGGAGTTCCTGGGCAGGCGGGATTCCCAGACCAAGATCCGCGGGTTCCGCATCGAGATCGGTGAGATCGAGAACCATCTGCTGCGCGTGCCGGGCGTACGGGACTCCGCGGTCGTCGTCGTGGAGGGAACCGACGGGGAGAAGCATCTGGCCGCCTTCTACGCCGCGGACCTTCCGCTGTCCGTGGACGAGGTGCGCAAGGTTCTCGGCGGCGCCCTGCCCGCGTACATGGTGCCGCGGATCTACCACCACCGGGAGGCCCTGCCGCTCACCGGCAACGGCAAGATCGACAAGAAGGTGCTGGCCCGGGAGGCGACCGAGGCCGCGTCCCGCTCCGCGGAGCCCGCCGCACCCGGCGGGGAGACCGTGCCCCGGACGGCGACGGAGCGGCGGCTGGCCGAGCAGTGGGCGCGGGTGCTGAACATCCCGCTCGCGGAGATCACCCGGGGGCAGCACTTCTTCGAGTCCGGCGGCACCTCGCTCTCGGCGGTCCGCCTCGGAGTCGAGAGCGGCGGCACCGCCTCGCTCGAGGACATCGTCAACAACCCCGTTCTGGCCGAGCTGGCCAGGGTCATGGACGAGCACCAGCAGCAGGGGAAGGAACAGAGCACATGACGCAGCCGTCCGCACCGACGCCGACTGCCGAGGAGCAGCCCGCCGACGATCTCGGCCTGGAACTGGCTCCCGGGAAGCCCCCGATCCTGCGCGTCGGCGCGCCTGTGGGGGCCGACGCGCTCCAGGACTGGATCGGCGAGCGCGCACAGTCGCTGGAGGCGGCCGTGCTCCGCCACGGTGCCGTGCTGATCCGCGGCCTGGAGGCGCGCGACGCGGCAGCTCTCGGCCGCCTCGGCGAGCGGCTCCTGGGACGGCACCTGACCCAGACGGAGGCGTTCGCGCGGCGCCGTCCGCTGGGCGGGCCGGTCTTCTCGTCCCTGGAGTGGCCGCCGGACCAGCCGATGTGCATGCACCACGAGTTGAGCTATGCCCTGGAGTTTCCCCGGCTGCTGCTCATGGGATGCTTCACGCCCCCGGCCGCCGGCGGCGTCACCGGACTCGCCGATGCCGAAGCGGTGCTCGCGGCCCTGCCCCCGGCCGTCGTGGAGCGCTTCACGGAGGTCGGCTGGTCGCTGACGCGTTCTTACAACGACCTGGTCGGGGTGCCCTGGACCGAGGCGCTGGACGCGCCCGACCGGGCGGCAGCGGAGAAGTACTGCCGGGCCAACGGCATCGCCTACGACTGGCAGCCGGACGGCGGGCTGCGGACCAGGCAGCGCCGCTCGGCGGTCATCCGGCACCCCCGGACCGGGCGCCGGGTCTGGTTCAACCAGATCGCGTTCCTCAACGAATGGACGATGGATCCCGCGGTGCGGGAGTACCTGGTGGCGCAGTTCGGCGCGGACGGGCTGCCGTTCAACAGCCGGTACGGCGACGGGGCGGCTGTCGAGGCGGAGGTCGTGGAGGCCGTCAACGAGGCGTACGAAGCGGCGACGGTGCGCGAACCGTGGCAGGCCGGAGACGTCCTCCTGGTCGACAACATCCGTATGGCGCACAGCCGCGAGCCGTACACCGGATCGCGCGAGGTCGGCATGGTTCTGGGCGCCCCGGTGCGCCTGGCCGACTGCGCCCCCACCCATCTGCCCGACGTGGCTTCCTGACCTGTCGGCCGCGCCTTGCACATCCCCTCTCCAGAACGGAGCCGCGCTTCGTCATGAACGCACAGATCCCTCCCTTCGCCGTCATCCCCGGCTCACAGGTGCACGAGGTACTCACCGGGCAGGAGCGGCTGCTCATCGAGCTGATCGAGGCTACCTACCGGGTGCACGGCGAGGGAGACACGGTCAACCCGCCCTCGTACTTCCTGCGGTTCCCCGACCGGCCCGCCTCGCGCATCATCGCCCTGCCCGCGTCCGTCGGCGGGCGGACCCGGGTCGACGGGGTGAAGTGGATATCCAGCTTTCCGCAGAACATCGAGGCCGGGATCCCCCGGGCCTCCGCGGTCGCGATCCTCAACGACCAGGAGACCGGCTATCCGATCGCCTGTATGGAGAGTTCCATCATCAGCGCCGCGCGCACCGCGGCCTCGGCGGCCCTGGCCGCGGACTGGCTGACCAGGGAGCGCGGGCGGCCGCGTCGCGTCGGCTTCTTCGGCACCGGCTTCATCGCCCGCTACATCCACACCTATCTGCACGCCGCCGGCTGGTCTTTCGACGAGGTGGGCGTGCACGATCTCAGCCCCGAGCACGCGGACGGATTCCGCTCCTACCTGGAACGGTCCGGCGGCGGCGGTCGGGTCACCGTGCACGGGACGGCGGAGGAGCTGGTCGGCTCCAGCGACCTGGTGGTGTTCGCGACGGTGGCGGGAGTCCCGCACGTCAGCGACCCTTCGTGGTTCTCGCACAACCCGGTGGTGCTGCATGTCTCGCTGCGTGACCTGGCGCCGGAGATCGTGCTCACGTCGGCCAACATCGTCGACGATGTCGAACACTGCCTGAAGGCCGACACCTCACCGCACCTGGCCGAACAGCGCGTGGGGCACCGCGACTTCCTGGACGGGACGCTCTTCGACGTGATGACGGACCGGGTGCGGGTGCCCGCCGACCGCCCGGTGATCTTCTCGCCGTTCGGCCTGGGCGTGCTCGACCTCGCGGTGAGCAAACACGTCTACGACGCCGTACGCGAGCGGGGCGAACTGGGCGTCGTCGACGGCTTCTTCCACGAGACCAGCCGCTACGGGGACGTCGGGGCCGACGATGAACATGCTTAGGGCGGGGTGGCCACGTTGACGGTGATCAGCGCACCGCAGGACTTCAACACCGAGGACCTCTACATAGATCTGCGGCCGCTTCTGGGAAGCGCGCTCCATCTCAAGTGCGAGGGATTCAACTTCGCCGGTTCCATCAAACTCAAGGCGGCCGCGGCCATGGTGGCGCAGGCCGAGGAGTCCGGACTGCTGACGGAGGACTCCGTCCTGGTCGAGTCGTCCTCGGGCAATCTGGGCGTGGCACTCAGCATGATCGCCGCGAACGCGGGCTACCGCTTCCTCTGTGTGACCGACGCCCGGTGCAACCAGAGCACGCGCCGGCTGATGGAGGCCATGGGGACCGAGGTGTACTCCGTGAACCGGCCGGACGCGGAAGGCGGCTTCCTGGGCGCGCGGCTGGAGTACGTCCGGGACCTGTGCGCCTCCGACCCGCGCTACGTGTGGCTCAACCAGTACACGAACGCGCACAACTGGATCGCCCACCACCGGACCACGGCCCCCGCGATCGCCGAGCAGTTCCCCGACCTCGACGTGCTCTTCGTCGGCGCCGGCACCACGGGCACCCTGATGGGGTGCGCCCGCTACTTCCGCGAGTCGGGACGCCCGGTGACCGTCGTGGCGGTCGACACCGTGGGGTCGGTGACCTTCGGCGGCTCGCCCCGGACCCGGATGATCCCGGGACTCGGCGCGGGCGTCCGCCCGCAGCTCCTGGACGCCTCCTACGTCGACGACGTGGTGATGGTGCCGGAACCGGAGACGGTGCGCGCCTGCCGCAGGTTGGCCGGGGCGGGATTCCTGTTCGGCGGCTCGACCGGGACGGTCGTGGCCGGAGCGCAGCGGTGGCTCGCCACCCACCGGCCGGGAGCCGAGGTGACCGCCGTGGCGATCTCACCCGACCTGGGCGAGCGCTACCTGGACACGGTCTACCGCAACTCCTGGGTCCAGGACGTGTACGGGGTGGCCGCGTTCGCCGAGGAGGACTCCGCGCTGGACGGCCTGCCGCTGGCCGAGTTCCCGGCCCGATGAGCGGCGCCGGCCGCTCCGTCCGGGCCCTGCGGCGGGCGCTGTGCGCCGTCGATCCCGGCGGCGCCACTCCGCGGCCGGACGGGGCGGCCCGCACCGGACCGGCCGCACCGGCCGGGAGGCGGCGCGAGGTGCGGGCCCCGCGCCGGTCCCGGTGCCGGGGCTCAGCCGCTCTCGCCGGCCCGGTCGGCCAGCAGCCTGCGGTCGACCTTTCCGTTGGGGTTGCGGGGCAGGGTGTCCAAGAGGTGCACGCTGTCGACGATCGAGTGCCGCGGGAGCTGCTGCGCGCAGTGGCGCTTCAGCTCGATGAGAGACGGCGCGGGCTCCGAGGCGGGCACCACGTGCGCGACGATACGGGCGTCGATGCCGCTGCCCGCCACCTGCACGGCGGCATCCGCCACTCCCTCGTGGCTCTGCAGTACGGCCTCGATCTCGCTCAGTTCGATGCGGTTGCCGCGTACCTTCACCATGCTGTCCCGGCGGCCGACGAACTGCAGGCTCCCGTCCCCCAGCACCTGGGCGAGATCGCCGGTCGCATAGGTCCGGTCGGTCACCGGCGGGCGGCCCCAGTAGCCGAGCATCACGCTCGGTCCGGTGACGACGATCTCGCCTTCCTCGCCGGTCCCGGCCCGGCTGCCGTCGGGCCGCAGCACGGTTACGGAATTTCCGCACGCGCCGGTGCCGATGGGTACCGGGAGAATACGGCCCGGGTCGATCTCCACGACCTCGTGGCCGGTACTGATGATGGTCTCGGCCGGGCCGTAGAGATTCATGAACCGGCAGTACGGGAGGTGGGCGCGCAACTCCCGCAGCGGGCCGATGGGGAAGACCTCTCCGGCGAACAGCAGAAAACGCAGCGACGGCACGGGGGTGTCCAGTAGGCCACCGTGCCGCATCATCAGCATGAGGGCTGCGGGAACCGAATACCAGACGGTTATCCGGTGGTCCAGCAGAAACTGCACGAGTCCCTTCGCCGAATATGCGGTCTCCTGCGGCACCAGGTGCACGGAAGCGCCGACGGAGAACGGCACATAGATATCGTTGACGGACAGGTCGAAATGGAAAGGAGCGTGATTGGAGTACCGGTCCGCTGCGTGTGCCTTCTGGGTCTCGGCCGCCCAGGAGACGAAGGCCCATGCGCTGTTGTGGCTGTGGCACACGCCCTTGGGTTCGCCGGTCGAACCCGAGGTGTAGAGGATGAAGGCGAGGTCGTCCTCGGTGCCGGTGGGCGAGGGGAGGGTCCGGTCCGGCGCGGGCGGCCGGCCGGCCGGCAGGCGCTCCCAGGGAGAGCCGTCCGGCCAGCGGCGGAGGGTTGCCGGAGCGGTGCCGAACTCCGCCAGTGATTCTTCCCGCTCCGGCGGCGCCACCAGGGCCCTGGGTGCGAAGTCGGCCACCAGTTTCGCCGTGCGGCGGGGTGGGGCCTGCGGATCGAGTGGAACATAGGCGGCGCCCAGCCGCAGCACGGCCTGCATCGCGGCGACGGCGGCCGCCGATTTGTCGAGCCATATTCCGACCCGGTCCCCGCGGCCCACGCCGAGGCGAGCGAGTTCGAGGGCGAGCGCATCAGCCCAGTCGTCCAGATATCCGTATGTCGCTGCGCCGTCCGGACCGACCACGGCGGTGGCGTCCGGGATATTTCGGGCTGCGTCCCGCACGAGTTGGTGGAGCATCACGGTACGTCTCCGTATCTCTTGGCCCGCACAGCCGGGAGGATTTGGTCAAATCCTGCGAACCTTGACAGGTTTTCCGGCGGCTCAGTAGCATCCGGCAGCATAGTAGCGTGACGGCGAGTCGGGCGGTGGTTCCGGCGAAGAACTGATGCGGACTCGGGGGTCCATGTGCGGGACAATGAGGTTTTCGAGGCTGTCAAGGGATATGTGGAGGAGAGTGTCCTGAAGGGGCAAGGAGAAGTGGAGGGGGATACTCCGCTGTTGGAATGGGGGATTCTCGATTCCCTCTCCGTGGCCCGGCTCGGAAATTTCGTCGAGAAGCGCTTCGATGTGGTCCTGCCCACCGGGAGCGCCGTCGGGGAGAGGTTCCACAGCCTCGACTCGGTCTGCGAGTTCGTCGCCGAACTGCGTTCCGGGCGTACCGGGACCGAGCCGGCCGCTCCGCACGATGCGGCGTAGGGACGTCCCGCCCGGCGGGCGGGGAGAGGGTGACTGATGGCCGCACAACTGGCGCTGTCCTCGGCCCAGACCGGAGTCTGGATGGCGCAGCAGCTCGACCCGGAGGACAGGTCCTTCAACATCGGCGAGTACTGCGACATCGCCGGGCCGGTGCAGCCGGACCTCCTCCAGCAGGCGCTCCGCGAGGTCGTGGCGGCGACCCCGGCCCTGCGGGCGCGGTTCGACATCGGTGACGAGGGGCTGTGCCAATATGTCGACGACACCGTCGACATCCCGTTGCACCGCATCGACGTCAGCGGCGACCCCGACCCCCGGCAGGCCGCCGAGCGGTGGATGCGGCAGGACCTGGCCAAGGAGTACGACCTCGCCGAAGGCCCCCTCGTCACCTGGGCGCTGTTCACGCTGGGGGCAGAGCGCACCCTGTGGTACCGCGCGGCCCACCACATCGTCCTCGACGGCTTCGGCCTGGCCCTGATCGCCTCTCACGTGGCCGACGTCTACACGGCGCTGGCGACCGGCCGGCCCCGCAGGCCGCGCCCGCCGGGCACCCTGGAGCAGGTCATCGCCTCCGACCTCGCCTATCAGGAGTCCGAGGAGTACCCGCGCGACCGGCAGTTCTGGCTGGACCGGCTCGCCGGGCAGACCGAGACGGCCGCCTTCACCGATTGGCGGCCGACCGCCTCCCGCGCCTCGCTGCGCGAGAGCGGCCACCTCACACCCGCGGACTTCGATGTCCTGCGCGGTGCGGCCCGCGCACTCGACGTGACCTGGCCCGAGGTGGTCGTCGCCGCGGTCGCCGTGCGGCTGCAGCAGGCCACCGGCGTCCGGGAACCGGTCGTCGGCCTGCCGGTGACCGCCCGCACGGAACCGATGCTGCGCAGGGTGCCCGGCATGGTGACCAACGTGGTGCCGCTGCGGCTCTCGTTCGGCCCGGACACCCCCTTCGCCGATGTGGTGGCCCAGACCTCGCAGCGTCTGGAGGAAGCACTGCGGCACCAGCGCTACCCCCAGGAGCATCTGGTGCGCGAGCTGCCCGCACTTCCCGAGGGGAGAAAGCAGTTCGGCCCCGACATCAACATCATGTCCTTCAACTACCACGGGGACTACGCGGGCCATCCGGCCACCGTGCACACCCTGTGCTCCGGTCCGGTCGAGGACCTGACGATCAACGTCTACGACCGGATGGACGGCCGCGGCCTGCAGATCGCTCTGGACGGCAACGCCGAACTCTACGACCGCGCTCAACTGACCCGGCTCGTCGAGGACATCGTCGCCCTGCTCCGCTCGGTCAGCGGCCTGCTGGAGCAGGCGCCCGCAGCGCCCTGACCCCGCCCGGCACCGCCGGCGGCCGGCCCGCCACCCGGGTGGGCGGCCGCGGGGCGGAGACCGGGCGATGTCCGGCCCGGGCGTTCACCGCAGCCGGGTCCGCTGCTTCGCTGGCGGCGGACCGCAGACGGCGGAGGGAGCCGGCATGGAGATCGAGGGTGCGACCGCGCCCGTGGTCGCGGTCGTCGGAGTCGTCGGGACGCTGCTGTCCGCGCTGCTGACCCAGCGCGCGGCAGACCGCAGCCGCCGCCGCGAGCAGGACCGCGCCGAGGAGCTGTGGCAGCGCCGCAGCCAGGCTCAGGAGCTGCGGTCGTGCTATGTGGCACTGAACACCTCAGCGCGGCAGTACCTGGCCGCACTCACCGACCAGTTGCACGCATTGGGCCGCACCGAGGATCTGGCCTCCGCACGGCAGCGGCTGACCGAGGCCCGGGACCAGTACCGGGACGTGTACGCCGAGGCCCAGATGCGGGTGCCGGAGCGGGTGCTCGACCTCGCGGGTGATCTCAGCCGCGACCTGGGCGCGGTCTACGGCACCGTCCGGCGCCTGGACGAGGGCGTATCGCGGGAGGGGGACTCCCCGGCCGCGGCCCAGCGGCGCATCGACGCGCTGTGGGGCCGGCTGCGGCAGGCGCGCCGCGAGATGCGCGCCGAACTGGGCGTCTCCCGGTCGGATTCCGGGCGTTGAGCTGCGAAAGCACGAGATCGCCTCCCAACGGCGCCCTCGGATCGGCATAGTGGCGGTTGCCCGGGCCGGAGGCCCGAGTCTGTCGAGGGTCCCGGAGAGGAGGGCTGCCCGTGAACGGCGAGGAGACAGGTGGTGTCGCGGGACTGCGTGCCTGGGCGGCCGACGCCGCCGAGCGGGCCAAGCGGCTGCTGCCCGCCGTTCGCGACGGCGCGGTGCCGCCGGGCGCCTACGACGCGTCCGTCGCCGAACTCGAGCAACTGGAACGGCTGCTGGACCACGAGCCGGGCCTGCGCAGCGCGGTGCGTGTCTGGCTCGGAGGTGCGCTGGCCGCGCGGAGCCTCGCCGGCTGCGGCGGGCCGGGGGACCGCGAGCGTGCCGAGGCGCTGCTGCGCGGCGTACGGGACCGTGCGACGGAGCAGGGCGCGGCCGCGTGCGAGGAGGACCGCCGCTGGGCGGCGTTCTTCCTGCTGCCGCTCGTCTCACCGCTGCAGATGCAGCCGGGCGCTTCGGGCGGCGCGCCCGACCTCTCCGCCTACGCCGCGTGGGCGGCCCGGACCGGCCCCGCCGGAATGGCGCAGGCCGCGGCGGAGCTTCAGACGCTGATCGGGGAGGTGCTCGAACTGCCGCTGCCGGAGGACTTCCTGGCCCAACTCCGGCAGATGCACCGCGCCACCACCGCTCCGTCGGGACTGTCGCTCCCCGACCTGCTCGCGACCATGATGCCCGCCGGCTCACCCTTCGCGGAGCAGATGCGGCAGACGATGGAGAACGCTTTCACCGCGGCCGGGGGCTCCACCGGCAACGCCGCCGCTTCCGCGGCCCCGCCCGGCCCCCCGGACCGCGAGCCGCCCGGACCCGGGCCGGGCCAGGACGGCCCGTCCTCGTCGGCGGAGCGGGCCGACCCGGCCGGGTCCGGCCCGCGACCCGGCCCGCCCCGGCCCGCGGACCCGCCTCCGGGGCCGTCCGCGGACAGTGACCCGCCTCCGGGCCGGCCGACGCCTCGGGGACCCGCGTTCACCCCGGACGACATCCACCGCCTCACCGCCGCCATGGACGCCGTCCATGCCACCACCTGGGGTCTGGAGGACGTGCTCAAGAACGGCGACCCCGAGGCACTCGACGCCCTGCTGCGGCGACTGCATGCCGTCCAGGGCCTGCCGCCCCCCGGCCCGGATCCGACCGACGCGCTGGAGACTCTGCGGGCACTGCTGCTCAACATCTCTCCCGGCGTCGGCGGCACCCACGAGGACAGCGCGGCGGGGCGCGCCCACCTGTCGGCCGTCGTCGGCCACCTCAGCTCGCTGGCGGGCAAGCTGCCCGCCGGAGTCGGGGACCCGGCGCTCTGGGGCCGGGCGTTCGCGCTGTACACCCGGGTCCTGGCGGCGGGTGAGACGGAGGAGGTCCACACGCTCCGCCAACTGGTGGCCGAGGCGGAGGCGCTGGAGGGCTCCGTTCCCGACGACGAGCCGTTCCGGTTCGTCGTCCTGTGGGCACTGGGCGCGGCCCTCGCCAGGCTGGGCACCGTCACCGGGGACAGGGCGATGGTGCTGCGTGCGCTGCCGTACATCGAGCGGGGGCACGCGGGGGTGAGCGCCCTCCCGTTCGCCGACCGGCTGCCGCTTCCGCCCCTCCCGGACTTCGACCTGCTCCGCGCGGGCCTCGGCGGCGACCCGGCGCCGGTGCACGAGCATGTTCCCGCGCCCCCCGACGCCTCGCCGGAGGAACTGCACGCCGCCGCGCTCGACCTGGCCCTGCGCTTCTCCCTCACCCGCGACCCCGCCCTCCTCGACGCGCTGATCGGCCAACTGGAGCGGGTCCGCGACCGGGTCCGGGAGGGGAAGGCGCCGCGGATCGCCGCCGACGTGCTGTGGGAGCTGGCCCAGGCGTACCGCGAACGGGCGGTTCTCCAGGACGAGGTGGCCGACATCGCAGCGCTGGAGGCGGCCAAGGAGGCGCTGACGGCGCTCGCCGCCGACGTCCTCCTCCAAGCCGGTGCCGAGCACGGGCTGCTGGCGGCCCGCTCCGGTGCGAACAGGGGGGTGCAGGCCGCGCTGTGGGCGGCCTCGCAGGGACGGCTGCACGAGGCGGTGGCCGTGCTGGAACTGGGGCGCGCGCTGGTGCTGCATGCGGCGTCCACGTCCTCCGCGGTTCCCGAACTGCTCGATGCGGGGGGACACCACACGCTCGCCGAGCAGTGGCGGGCGGCCCGCGGGGCGGCCGGGGACGCAGCGGAGAGTGACGAGGGCGGGGTACCGGGCCGGATGCCGAGCACACTGCGCCGTCGGGCTCTGGAAGCACTGGGCTACCGGGACGAGGACGGTCTGCTCGCCACCCCGTCGCTGAGTGCCCTCTCGGACGGGGTGGCGGACAGCGGCGCCGACGCGCTCGTCTACCTCGTCCCCGGCGAGGGTGAGAATCCCGGCGTGGTGCTCGTCGTGGCGCCCCGGCTCGGTGCCGCGGTCGGGGTGGCGCCGCTGCTGTCCGGTAGCGGGTCCGGCCCGTTGGAGGACTACCTCGACGCCACCGCCGCCCGCGACGCCGCGGGGAGCGGGCGTTCCGCCGATCCGTCCGCCGAGCAGACCTGGGACGAGACCCTCGCGGCGCTCTGCGACTGGGCCTACGCGGTGCTCGACCCGGTACTCGGCGGGGTGCGCGAAAGGTTGGCGGAGCGGCCGACGCAAGGCCGCGAGGCTGCGGACCGGCCCGCGGAAGACCGCGAGGCGGCGGAACGGCCGGCGGCGGACGGGCTGCTCCGGATCGTCCTGGTGCCCTGCGGGCGGCTCGGCATCGTCCCCTGGCACGCCGCGAGCCGGGCGGGTGCGGCGGGCCGGGAACACCTGTGCCGGAACACGGTGGTCAGCTACGCGGCGTCCGGCGGCGAGTTCCTGCGCTCGGTGCGCCGCGCGCCGCGGGATCCGGCGGCGGCGCCGGTGCTGCTGGCCGATCCGGGCATGGACCTGGCGCACGCGGAAGTCGAGGTCATGGCGCTGCGGGACGCCTTCTACCGGGAAGCGCGAATGTGCGGAGGGATCTTCGAGCTGCCGGAGGAGGAACTGCACCCCGGCACGCCCGAGGACGTGCTCGCGCTGCTCGCCGGTGGGGCCTCGCTGCTCCACATCGCCTCCCACGGATCGGCGGGCACCCGCCCCACGGTCTCCGCCCTGCACCTTGCCGCGCCGGAGGACACCGGGGGCCCGGACGCACACGGGACGGGGCCGGATCCCGGCATGCTGACGGTGACCAGGCTGCTGGACCGGCCCGCCGCGCGAGGGGGTGCCGAGCGCGCGGACTCCACCGGGGCGGGCGCCGGGGCGCCGCTGGTCGTGCTGAGCGCCTGCCAGACCGATCTGAGCACTCGCGATCACGACGAGGCGCTGACCCTCACCACGGCTTTCGTCTCGGGCGGGGCGCGGGACGTCGTGGGCTCGCGGTGGCGGACCGACGACGCGGTGTCGGCGCTGCTGATGGCCGTCTTCCACCACTACGCGACCGTCGACGGGCTCGGTCCCGCCGACGCGCTCAGGGCCGCGCAACTGTGGATGCTCGACCCGGACCGGAAGAACCCGGGCTCGCTCCACGGCCCGCTGCTGCGGCAGATGGAGCGACCCGATCTGGACCGGGCCCGTTTCTGGGCCGCCTTCATCCACCAGGGGCACCCGGGGCGGGGCCGCCGGGTGCCGGACACGGACCGAGGAGGACCGAGGCAGGCCGAGGGGGGCTGAAGAAGGCGGGGGAGGCCGGGAAAGGCCGAGGACGGCCGAGGAAGGGGAAGGGGAAGGGATGAGCGACGACGGAGCGGGTGACCGGCCCGGCGCACCGGTGCACCCTCTGCTCGCACTGGTCGGTGAGCACCGGGAGGCCGTGCGTGCGGCGCTCGGCGAGGAGCAGTACGCGCTGCTGCTGGCCCGGTTGGAAGCTCTGGCGAGCACCTCGGCGGACGATGACCGGGCGGTGCGCAGGGCGTTCCAGGGCGTGCGGGTGCTCCTGACACGGCTGTCGCTGCCCTACGACCATCCGGTGCATCGCGCGCTGGACTCCGACCGGCTGGCCGGGACACCGCCGGGACCGGCGACCGTCGCGGACGCGCGGGAGCTGGCCACCGCGCTGACGGGATTCCCGGCAGCCGGTTCCGGCCCTGCCCCCGACCCGGTCCCTGTCCCCGACCAGGCCCCCGGCGCCGACTCCGATCCTGGCGCCGGCCCCGATCCGGGCCCCGGGAGCGTCCTGGACATCCACGAACGGCTGCTTCGGGAACCGGCCCTTCCCGCGGACGAGGCGCGGGCCCGTTGCGGGGGAGCGGCGCCGCCCTCCGAACTGATCAGGCTCTCCGATCCGCTGGGGCGCGAGCACTACCCGGCGTTCCAGTTCGCCGCGGCCGACGGTGCCCCGCGCGAGGTCGTCCTGGAGGTCAACCGGCTGCTGCTCGCGGATATCGACCCCTGGGGCGCGGCGGCCTGGTGGCTGGAGGGCAACACCTGGCTCGGCGGCGCGCCCGCCTCGCTGCTGGGACACCTGCCCGACCGCGCACTGGTGGGTGCGGCCGCCGCTCTGGTGGAGGAGGACTGATGGGCGCCCTCTTCCCCATGACGTCGCTGCAACTGCGCCCCAACCACCGGGTGCTCCCGGCGGGCACCCTGTTGTGGCGGGTGCACAGCGCGCGCCGTGCCCCGGACGCGTTCAACCCGACGCTCGCCGACCCGTTCGAGTTCCGGAAGGGCAACCGCTTCGACGGCACGTCGCTGGACCCGTACCACTGCCTGTATCTGGCCGACACCCCGACCACGGCGCTCGCCGAGAGTGTGCTGCGCTCGCGTCCCTTCGAACCGCCCGCGGGTCTGCGGCTGATCCCCTACGCCGCGGTCCGGGGCCGCTCGTTGAGCGCCGTGCGGACCAGGTGCGCATTGGACCTGGTCTCGCTGGTCGAGGCGGAGGACCTGGCCGCGGTCTGCCAGGACGCCACGCTTCTGGAGGACGAGCGCAACTACGTCCCGGCCAGGCGCTGGGCGAGCGAGATCCGGGCGCAGGCGCCGGGTGCCATGGGGCTGGTCTGGCAGTCGCGGCACAACCGGCCGCAGCACGCGCTGGTGCTCTTCCACGACCGGTTCGCCCGCTGGGACGGCAAGCCGTTGGAGGCCGTGGCGGACGGCGGTGTCCCGGCCCTGGACTCCGCCGACGGCATCGCCGCGGTCAATCGCCTGCTCGAACCTCTCCGGGCGCGGATCTCCGAGCCGGCGGGGAGGTGAGGCGGGTTCCCGTCCGGGGATGCCGAGCGGCGGCGTCCCCGGCCGCGGCGATCAGTCTTGTTCGCGGCTGACGCCCGGTGCATGGTGGTCCTATGGCATCGACCGCGCCTGATGAGGCGTCACTTTTCGCCGAATTGCAGAAGGTTCGGCGTGCGGGGCTGGTCCGGTTGCGGGGCCGCGCGCTGCCCGTCCTGGAGTCGGCCGCGGCCGGGACGGCGACCGGTGCCCGCACCCCCGGCGCCGCCGTGGAGGCTCTGCTGCGGCTCGCTGTGGCGCGGCTGGACGCCGGTACGCTGCGCACCGCCGCCGAGTACACCCTCGGGCTGGCGCAGGGCACCCGCGACTGGCCCGCGGCCTCCCGCCGCGCCAGGGCGGCCTCGGTGTACGGGGTGAGCGTCGAGCGGTTCCGCAAGGATCACGAGGTGATGGTCCTCGGCCAGGTCGCCGAGCACATCGTGCGCCTCGCGAGCCGGCCGGGCGGCGGATCCGGCGGGGCAGCCGACGCGGTCGCGGCCCGGACCGCTGACGGGGACGGCTCCGGTACGCACCGGACGGTACGGGTCGCGGCCGGCGGCCGGACCGTGGCGCTGACCCTCCATGTGCACCCCGTGGATCTGCTGCGCGACGTGGACGTGGTCGTCTCCCCGGTCAACGTCCACCTCGCGCTGCCCGAGCGCTTCAAATCCTCCGTCGCCGCTTCGCTGCGCCGGGCGGCCGCCGTGCACGGGGTGACCGGAGACCTGCAGGCTGATCCGCTCCACGACGAACTGCTCGGCTGGGCGTCCCGGCACGGCGCCGCGGGGCGCGCGGTGCTTCCCGGCACGGTGGCCGCCACCGGTGCGGGGGCGCTGGCCGGGCAGGGGGTGCGGCGGATCTACCACGCGGCGATCGCCGTCCCGCGGGCCGGGACCAACGACTACGACGTGCTGCAGTCCGACGTCACCCGGGCCACCTCCCGGGCGCTCGCGGTCCTGGCCGAGGAGCGTGACCGCTTCGACCCGCCGCTCCGCTCGGTGTGCTTCCCGCTGCTCGGCTCGGGGCGCGGCGGCCTGCCGTACGGCGCCGGCCTGGCCGCCGTGTGGGCCGCGGTGGAGGCGGACGCGGCGCGCGGCGCGGGCTGGGACCTGCACGTCGTGGTGCGTTCGCCGGAGGCGGCGGCGCTGGTGGAGCGGCTTCCGGCCGGGATCCGCCCGGCGCACGACCGACGGGCGACCAGGTGACCCGATGGAATGGGAGGGCATCCCGCGCCGCGTGAAGCCGGTGCCGAGGGTGTCCGCGGGAGGGCGCGCCGGGGGGCGCCCTCCCGCGCGAATTCCTGTCACAGCAGGGAGTTTTGACGGCCGATCACATAGTGTTCGCGAATGGGTGGTGGGATGGCGGAATGGGCTCACGGGGCGTCGGGCCGGACCGTGACCTGGCCGGCTCCCGACACCTACGTACTGGTCGAGGGCGTGCTGCTGCGGATGCTCCCGGACGACCCCGGGACGCCCGTGGGAACGGAGGTCGTCGTGGGGTACGACGCGGAGCGGCGGCGGCTCGTCGCGTACCGGGCCGCACCCGCCGGATCCACCCCGGCGGAGCAGGAGGAGGACGGGGGCGCACGCGGATGAGCACACCCGGCTTCGGTCTCGCGGAGAGCTACGACGAACGGCAACCCGTCGTGCTGCTCCTCGACACCTCTGCCTCCATGGCGCGGCCGGCGGAGAGCCCGCGGATCGAGGAGCTCGACGCGGCACTGCGACGCCTGTTCGACGGCGTGCGGGGGAAACTGCGCCTGCGCGCCCGGATGGAGATCTGCCTGATCACCTTCGACTCGCGGGTGCGCGTCCTCGATCCCACGCGGGGCGCGCTCGTCCCCGTCGAGGAGGCCCCCGCCGACCGGCTCTTCGTGCCGGTCGACGAGCTGAGCCCGCCGCACCTGACGGCGTCCGGGGTCACCCGGCTCACCGAGGCCGTGGAGACCGCGCTGGGCCTGGCCCGCCACCGGTACCGGACGCTGCAGGCGCAGCGGGTGCAGGTGCGGCGGCCTTTCCTGTGGGTCCTGACGGACGGGGCGCCCAGCGACGCGCACGGCCGCCGGGCGGATCCCGCGGCTGTCGCCGCCACGGCGCGGAAGGTGCGCAGCGGGGAGGAGCGGGGCGAATGCGTCCTCCTGGCGGTCGGAGTGCGCGGCGCCGACCTGGAACTGCTCGGGATGCTCGCGCCCAACGCCGCACTGCGGCTGGAGGGTCTGGACTTCGAGCAGATCCTGGGGTCGATGTTCCAGAGCTCGGACGTCATCGGAGCCTTCGGCGCCGTCGACGACATCCATGTCCAGGTGTCGGCCGAGATGAAGCGGCAGGAGCGGATCCGGCTGCTCGAGGAGAAGCACCGGTGATCGTCGCGGGGGCCGGCGTGCAGGGCACCGGCCATCTGGCCACCGGGCGCGGCTGCCAGGACGCGTTCCGGGCGGCAGACCTGGGCGACGCGGTGGTGCTCGCAGTGGCGGACGGCGCCGGCGGCAGGGAGCGCAGCGCGCTCGGTGCGCACCTCGCCGTGGACACGGCCTGCCGGGTGCTGGCCGAGGGGGTGCCCGGAACGGACGAGCCCCCCGGGGTGTGGACCGGCTGGGCCGCCGCGTGCGGGACACGGCTGGTCGCCGACCACCTGCGGGCCGCCGAAGGGATACTGCGCGCGGCCGGGCCCCCGGCACTATCCGGGCAGGCCGGGCCCGAGGAACCCGGCGGGCTGCCGCGGGCGCTCCAGGAACCCTCCGCGCCGCCGGTGGACACCGGAGCGCTGGCCGCCACGGTGGCCGCGGCTGTCCTCCGTCCGCCCTGGGTCGTGTTCGTCGCGGTCGGCGACTGCTTCGGCACGGTACTCACCCGCGGAACGACCGACCCCGGGCCGCCTCCCGGATCCGGCGGGTTGCCGATCGAGTCCCCCGGGCCGACTCCCGGGCCGGGCGGGCCGCCGCCGGAGGCCGCGGAGCGGTGCCACCTCGTCCTCCCGCCGCCCGGCCCCGGCGGACCCGGCCCGGTCTTCCTCTCCTCGCCCGGCGCCGCGCTGCGGGTGCGGTCGTTCGCCGTGTGGGAGCCGGAGCTGACCGGAGTGGTCCTGGCCACCGACGGCTGTACGGCGCTGACCCTCGACCATCCCTCGGCCCGCGCGCTCCCGCCGCAGGCCGGTCCGCTGCCCTCGGAGCGGTTCTTCTGCGGACTCGCGTCGACCCTCCGTGCCAACGGCGGCGACGCCGAACCCCTCAGAGCGCTGCTCTCCGGCCCGGAGGCAGCCCGTACCGGCGACGACCTGACGGTGCTGTGCGCCCTGACGGGCGGGTGGTGACAGTGGCTCTCACGGTGGAGTCCTCCGCCGGACACGCATGGCGCCTCACCGAGCGGATCGGCAGCGGCTCGGAAGGAGTGGTCTACGGCGTCGAGGACGACCGGCCCCTGGTGGCCAAGCTCGTCCCCGACCCGCCGGACCCGGCCGCCTACCGGCGCCGCCTCGCCCGGCTGGTCCGGCAGCGCCGCGAGCCGCGCACGGTCCGGCTGCTCGCCGCGACACCCCCGCGGGCCGCCTGGCCGATGGTGCTGGTGCGCACCCGGAACGCGGACGCCGACGGCTATCTGATGACCGACATGCGCCACGCCTACCGGCCGTTGCCGCAGCTGCTCTTCCCCACCGCCCGTCGGCACTTCCTGCCGGACGCGACCTGGGAGACCGCGCTCGCCGCCGCCTGCTCGCTCGCCCGGCTCCTCGCCGACCTGCACGCCGAAGGCTATGTGGTGGGTGATCTCAAGCCCGACAACCTCTGGGTGGACGACCGGGGCGCAGTCGGTGTGGCGGACGTGGACTCCTGGCACTTCCGGGACGGTGCCGAAGTGTTCCCCGGACGGATGAGCACCCCCGGCTACACGGCTCCGGAGCGGATCGGCGTACCCGCCGGTACCCCGCCGGACAGCGCCTCGGACAACTTCGTCCTCGCCGTCCTCGTCCACCAACTGCTCACCGAGGGCCTGCATCCGTTCGCCGGGCACCCCGCGGACGGTGCCGACTACCGCTCCTACGACGACAACGTCCTGCGGGGACGCTGCCTGCTGCTGGACCGGATGTCGGTCGTGCTGCCACCGTCCGCGCCGCCCACCGATCTGCTGCCGCGACGGATCCGGGATCTGCTCCGTGCGGCGTTCGGCGGAGTGCGCCCCACCGCGGCCGTGTGGGCCGAGGCGCTGGCGGCCGAAACGGCCCCCGGACGTCTGCGGACGTGCCGGGTCGACGCGGGGCACGTGCACACGGTCGAGCGCCCGTGGTGCCCCTGGTGCGACCTGGCCGACCGGGGCGCGGGCCGCCCCGGGGGCCGGGCCGGGCGAGCCGGCCCGCGCGTCGACGGCACAGCCGGCACCGGACAGCAGCGGAACGGGGCGGACGGCGGAAGGGGCGAGGTATGGCAGAGGTGACCCGGATCTCGGTGGCCCGGACGCTGGACCGCTGCACCGTCCTCGGCCCGGGGGCCCGTGCCGTGCTCTGGGTGCAGGGCTGCCCGCTGCGCTGCCGGGGCTGCGTAGCGGCCGAGACGCTGCCCTTCGAGGGCGGCACCGACCGGACCGTGCCCGAACTCGCCGACTGGCTGTGCGGGTTGCCCTCGGTGGAGGGCGTCACCCTCTCCGGGGGAGAGCCCTTCAGCCAGGCCGCCGGGCTGGCGGCACTGCTCGACGCGGTCCGCGCGCGGCGCCCCGACTTCAGCGCGATGGCCTACTCGGGCCTCACCTACGAGGTCCTGCGCCGGGGCGGGGCCGACCGGCGAGCGCTGCTGCGGCGCCTCGACCTCCTCGTCGACGGACCCTATGTGGCGGCCCTGCACGGCAGCCTGCGCTGGCGGGGCTCGTCGAACCAGCGTCTCGTCGCGCTCACCGACCGCTATCCCGAACTGCGTTCCCAACCCGACACCAGCGCCGGGATCGAGGTGTCCGTGGAGCCCGGGGGGGCGCTCTCCTGGGCCGGGGTGCCGCCGACTCGCGGGTTCCGCGCGGGGCTCGAGGCGCACCTCGCGGAACGCGGCTTCGTGCTGCACACCAAGGCCCGGAGGGACACATGAGTGGATCACCGAAGTACAGCACGGTCTCGGTCGCTTCCGCCTACGCCCGGCGTGAGGCGCAGCGCCGTGCCCAGCGTGAGGCCGAACGCCGCAGCCGGCAGGAACAGCGCGCCCGGGAGCGCGCCGAACTCGCCGCCCGGCGGGCCCGCGAGCGGGCGGCGCGCCGGGAACGGGCGCAGGCCGACGTCGAGCGCAGGCAGCGGGAGGCGGCCGATCGGCGGGCCGCGGAGCAGGAGGCGCACGCCTCCCGGGTACGCGAGGAGCAGGCCGCTGCCGACTCCCGCCGCCTCGACGAGGTGAACGACCTGCTCGTCCGGGTGCGGACCGCCGCACCGGCCGCCGAACTCGCCGCGATCGAGGAGCGGTTGGTCCAGTTGCGCGGGGAGGTCGGCGGCGGGGAGCCGCTCGGCGGGGCGGTCGAGGAACTGCGCGGCCGCCTCGTTCTGCTGAGCAGCCGAGGCAGCGCCGCGCAACCGGACGCCGGCTACGACACCGTACTGGCGCGGCTCGAACAGCAACTGGCCGCGGTCGGGCCGGACGGCGCGCGGCACGACCCGGAGGGCCGGCGGGAGAGCACCGAACTGCTCGACCAACTGCGGGCTGCCGCCGGATCGGGCGCGGAGACCCGCTTCGCCGCGCTGCTCGGCACGGTGGAGCACGCGCTCACCCGCCATGCCGGCACCGCGCAGCGCCACGCCGACCAGGAGCGGCTGCGGGTGGCGGAGGAGCGGCGCCGGAGCGAGGAGCACGCCGCGGCGCGGGCGGTGGCTGAGCAAGCCGCCGCGGAAGCCGCGGAAGCCGCGGAGGCCGAGGAGGCCGAGGAGGCCGAGGAGGCCGAGGAAACGGCCGTACACGAGCGGCGTGCGGCGGCGCTTGTCGAGGCGGCCGACCGGCTGGGCGTCGTGCGCAGCTCCGTCGCAGCCGTGGCGGCGGAGGCCCGCGAACTGGCGGATCCGGACCTCGCCGCCCGCGTCGAACGGGCGCTGCACACCGTCACCGGCGCCCTCGGCGCGCAGGCGGCCGAGGACGCGCTCGAAGCGGTCGGTGCCCTGGAGCGGCTGCTGCCCGAGGCCGAGGCCCGGCTGGACGAACTCCAGTTGGCCTTCACCCGGCGCAGCGACCTCGCCGAGGCGCTCCAGGACGCCATGTGCGGGGAGGGGTTCACCTTCACCGAGGGCAGCGAGCAGGGCGCGGCCTTCGTGCTGCGTTTCGAGCGTCCCAGCGGGGCGCGGTACGAGACGACGGTCGCCACGGAATCCGACGGCACCCCCGTGCTCGTGTACCACGTCGAGGGCGAGCCCGACGTGACGCTGCACCCGGCGGCGGAGGGTGCGGTCTGCGACCGTACCGAGGACCTGCTGGAGCGGGTGCATGAGGCGATGGGTGAGCGGGACGGCTTCCTGCCGGGCGAACTCACCTGGCAGGGCAAACCCCCCGGAGGGCAGGCCGGGCCGCTGCCTGGTGCGGGGCGGGGGCGGCGCGGGTGAACATGGCGAAGGGCGCCGGACCGGGAGCCGGTGCCGACCCGCAGCGGTCGGCGTCCGGTGACCGCCGCGCGGGAGCCGCGCCGCCGGACGACGGGCAACCGGTCGTGGCGGACGGGATGATGCCGCTGTGGGCGGTCTCGCTCGGCTGGGAACTCCGCCGCGGGCGGCAGGTCATCCTCAACGGGCAGATCCGGGACCGCTGGTGGTTCGACGACAGCCCGGCCTCCTTCCGGGAGGTGGTCGCCGGCACGCTGGCGGCGCGCGGTGCCGAGGTGGTCGGCTGGTGGGATCCCGTCGGCGGACTCACCTTCCCGCTGCCGGAGCATGCGGAGCGCTTCGACCGGCTGGCCGCCGCGCCGCCCGCGACCGGACGCGGCGACGGAGCGGTCCGCGACGGAGCGGGCAGCGGCGACCCGGGCGGCGCGGACAGCGGCGGGGGAGCGCCGGAGGCAGGAGCAACGGCGGACGACGGCAGCGCACCACGGCGGGACGCGGGGGAGCCGCCGGCGGCGGAGCCGACGGGGCGTCCCCGGCGCGACGGGGAGCGGCAGCGCAGCCGCGAGCGGCTGTTCGCCGCCCGCACCCCCGGGCGGCCCCGCTCCTTCGACGACGTCGTGGCCACCGTGCAGCGCCTGGCGGCCTCGCCCGAGGCGGCCACGGCCTTCGTCTTCGAGGACGTCGACCACCATCTGCCGGCCGACCGGCCCGAGTCGCAGCTGGGCTATCTCCGGCTGCGCGCCGCGATGGCCGGCGCCGTCACCCCGCACTCCGCCGAGGGCCCGCAGCCGCACGCCCGCAACGCCGTGCTCTGCGCGGTGGGTGATGTCGGCAGGCTGCCGGGCTGGTTCCATCTGGAGGATCCGCGGATCGCCGCGCTGCACATCGGGCCGCCCGATCCCAGCGAGCGGCGGCTGTGGCTGACCTGGCTGCTGCGGTACTTCGACGGCGGCCGCCACGCCGCCCGGTCCGATCTCGAGGCGCTGGTCGGAGCCACCGACGGGATGGCGGGCTGGGAGATCGAGTCCCTGGCCAGAACGTCGAGGCTGCGCGGCGCGCCGCTGCAGAAGCCGGACAAGCTTCTGGAACTGCACCGGCTCAACGTCAACGTCGACCCGTGGGCCCAGTTGGACCGGGAGACCGTCGCCCGTGCGGCCGACGCGCTCGCCTCCCGCGTGGTCGGTCAGCCCGCGGCCGTGAACGCCGTCGCCGCGGCCCTCCAGTCGGCCTTCGTCGGCGTCGACTTCGGCCACTCGGGGGCTGCCCGGCCGCGGGGCGCGTTCTTCTTCGTCGGGCCCACCGGGGTGGGCAAGACCGAACTCGCCAAGGCCGTGGCCGAGCTGATGTTCGGCGACCGGAGCGCATACGCCCGCTTCGACATGAGCGAGTACCAGCAGGAGCACGCCGCTGAGCGCCTGGCGGGCGCGCCGCCCGGCTACATCGGCTACGAGCAGGGCGGCGAGCTGACCCGGCGGGTGCAGGAACGGCCTTTCAGCGTGCTGCTCTTCGACGAGGTCGAGAAGGCCCATCCCAAGGTGCTGGACAAGTTCCTGCAGATCCTGGAGGACGGCCGGCTCACGGACGGGCGCGGACAGACCGCCTACTTCTCCGAATGCCTGATCATCTTCACCTCCAACACGGGTGCCGAGGAGCTGCGGACCCTGCTGGAAGGCAGCGAGGACGAACTCCCCTACTCCGCGCTCGAAGCGCACTTCACCCGGGCGGTGGAGGACCGGTTCCGGGAGAACGGCAGACCGGAGATCTACGGACGGCTCAAGCCGGGCGTCGTCGTCTTCGACATGCTGCGCCGCGAGCACATCGTCAGCATCGCCGACCGGCTGCTGGGGCAGCTCACCGAGTCGGTGCGCGAGCGCCACCGGGTGGAACTGGTCCACGACACGCAGACGCTGCACCCGTGGATCACCACACGGATGTCGGAGCCCGAGCACCAGGCGTACGGCGGGCGGCAGATCCGCAACGAACTGGAGCAGGTGCGGGCACAGGTCGTCCGCCACCTGCTGGAGCACCGTCCGGCACCGGGCAGCCGGATCCGGACGGAGATCGGCCCGGAGGGAGAGGTGCGGGTCACCACGGACACGACGGACACCGAGAGCGCCGGGAACTCGACCGGGACGGCCGAGACGTGGGGCACGTCGGGTATGCCGGGCCCGGCGGGCCGGGCGGTTGCGGCGGACGCGGCCGGGCAGGGCGGCCTCGCGAGCACGGCGGAAGGGGGCGGGCCCGCATGATCGCCATCGATCTCGGCCACCGGTTCGGCAGGGTGGCACAGCTCGGCACCGGCGGACATCCGGACGTGACGGCGAGCGAGTTCGAGGCCGTGGACGGCGTCCTGGAACCGGGCCGGGCACTGCCCGCGCTGCTGGACTCCGCCCCGCGAGGCACCGGCGCGGACGGCGCAGTCATCGGGCTGTCCGTGTCGGACGGCCGGGAGGAGGAGCTGCGGCGTGCCGCGGACGGCGTCGGGCTCCGCGTGGAGCGGGTCGTCCCGGACCCGGTTGCCGTGGCCCTGCACTACGGGGCGGCCGGTGAGGGCGTGGACCGCACGCTCCTGGTCTGCGACCAGGGAGCCACCACGCTGGATCTGAGCGTCCTGGCCGTCACCCCCGATCTCACCCTGCGCGTCCTGCGGACCCGCAGCCACCGCCTGGGCGGCGACGACTGGGACGCGGCGCTGGCCACCCGGCTGGCCGGACGCCTCCCGGACGGCGCCGATCCGCGCCGTTCGGCGGCGCTCCTGCGGCGGGCACTGGGCGATGCGGAGAGCGTCACCCGGGGGGTGCCCGACGCCGCCGGGGAGCCGCATCCGGTGTTCCTGGAACGGGCCGAGGTGGAGGAGGCCGGGGCGCCGTTGCGGGAGCGGACCCTGGAAGCGGTGCGCGAGGAACTGCTCGCCGCGGACCCGGCGCCGGACACCGTTCTGCTGGCCGGCGGCCTGTACGCCATGGCGGGCCGGCCGGCGGAGATCCGGGAGTTGCCGGCCGCGCAGGGCCTCACCGTGCGCTGCGACCGACCGGAACAGGCCGTGGTGCGGGGGCTGCTGGCGCTGCGGGACTTCGGCGTCCTGCGGTTCACCTCAGGCCCCGCGGCCCGGTCGGCCGTCACGCACGACGGGTATTTCCTCCCGGACCTCGACCCCGAGCCGACCCCGTCCTCCGAGCCGGGCCCGAGCCCCGATCCGGATCCCCTGTCCGGGCCGGAACTCGCTTCCTCGCCCACGCCGCACCCGGCACACGACCCCGGAGACCGGCGCCCACCGCACGAGGCGCACCCCACAGGATCCGGGCCGAACGCCGGGCCGAACGCCGGGTCGGACCGAGACACCGCACGAGGCCCCGATGCCCCGCCCACCACGGCCTCCGCGCCCGCCGCGGGCAGCGCACCGGCCTCCGGACCCGACGGGTATGCCCCGGCCGCCGCGGCGCCACCGCGGGCGACACCGCACGCTTCCGGCAACACCCCGGCACCGGACGACGGCGACACCGGGCGGCCGCTGCCGTCCACGGCAGACCGGGAACCCGACCTGCCCGGCACCGCGGACCCGCCGCACCCCGCACCAGGGGGCGCCGTGCACGGTCCGCCCGACCCGCCGCACCCCGCATCCCCCGGCGGCGCCACCGCGGATCCGCACGCCCTCGCCGCCGTTCCCGTCGAACAGCTCCAGGCGCTCCGGCGCGGCGACCACCTCCTCGTCCTGTGGGCGTGGCCCGACGGCGCGCTCAGTGCCCGGGTCCGCTGGCGGCGGGAGGGCGGCGCCGCGGGTTCCGGGCCGCGGGACGGGGACCTGGTCTGCCGGCGCCGGGTGTACGAGCACGACGGCGGCCTCGATCTGGCCGTCGGCCGGGGCGCGGTCACCCTCACCGTGGAGGCCCTGGTCGCGGATCCCGGCGCGGTGTGCGAGGAGGCCGCTTCGCTCACCGTGCCCGCGCAGCCGTCCCTGGTGGAGTACGAGCCCACCGTGCGGCGCCGGCTCACGGGCCGGGTCGCGACGGTCACCTTCACCTCCGAGGCCGGCTGCTATCTGCCCCGCCTCCGCATCGTCCACAGCAGGGGCCGGTTCCGCCCCACCAGCGCGTCCGAGGGCACCGTCCTGCACGAGGTGCCCGGGCAGCGGCTGCCCGCGGGCAGCCCGCTGGCCGTGGAGTTCCCGCTGCCCGCCACCAGGGGCCCCTCCTGGCTGGTCTGCTTTCCGGCGGACGCCGACGCGGGCACCGACTGCGACCTCGACATCCGTCCGACGGCGCTGCACAGACTGCGAGTGACCTGATGGCCAGACGGCACACCTGCCCCTACTGCTACGAGAGCTTCGCCGCGCGCGGGATCCGCTTCCGCTGCAACACCCGGCTGAGCCCGGCCGGGAAGAAGTGCGAGCGGCGCCGGGACCAGGTGCTGGACGAGCGGATGGGCCGGCGCCGCAGCCACGACCTCGGCCCCGACTTCGCCGCGGACGGACGCCGCCCGACCGCCCTCTGCCCGGACTGCGAGGGCGAGACGACCTATCGGATCTGTCCGGTGTGCCACTCCGAACTCCCCGTGCAGTTCGGCATGGTGGACAACCGGCTGATAGCGATGGTCGGCGCGAAAGCGTCCGGCAAGACCGTGTACATGACGGTGTTGCTGCACGAGATCCGGCACCGGGTGGGCGAGGCGTTCGGCGCCTCCCTGATGGGTCTGGACGACCCCACCATGCGCCGCTTCAGCACCGACTACGAGGACCGCCTCTTCCGCGACGGCCAGTTGTTCCCCGGCACCCAGACCGCCTCCACCAACCTCAACCGGGTGGACCCGCTGGTGTTCCGGTTCGGCCTGCGGCGGCGGACCCTGTTCGGCCACCGTCCGCAGCACACCGTGCTCTCGTTCTTCGACACCGCGGGTGAGGACTTCAGCTCGCGGGAGAGCGTCGAGCTGAACACCCGCTATCTGACCGGAGCCGACGGCATCATCCTGCTGCTCGACCCGCTCCAGATGCCGGGCGCCCGGGACGGGGCCGTGCCGGGGACGCCGCTGCCGGGCACCGAGGGGCTCGACACGCCCATGAAC
This sequence comes from Streptomyces sp. WMMB303, assembly GCF_029351045.1. Taxonomy (NCBI): domain Bacteria; kingdom Bacillati; phylum Actinomycetota; class Actinomycetes; order Kitasatosporales; family Streptomycetaceae; genus Streptomyces; species Streptomyces sp. WMMB303. Next base: position 4,876,600 of record NZ_JARKIN010000001.1, on the reverse strand, counting down.
GTCCTCTCCCGGGTGACCGGCCTGCTGCTGGCGCCCCGCAGCGGCCGCTCCGCGCAGAAGATCGACACCCCGATCGCCGTGGTGTTCTCGAAGCTGGACGCCTTCTGGCACCTGCTGGAGAACAGCAGCCCGCTGCACGACCACGCCCCGCCGCGCGGCCGGTTCGAGGTGGGCGACAGCCTCAGCGTCCACGAGGAGGTGCGCAGGCTCCTCAAGGACTGGGACGGGGTGCCGGTCGACAACCTCCTGGAGAACCACTACACCCGCTACCGCTACTTCGGGGTCTCGGCCCTCGGCCGCAACCCCACCCCCGACGCCCGTGTCGCGGCCACCGGCATCCAGCCCTACCGGGTCGCCGACCCGCTGCTGTGGCTGCTGAGCGAGTTCGGTTCGGTGCCGAAGGCGGGCCGTGGATGACCGGCGACGCCGCACAGCAGCAACAGCCGGCAACGGGGCCGCACTTCCAGCAGCTCTACTACACCTCCTGCGAGCACGGGCTCACCGGATTCTCCGGTTTCCAGTTCAACGCCGTCAGCGAAGGCGTCACGGTCGACACCCGGCAGGCCGTGGAGGCCCTCGCCGGGTACGAGCCGCCCCGCTCCATGGTGGAGTCGGACACCCCGGAACTGCTCGACCGGTGCCCGGTCAACTTCTGCTACCGGCCGCACGATCCGCGGGGACGCAGCGGTACGGCGCTGTGCGTGCGCTACGCGGGCCGGGACTCGGCCCGCCGGTTCGGCAACTACTTCGCCCACGCCCTGCACAGCGAGGACTTCCCCGCCGCGGGCCGCGGGCTGCTCGGCATCGAACTGTGGGGCTCGCCGGTATGGGCGGCCGGCACCTCCCCGACGACCCGGATCCCGGTCCTCACGGCGCCGCCACGCGGTCCGCTCGGCCCCCGCACGGTACGCGGCTTCCTGGACGCGCATCCGCACGCCGAGCAGTTGCCGCACCTGCTGGCCGCCGCGTTCGCCGCGCTCACCGAGCACGGCTCGGTAGTGGTGGTCGACCGCACCACCGAGCGGATCGCGCACTGGTTCGCCGCCGTCTGCTACCTGCTGCCGCCGCCGCTCGCCCGACGCCTCTCCTTCGCCACCTATGTCTTCCGCCCGGCCCGCAGCAGTCTGCACCTGATCGGCACGGTGCCCGAGGCGCAGCTCGACTTCGGGCCGGACGAGGAGGACGCCTACACCGTCTTCGACTTCTGCCGCGGCCGGTTCCCCGACGACGTGCGGGCCGCACCGGATGTGCGCGCCCTGGTCGCGCTGCTCACCAGAATCGGCGTCGGAGCCGTCCGGCCGGTCTGGGCCTGGACCAAGGACTTCGCGCACGGCGCCGAGGAGAGCCCCGGCGACTGGCACGCCCCCGTCGCCGCGGCCGCGTCCTCGGGCGGGGTCGACCTCGCCGCCGCCGACGTCGACGCGCTGCTCGACTGGCTGCCCGCGGCCGAGCATCTGGGCCCGCTCGGCGCCCAGATCGCCGCGGACCTCCACCGCAGGCACCGGAACCTGGACGACGGCCGGCTGCGCCTGCTCAGCGGCGTCGCGCGAGCCGCCGGCGACACGGTGCTGCACCAGGAGATCGAGGGGAGGCTGCTGGAGTCGCGGATGCGGGCCCATATGGCCGGCGCCGCGGACGCGAAGGAGCCCGCACCCCTCAACGACCCGGACCTGCGCGCGCGGGCCACCGCACTCTGGGAGCGTCTGCTGCGGGACGAGGCGGCCACCACCCGCCGCCGGGTGCGGCTGCTGCTCTGGGCGCACGGCGCGCAACTCGCGCCCCCGGCGGAAGTGGTCGAGCGCGAGACGCTCACCGCGGCCCGCGCCCTGCTGGGCACCTCGGCGCCAGGGGCCGCACTCCGGCGGGAGGTCGAGCTGCTCGTCGCCACCGAGCCCCGGATGAGGGACGCGCTGGCGGCAGCCGTGCGGGAGGTGCTGGACGGGCGCGCGGGGCAGGAGCAGCTCTTCTCGCAGTTCCCCGCCGCACTGCTTCAGGAACGGGACCTGCGGGACAGCCCGCTGCTGCTGGAGCACTACTGGCGGGCGCGCGCCGAACGGGAGCCGGCCCGCACGGTGGAGCTGATGTTCCGGATCCTCCGGGTCCGCGGCCGGCCGCTGCCCGACGACGCGCTGCTGGAGGCGTTGTGGCGGCATCCCGCCCGGACCTGGACCCACCGGGAGGCGAGCGAGATCGCCCGCGGACTGCCACCCGAGGCGCTGGCGGACCCGGTGGTCGGCCGGTGGCTCGACCGCGCGGTCAACCGGCGTATCGAGACCGTCGCGGAGCTCGACCGCTGCCTGGAGCTGTGCGGGCTGTTGGCAGCGCCGGGCCGCTGGGCACGGCTGCCCGCAGACGTCCGGGCCCGGGTACGCACCACCCTCGACCTGGCCGCGGCGCTGCGCGGAGCCCGGGAAGCCACCGGGCTCGCCCGTGCGTTCTCCGTGCCCGAGGCGGACAGATGGGCCGGGCCGCAGGCGCTCAAACGCTATCGCCTGGTGCCCGCGATGCTGCGGCTGCCCGCCGACATCGGCGCCCTGGGAGAGCACCTCGGACACACCGGACACGCCCAGGCCGACCGCTATCTCGCCGCCGTGCAGCGCGCGGCGGCCGGCAGCGACCCGGTCGACGACATCCGGCTCAGCCATGTCGCCGCGGCCGCCGCGGCACCGGCGCGGGCCGGGCTGGCACAGGCCCACCTGGAGGCCGTCGACCGGATCCGGCTCCATGCCGCCCGGCACTGGCGGCCGGCGGACCTGCAGCGGCTGGAGGGCGCGGTGCGGCCCTACGACGCCCGGCTGGCCGACTGGTTCCACGCGTGCGCCGAGTCCCGGCTGAGCGGCCCGCGGCGGCTCGCACACCGGCTTCCGGGACTGCTGCGCGGCACCGGCGGCGCACGTTCCCGCGACGACTCCCGCGGCACCGGCCCCGAGGGCGCCGGAAGCGAACCGGACCGGCCGAGGCGGAGCCCGCGGTGGAATCCACGGAAGAACGACGGGGAGAGGTGACGCGCGGTGGCCGAGATCGTCGCCTATGTCGTCATCCCCGTGCTCTACCTCGCCCTGCTCGCCGTCTTCCTGCTGTTCGCCCCGCTCCTCGCGGCCCTGCGGGCACTCGCGTTCGTGATGCAGCTGCTGCGCGGCCACCTGGAGTTGCTGATCGGTGTCCTGTACCGGCGCACTCCCGAGTTCCGCACCCTGCCGCCGTACCGCCCGCAGGACGAGGAGGTGAAGGCGTACCGCAACTACTTCTTCGGGCCCGGATCCCGGGACCTGCGGCAGCTCCTCACCCTGGAGCGCCGTTCGTACGCGGCAGCCGTCGGCGACGCCTTCCGCGACGTGACGGCACGGCAGTTCACCTCCCCGGCACGGAGCAGAGCGCTCACCGTGCCGTACGGCCTGACGCTGTACGCGGGCCTCGGCCTGGGCGCGGCGCTGGCCGTACCGCCCCTGGGCGCCCTGCTGGCGCTGCACGCGCTCGTCCTCGCGCTGCTGATGGCAGGAGCCCGGATCACCGCCGGACTGCTGCGCGCCCTCGACCGTGCGGCCCTGTGGACGCGGCGGCTGTCGGTCGGCATGATCTGCCCGCACTGCTACGAACGCGTCCGCCACCCGGCCTACGACTGCCCGGCACCGGCCTGCCGGCGCCGGCACGCCGACATCCGCCCGGGCACCTACGGTCTCCTGCGCCGCCGCTGCGAGTGCGGGCACCGCATGCCCACCCTGCTGATCCTCATGAGCAGGCAGGCCCGACTCCAGGCGTACTGCACCCATCCGCACTGCGGGCGGGCGATGAACGCCGACGCCGGGCACATGCCGGAAACCGTCCTCCCGCTGATCGGCGGCCGGGCAGCGGGCAAAACCCAGTTGATGGCCGCCATGCTGCTGACGCTGGAGAACGCGGCCGGCAGCGGCGGCCCCGCGCTCCGCTTCGCCGACGCCCGCTCCGACGCCGACTACCGGATCCTCCGCGAGGTGCTGCGGATCCGCGGCAACACCCGCGGCACCCAGAAGGACCTGCCCAGCGCGCACTCCTTCGTGCTCGGCACCGGCCGCACCGAGCGGCTCGTCCACCTCTTCGACACGGCCGGGGAGCGGTTCGTCGACCGCGACGAAACCGACGCCCTGCGGTATGCCCGGGCCGCGCGCACCTTTCTCTTCGTCCTGGACCCGATGGCGGTGGAGGCGTTCTGGGACCGGCTGGAGCACGCGCCCGGGCCCGGCCCGGACCGCAGCCTCGCCTCCACCGTCCATCCCGAGGAGGTCTTCGCCCGGTCGGTGCAGGCGGTGGCCGCGATGCGCGCACCCGTGCGGCACGCGCGCCTCGCCGTGGCCATCAGCAAAGCGGACGTGCTGGCCGAGGCCGGCCTCGGGCCGGGGAGCGCCGCCGGCAGCGACGAGGCCCGCGCCTGGCTCCAGGAGGCGCTCGGCCTGCACAGCCTCGTCCGCGCGATGGAACTGGACTTCCGCGAGGTCCGGTTCTTCTGCACGGCGGCCGTGGCGGACGAGGAGGCCCGGGTGGACACCAGCATCGCCGAGCTCGTCGACTGGTGTCTGGAGTCCTGACCCCCGAGGGCTCGGCAGGACCGGCGGGTGGGATGGCCCGCTCGGTGCGGAGCCTTCGGTTGCGGCCCGCTCGGCGGTCCAACAACGTTCACTCGATGGTGAGTTGAAAGATCTGTTCAGGGTCGGCCGGTGCTGCCACACTTGCCGTGCCCCAGTGAACCCCCCCATGGTCCGGTCGTTCCGGGCCCGTCACTTCGGAGGTCTTTCATGCGCCGCAGATTCGCCGTGCCGCTCGCTGCCGCAGCCCTCTCGCTCCCCGCCGTGCTCGTCCCCGCCGGTTCGGCCTCGGCCGCTCCCGCCGACAAGGCGCAGGTGCTCAGCTCCTGGACGCAGACCAGCGCCTCCAGCTACAACGCCTGGTACCAGGCCCGGCAGCACCAGGGCGACTGGTCAGCCTACGGCTTCGACTGGTCGACGGACTACTGCAGCTCCTCGCCCGACAACCCCTTCGGCTTCCCCTTCCAGACCGCCTGCGCCCGCCACGATTTCGGCTACCGCAACTACAAGGCCATGGGCACCTTCTCCGCGAACAAGTCCCGTATCGACTCGGCCTTCTACGAGGACCTCAAGCGGGTCTGCAACCGCTACTCCGGCGCGACCAAGACGGCTTGCAACTCCACAGCGTGGACGTATTACCACGCCGTCGACATCTTCGGCCTCAAGGGCGCCGACGAGGCAGCCGCCGACAAGGCCGCCTGACCGGACCGCCGCACCCGCCCGCCGGGCGGGCACCGGGGCGCTCCTTCCGCGGTCCTTCAGCCACGGGAGGAGCGCCCGGCAGCCGAAGGCTCCCGCGGGTTCTCCCGTTCCTGCGGCTCCCGCCGCCCGGTGCGGCGGCCGAACACCCAGGCGCGGAAGAGGAGGAAGCGCAGCACCGTGGCGGCCAGGTTGGCGCACACCAGCACCGCGAGCTCGGCGCTGCGCGGCGCACCCGCGGCCGCGCTGTGCAGCGCGGCCAGCGAACCGCTGGTCAGCGCCAGACCGACGGCGAAGACGAGCAGGCCCTGGGCCTGGTGCCGGACGGCTCGCTCCCGTCCGCGCACCCCGAAGGTCAGCCGCCGGTTCGCGGCGGTGTTCCCCAACGCCGACAGCAGCAGCGCCGCCGCGTTGGCCGACTGCGCACCCAGGCCCTGCCGCAGCAGCGAGTAGAGCCCCAGATACAGCAGCGTGCTCAGCGCCCCCACCAGGCAGAAGCCGATGAGCTGCCGCGGCAGCCCGCCGGGCACGTCCGCCAGCCCCCGGTCGCGCGGGTCGTCGCCGAACGGGCGGCGCAGCCGGTCCAGCGGCAGCGCGCCCCCGGCCAGCGCCCTGCCGACCCGCCAGACGCCCTTGAGGTCGTCCGTGACGGTGCGCAGGATGTCCACCCGTGAGTCGGGGTCGTCCACCCAGTCCACCGGTACCTCGTGCACGCGCAGCCCGGCCCGCTCGGCCAGCACCAGCAGTTCGGTGTCGAAGAACCAGCCGTTGTCCTGCACGAGCGGCAGCAGCCGGTCGGCCACCTCGCCGCGTACGGCTTTGAATCCGCACTGCGCGTCGGAGAAGCGGGCGGCCAGCGAGCCGCGCAGCAGCAGGTTGTAGCCGCGCGAGAGGACCTCGCGCTTCGGACCGCGGACGACACGCGAACCGGAAGCCAGCCGGGTGCCGGTCGCGACATCCGAGTGGCCCGAGATCAGCGGTGCGACCAGCGGCAGCAGCGCGTTGAGATCGGTGGACAGATCCACGTCCATGTAGGCCCGTACGGGTGCGTCCGAGGCGGCCCACACGGTCCGCAGGGCGCGCCCCCGGCCCTTCTCCTCCAGCCGCGTCAACGAGACGGAGTCGAACTCCCGGACGAGTTCGCGGGCCACCTCCTGGGTGCGGTCCCGGCTGGCATTGTCCGCGACGGTGATCCGGAAGCCGTAGGGGAAGTGCCGGGTCAGAAAGGCGTGCAGCCGCCGGACGCAGGGACCGAGGGCCGCCTCCTCGTTGTAGACGGGCACCACCACGTCCAGCACGGTCGTGGGGGTCCGGGACGGCAGATGGCGGCGGGAGGGCAGGGTCTCGCACGACGGCAGGCCCTCGCGCGACGGCGCGGTCTCGCGCCCCACAGGATCGGTCTTCGCACTCATGCCGCCGACCGTGGCGAACGGGCCTGTCAGCCCGGTGTGGCCAGGCTGTGCGCCACCTGTGAGGTGCCGGATCCGGCGGAATCCGCGGGCAGCCGCACGGTGAAGGCGGTCCGGCCGGGCCGGCTGGCGACTTGCACACCCCCGCCGTGCGCGGCCACCACCGCCGTCACGATGGCCAGCCCCAGCCCGGTGCTGCCGCGGTGCCGGGAGCGCGAGGCGTCGCCCCGCGCGAACCGCTCGAAGACGCGCTCCCGCACATCCGCCGGGATACCGGGCCCGTCGTCCACGACCCGCACCTCCACCCGGCCCCCGTCCAGCGCCAGCTGTGCGCGCACCGTCGTACCCGGCGGGGTGTGACTGCGCGCGTTGGCCAGCAGATTGGCCAGCACCTGCCGCAGCCGTGGCTCGTCGCCGGTCACCAGCAGTGGGGAGGAGGGCACCTCCAGCCGCCACACGTGCTCAGGACCGGCCACCCGCGCATCGCTGACCGCGTCGACGACGAGCGCCGAGACATCCACCGGCGCCCGCTCCAGCGGCCGCCCCGAATCCAGCCGCGCGAGCAGCAGCAGATCCTCCACCAGCCCGGTCATCCGCACCGCCTCGGACTCGATCCGCTCCAGCGCGTACCCGGTGTCCGTGCCCGCGCCGGCTTGCTCCCGGCGCGAGAGCTCCGCATAGCCGCGGATGGACGCCAGCGGGGTACGCAACTCGTGGCTGGCGTCCGCGATGAACCGGCGCAGCCGCAGTTCGCTGTCGTGCCGCGCCGCCAGCGCCGAACCGACATGGCCGAGCATCCGGTTCAGCGCCGCCCCGACCTGGCCGACCTCCGTCTCCGGGTCGGTGTCCCGCACCGGCACCCGCTCGCGCAGCCGCACCTCCCCGCTGTGCAGGGGGAGTTCCGAGACCCGGGTGGCGGTGTGCGCCATCCGCCGCAGCGGCCGCAGCGCCACCCGCACCGACGCCGCGCCCGCGATCCCCGCACCCAGCAGTCCGGCCCCGGCGACGCACACCTCGACCAGCACGAGCGTGCTGATCGTGTCGTCCACCGCCGCGGTCGGCAGACCGACCACCAGGGTGCCGCCCGCCACGTGCACCGACGTCACCCGATAGCTGCCCACCTGCGGCAGCTCCGCGGTGTGCGGACTGCTGTCGCGGGGCACCGAGGCCAGCGCCGCGGACTGCGCGCCGGTCAGCTCCCTGATGCCGACGCCGGGCATCCCGCCGGCCGGCTGCTGCTGCACGCTGCGGGCCGCGGAGCTGAACGTACTGCCGGAACCGTCGTCGGAGGCGTCGTCGCCGCTGTCCTTGACGAAGGCGCCGACGGTACCCACTGGCTGCCCGCCCACCTTCAGGAACCGCAGCTTCTCCAGCCCCTCGGGCCGCTGATGACCGGGCGGCCCCGGGCCCGCGGCGCGGAAGGTGACGTCCTTGAGCTGGCTGTCGAGCTGCTGGTACAGGTAGGTGTGCAGTGCGATGGTCGTCACCGCGCCGATCACCGCCGCCACCACCGCGATCATCGCCACGACCGAGAGCACCAGCCGGGCACGCAGCGAACGGCGCACCCGCAGCCGCGCTCGCACCCCGGCGAACAGCCGGAACACCGCCGCTTCCCTCACTCCGCGGCGGGCTTGAGCAGATAGCCCGCACCGCGCCGGGTGTGGATCATCGGAGCTCGCCCCGCGTCGATCTTCCGCCGCAGATACGAGATGTACAGCTCCACCACGTTGCCCTGGCCGCCGAAGTCGTAGGACCACACCCGGTCCAGGATCTGCGCCTTGCTCAGCACCCGCCGCGGATTGCGCATCAGATACCGCAGCAGCTCGAACTCGGTCGCCGTCAGCCGGATCTCCGCTCCGCCCCGGGCCACCTCGTGGGTGTCCTCGTCCAGCGTCAGATCGCCCACGGCCAGCACGGACGACGGCTGCCCGGCGGCAGTGGCCCCGGCCCGCCGCAGCAGCCCGCGCAGCCGGGCGATGACCTCCTCCAGGCTGAACGGCTTGGTCACATAGTCGTCGCCGCCAGCCGTCAGCCCCGCGATCCGGTCCTCCACCGCGTCCCGTGCCGTCAGGAACAGCACCGGAATCCCCGGCGTCACCGAATGCAGCCGGCCGAGCACGGTGAGCCCGTCCACGTCCGGCAGCATCACATCCAGCACCACCGCATCCGGACGCCAGTCCCGCGCCGTGCGCACCGCGGCCTCACCGCCGCCCGCCGCACGCACCTCCCAGCCCTCGTACCGCAGCGCCATCGACAGCAGTTCGGTGAGCGAGGGCTCGTCGTCCACCACGAGGATCCGCACCGCACTGCCGTCGGGCCGCCGCAACGGCTCCTGCCCCGGCGCCCCGGCCCGCCCGGCACCAGCTCGTGCACCACCCTCACGCGCGGCCGACACCGCCTTCTCGTCCATGCGAGCACCCTGCACGCCCAACCTGAGAGAAACCTGTGAAAACCCTGGGGGCCGGCTGAGAAGCGGGCCCGATGCCGGCCGCCCGCCCGGATCCAGGATTATGCGGGAACGTGGAAGCGCACGGGCTCCCGCAGCGCCGCGGACGCGCCGTCGAAATCGGCGAGCCGGGCGGCGACCGTCGCGACGGCGAGTCGTTCGGGCAGGGCGGCGGAGAATTTCAGGCCGCGCACAGCCCGCGGGTCCACGTCCGGCAGCACCAGGGCCGCGCCGTCGTCGGCGGCCGCACGGGCCGCCCGCCATCCTTCCGGCGTGAGGTCCTCGCGGAGCCGGAGAAAGCAGTCCGTGGGCCGCTGCACAGGGTCGGCGACCGACGGCAGGGTGGCGGCGAGGGTCGCGTTCGCGCGGTAGCCGGCCCAGGTCCACCACCGCACATCGCTGCCGCTTCGGGTGATCAGCGTCCCGCCGGGGTGCACGAGGTCGGGCGCATGGTCCTGGCGCCATTCGGCCAGGCAGGCATCGGCCCGCCGGGTCAGGGAAACGGGCGGGTCGGTGCCCAGGAGCACGTCGCGCATCGCCCGGGTGAGGGGGTGGGAGAGGCCCGCGAGTGAGCCGCTCGACCACTTGGCGACGCCGCCGCTGTCGACCGGTTCGACGAAGACGCGTTTGCGGGCCCAGTCGATGAACGTGACCTGCCAGTTGCGTCCGCCCAGCAGCAGCCTGCGCGGGCCCGGGCGCTCCTCCGTCAGCACGGACGGATCCGTCTGCCCGATCTCCGTACGCCCGGAGAGGACGGTGAACTGCGGGGGAGCGGTGAAGGAGGCTGTCAGCTCGATGAAGTGCCGACGGCCGAACCGGCGCTCGGCTTCGGGGCCGATGAACAGCAGGCCGCCGTCCTGTTCGAGGAAGCCCTCGGACATCAGATGCCGCAGGACGGGCTGTGCCGAACGGTCGAACGGCACCAGCCCGTTCCACTGCTCCGTCCACAGGCTGTCGCCGATCCTGTGCTGCTGGAGTACGAGCGCGAGGAGCTGCTGAGCCACCAGGTGGCGTGGCTCCGGTGGAGCGGTCACCGGCTCGACCCAGCCGCGCGACCAGAGCACGAGCAAGGCCGCCGCCTGCAGCAGTGTGTCTTTGCGGGTGGCGAGGAAGAGGCAGTTGCGGGTGGCGCCGGGGCGGCGTCCGGTGCGGCCGATGCGCTGTAGGAAGGAGGCGACGGTCCCGGGGGAGTCGATCTGGATGACGCGGTCCAGGTCGCCGACGTCGATGCCGAGTTCCAGGGTGGAGGTGGAGACGATGACGCAGTCCCGCGCCTCGGCGAACGCCTGCTCGGATCTGGCGCGCTCCTGCACCGACAGCGAGGCGTGCGAGAGGAAGACCGTCACCTCCCGCTCGCGCAGCGCAGCGCCCAACTGCTCCACCTGGCTCCTGGAGTCGCAGAACACCAGCCGTTTCTCGCCCCGGTGCAGCGTGGCGACGAGCTTGGCGGCGTTCTCGAGGGAGCCGACGTAGTCCAGTTCGACCTCGCCCGCGGGGCGGTCGGAGGCGGCGCTCTGCACGGGGGCCGGGGCGACCACCCGGCCGGGTCGCTTCCCCGCCCCCGAGCCCTGGAGCCAGGTGAGCAGTTGCTGCGGGTTGCCGACGGTCGCCGACAGGCCGATCCGCTGCAGGGGCAGCCCGGTGACCTGCTGCAGGCGTTCCAGCACGGCCAGCAGGTGCCAGCCCCGGTCGTCGTCGGCGAAGGCGTGCACCTCGTCCACGACGACTGCTCGGACATGTCCCAGCACGGTGGCGTGATCGGTCTTGACCCCGATCAGCATCGCTTCCAGCGACTCGGGCGTGGTGAGCAGGAGGTCCGGGGGATCGGTGCGGATGCGCTGCCGCCGCGCCTCGGTGGTGTCGCCGTGCCACAGCTCCGCACGGCGCCCGAGCCACTGGGCGTACCCGTGCACGCGTGTGACGAGGTTGTTCAGCAGCGCCTTCAGCGGACACAGGTAGAGCACCGAGGTGCCGGACCAGCCCTGTGCGGACATCGCGGAGAGGACGGGCAGACAGGCCGCCTCCGTCTTGCCGCCCGCCGTGGGGGCGAGGAGGATCGCGTCCTCGCCGTCCATGAGCGGATCGATCGCGGCACGCTGCAGGGGCCGCAGGTCGGGCCAGCCGAGTGTGTTGACCACGTGGTGCAGGACGACGGGATCGAGCCGGTCGACCGGGTCGGGCGCCATCACACGTTCAGCTCCACGTCATCAGCCGCCGCCGCTGCGACGTTGCGCTCGACCTCGGTGAGTTCACTCTCCGATACCGTCAGCCGGTAGTGCTGCCGGGGATCGAAGTCCGCGAACTGGTCGATCCGGTCCAGGACGTCGCCGACGAGCTTCTTCAGGAACAGCCGCGGCGCCACTCCCACCTTGCCGCCGAGCGCACCGCCCACCGCGGCGGCGAGGTCGGCGATATACGCGTCGTCGGCGAGCTGCCGTATCCGGTCCGGCGCGGATGCCCCGTCCGCGTACAGGTCGCGGATCGTGGTGCCGAGGGTGATCAGCGATTCCTGGGTGAAGCCCGGCAGCCGCACCTGCACCGCGCGCGGGTTGTCGAAGCGCGGGTCGGTGGTGAAGTCGGTGGCCAGCCGCTGGGCGAGCGGTGCGAGACGCTGCACTCCCTGCGGGCCGTCGTAGAAGGCGGGCGTTCCGGTGATCACCAGATACAGGCCGGGGAACCGGCCCGAGTGCACCTCGTCGATGAGCTGCCGCAGCGCGTTGAGTGCTTTGTCCCGGGCGTCGGACCGCACCCGCTGCAGGGTCTCCACCTCGTCCAGGACGACGAACAGCCCGCGGTGCCCCGAGTCGCGCAGCACTGTCAGCAGCCCTTGCAGGAAGCCGAAAGCCCCGAAGTGGTCGAGGTCGCCGCGGACCCCGGCGGACCGCCTCGCCGCGGCGGCCACATGTGGTTGCCCGCCCAGCCACGCCAGCACGGCCGCCGCTGTCACCTCGTCCCCCTCGACGAGTGCCGTCCGGTACCCGCGCAGTGCCGTCGCGAACGAGGGCGCATGTCGGGACACCTCGGCCAGCCGCGCGGTGAGCAGCTTCTCGACCTCTCCGGTCAATTCCTCCTCGTCGGCGCCGGCCGCGAGGGCGTCCTCCTCGAGCGCGTAGAACCAGGCGTCGACCACCGGCCGCAGCGCGCTCGGCGGGAAGCTCGACGTGGCGAGTCGTTCGGTCAGCCGCCGGTACACAGTCTCCAGCCGGTGCAGCGGGGTCTCGGTCTCCGAGATCTGGATCTCGGCGACCGCGTAGCCGAGCCGCTTGGCGCGCTCGCCCAGCCACCGGGTGAAGAAGGTCTTACCGGACCCGTACTCGCCGCGGACGGCCTTGAACACGGACGCACCGGAGGCGACTGCGGTCAACTCGGCTTCGAGAGCGTCCGCGAACCGGTCCAGGCCGGTCGCGAGCAGGTCCAATCCGCTGTCGGGTACAGCGCCGCGCCGCAGGGCGTCGATGACGGTGCGCCGCCGGACGGCGGAGACGCTGGAGGCACGTGGATCGGTCACCTTTCCAGTCTCGCATTCCTCCGGTACCACCCCGCGTCCCTCACTCCAGTCCGAACTGCGCACGCAGTGCGTCGCCGTGCAGCCGCAGCGTCCGCCCGTCCGGCATGGTCTCCAGCACTTGCACTCCGTCGTAGTTGAGGAGCTGTCGCAGCACGGCGGCGAAGCCGTCGGCGCGGGTGGCGGGGAAGCCGACCCGCTGCGCCAGCGCCGTCACTGGCAAGGTGCCGCCCGTCTCGAGGAGCGCGACCACGGCGAGGCGGAACTTGTCGAGTTCGCGCTCGCGCGGCTTGCGGGCGAGGAGTTCCACCTGGTTCCGGAATGTCTCCGAGGTGAAGAGCTCCGCCACGACGGCTTCTTCCGGTGGGCCCGGCTCGGGCTGCTCCGGCCGCTCCGCAGGCTCGACGGGCTCGGGCACGGGTGCCGGGGCCACGTCGAACAAGGAGTCGTGGGTGGCGGCCAGTTCCGCCTGGGTCTTCGACGGCTTGTGCCGGGAGGTCTGCTTCTCGCGTGGCCCCGCGTCCTTCGTCGCAGCGCTCGAAGGCGGGCCGCCGAGCAGCCGCGCGTCTTTCTCGTCGGTCTTCCACCAAAGGGGCTGCTGTTCACCCAGCTCCCGCCACCCTCGGGGCGGCGAGGCACCGAACGGCAGGAACGCCAGAACGGGGATGGCCACCTCCGCCAGGGAGGCTCCGCCGTGGTAGCCGGCCTTGAGTCCGGTATAGCGGGAGTCGGCGTCCCACAGCGCGACGACGGACGACTCCGGTTCGGGCCAGACGACCCGCGGCCCGGACAGCGCGACCTCGGCCGCAGCCGCGGGCTCCTCCGTCCCGGAAGCGGCACGATGCCGCGCCGACTCCGGCTCTCCGGCCTCGACCTTCGCACCGTGCCGGTCCACCACATGCCCGTGGTCGCTGGTCAGGACCACAGCCATGCCCTGCAGGGCGGCCACACGCAGCAACTCCGCCAGCCCGGGGATGTGCTGGACCTGCCAGGCGCCGTCCCCGAGCTTCTGCTCCTTGCCGAGCCGGTCGTCGATGGCGTTGAGGACGACCGCCACATGGGTGCGGCCGTCGCCCAGTGCTTCGGTGAGCTGCGGGCCGAAGACCTCCCCGGCGCTCTCGGCGCGCAGATCGTCCTTGTGGAAGACGGCTGCCGGAGCCCCGCCCCACAGCTTCTGCTGCGGGAAGAGCCGCTTCTCGTCCGCCTGTGCCCCCTTTGTCAGCCGCCCCGCGAACAGCGATGTACGGGAGACGGCCGTCACGGTCGGCAGCGCTGCGGCCATGGCGCGGCGGTGCGGCGTGCCGTCCGGCACCGGGTCGAACTCCGCCCATGAGGAGCGGATCTCCTCGCCCAGCTCGGTGGCGATGGCCGCACTCATCCCGTCCAGGACGACGAGCAGCACCCGCCGCCCTTCCCCGCCCTGGACGATCGGCTTGACCACCCGGTCGAGGAAGGACTCCACTGTCAGCATGGCGCCCGGCGGGGTACCCGCGGCCGTCCAGGTGGCGAGCGCGCGGGCGAAGTCCCGGTCGATCTCGTGCCGCACCTCCCGCACCCGTAGGGCGAGTCTGTCGTACGCGGACTTGAGGACGGGGTCGGGATCGCCACCGGCCTCGATGTGTTCGAGAGCTTGGTCCACCCAGCCGGTCTCCGCGATGTGGCGCGCGATGCCGTCCGCAGCCGAACGGCAGGCGGCATCGGGACCACCTGCGAGCCACCGGGCCAGCCGCTGAGCCATGTGCGCCCGCTGGACGCGCACCCGCGCCTGGGGTTCCCCGGCCCGCTTGTGCCTGCCCAGCACCTCCAAGGCGGCCCCCACCTGCTCGGCCGTGCCCGCAGAGTGGGCCAGCGCGTGACCGACCGCCGCGAACCGCGCTTCCAGCCCCTGCAAGAGCAGCGGACTGGCCTGGGCCGCGGACTCGGCACCGAACTGCCGGGCCAGAACCGCCGCCCGGTCGAGCACGGTGCCACTGACCCGGCGGGCCGCGCGCGCCTCCAGCGCGGCACTCTCCTGCTCCCGGGACGCGGTCGTGAGCAGCACACCGACGTACTCCTCGCAAGCCCGACCGAACGAGCCGGCCAGCACGTCCAGCGCCTCGCCGGCCGCAGGCGGCTGCTCCCCGAACCAGCGCTCGGCGCGTCCCCGTGCCCGGTAGGTGTCGGCGTCGGCGTCGGCGTGCAGCCACAGGGCGCCGCACACCAGGCCGAAGGCCACCGCGTCCGGGCCGTGCGCGGCCCCCACCAGTGCCAGCAGCGCCTGCCCGGCCGGACCTGCCTGCCCTTCCTCACCGAGGAACTCCGTCAGCCCGTCGCGTTCGGGAGCGCGCAGGTCCAGCAGCCGTTCAGGGCCGCCAGGGGCCAGGGACCAGCCGAGCAGCGTATGGATGTCCAGGGGGTCGCTCACCGGTGCGCGATGCGCGGAGCCGGCTTCGCTGTCGTACCGGCCCAGCCGCAGCCGCCGCAGCGCCAACGCGGACAGTGCCGTACGCCGCGACAGCACACTGCCCGGGTGCGGGGGCCAGCCGCCGGGCGGAGTGGCGTCCAGCAGCGCCTCGGCGGCCCAGCTCGCGTCCTTGAGACGAGTCTCCAACTGCTCGGCCCCGAAGGCCTCACGCACCACGTCCCAGCCGTCGACGGTGTTGACGCGCTTCTTGTGCGTACGGGCCACGATCGAGGCGTCGAGTTCGCTCTGCTCGCGATCGGTCAGTACGACCAGCACGGCGGGGCCACCGTCCTCGTCCTCGGGCGATCCGGCGAGATGGCTCAGCACGAGTTCGTGGACGGCGAGCGGGGAGAGCGCGACGGCGATCCGGGCGGTGCAGCCCTCACCCCATGCGGGCTGCGGCGGGCCGGGCCACTCGGGCGCAGCACGCAGCAGCACGGCGCGCCGTTTGTCGTTGCCGGTGAGCGCGTCGGCGAGCGAGGTCTGCGAGGACAGGTACTGGGTGACGGTGGCGAGGTTCAGCCGCGCCGCCACCGAGACCGCGGTCGCGGCGGTTCCTGGTGTGTCGGTGACCGGGGTGCTCATGACTCGACGACCCGCCAGGTGACCTCGATCGTGGCATCGGGCTCGGCTGCCGCCAGTGCGGTCAGCTCCTCCCGCAGCTCGGCCGCGGCCCGCGCGGCGGTGGTCCGGCTGCCGCCGGAGCGCTTCACCTGCCCCGGACGCCCTCCTGCCCCGGGCGACAGTTGCTCCGGGACGGGCGGGTGGCTGCTGTTCGTGTGCAGCGGAACGTCGCCGGGGCCGGGTGGCCGGGCGGGCTCGGCATCGGGTTGCGGGCTCTGTGCCGCCCGGTTTCGCTTGACCAGGGCGAGCACCTCGCGCTGGGTGCGTTCCAGAGCGCCGCACAGATCGCTCGTCCGCTGGTCGCTGCGCGCCACGTTGCGCAGCGACTCCAGCAGCGCCCGGCCCTCCGGCCCCTCGTTCGAGGCGAGGTCGAGGGTGGTCCAGGACGCGGCGTCCAGCGCGCGGGTCACGGCTCCCGCCTGGGTGATCGAAGTGCCGTAGCGGTCGGCGGAGACCTCTCCCAGGTCGAAGGAGGCGAGTGCCTCCACCGTCTTCTTCGCTCCTGCCGCGCCCTGCCCCATGCCCTGGGTCAGCGTCTTCAGCAGTTCGACGCAGCGGCGGGCCAGCGCGAGCCGCCCGCTCTCGTCCGTGTCGTCCAGCTCCAGGAATGCCGAGCGCTCCTCCAGTTGCCGCACCAGATCGGCCGCCTGCTCCTGGTGGGTGCGGGCCTCCTCGGTGATCTGGCGGGCGAACTGGTTGACGATCCGCCCGCGCCGCAGCGTCGGCGCCGTCTTCCCGAAGACCGTGGCGAACCGCTGCCGGGCGCACTCCCAGTCCTCCTCGCCGGGCAGCGGCTGGCTGCGCAGCGCGTCGTGCTCCTTGAGCTGCGCCATCTCCGGTGCCGGGTCCAGCGGCATCCCGCCGCGCACCCACACCCGGTCGTCCATCTCGGCGAACGCGGCGACCACGAGCCGGGCCAGATATCCGGGCAGCCCGCGCGGCTGCGGCAGGTCCGTCCAGTCGGTGAGGGTGATCAGGCTCAGGTCACCGGTGTGGCCGCGCTCGCGTGCGAGCCGCCGGAAGTGGTCGGCCCAGTACAGCGACAGCTCGAAGTACGCCTCCTTCTGCTGCCCGAGCCGCAGCGGCCCCGCGATGCGCTGCATCGCCTTGCGGTCGGCAGCCGGCACCTCCGTACGCTGGTCGCGCGCCTCCGCGGCCGCCCGCACGTGGGTGAAGACCTTGCGGACGTCGGCCGACTTCACCGGCGTGCCGGTGTGGTCCGGGTCGAGGTCCGGATGGTCCGGGTACTGCGCCGCCAGCAGCCTGCCCACGACATGGCGCAGCCCGTCACGCAGCGACTGGCCGAAGGACAGCGTCAGCCCCTCGACCTCCCGCAGCGACTGCAAGTGCTCGCCGAAGCCCAGTTCGACATCGGTCGCCTTCTTGTCCGCGAGCCCGTATGCCTGCTTGAAGGCCGCCTTCACGTTCTTCAGCAGCGACTCGCGCTGCGTCTCCAGCAGCCCCTTGGCCCGCGCACGGTTGTCGGCGTTCAGATGGCCCGCGTACTGGGACTCGAAGCGCTGCTCGTCCGCGAGCGCCTTGTCGATGACGACCAGGCGGCAGAAGTCCGCGTACCGCTGCGCCGACAGATGGGTCGGCAGCCAGGCGACCGTACGGGCCCTCTCGCTCTGCTGCCGCTCGCGCAGCCGCTGCATCCGGTTCACGTCGTCCCGGGGGCCGAACTCGCCCTCGTCGAAGGGGAGGTCGACGACGATCCGCCACAGGCCGTCCTGCTGCGGCATCAGGTCGTGGTCGGCCAGCTCGTCCTCGTCGGCGACGTTCCCGAAGACCACCTCGGCGGCCCGCTCCGTACCCCGCCACACGAAGTCGACCCGGCTGGCCAACTGCCCGTGCGCCACCCCCAGATCCTCGGACAGCAGCCGCTTGGCGAGCGCCTGCCGGTTCCCGGGATTGTCGTTGACCTTGGCGTTGGCGATCACGGAGTCGACGTCCACACCCGAGAGCTCCAGCCGCACACCCGGGTTCGCCTCGGTGCCGGTCTCCTTGATCTCGGGGAAGCGGCCGGCCCACTCGGCCACCTTGTTCTTGAGGATGCCGTACTCGCGCCCCGGTATCGGCGCGACCACGGAGCCGTAGTTCAGCGCGGAGAGCCTGCGGATCGTCAGGTCCGCCAGCGCCGGGACGCTGGGCGCCAGCGACGACAGCAGCAGGGTGCCGACGATCCTGTTGTCGCCGACGAACGTCTTGATCCGCCCACACAGCTCCGGGTCCTTGATGCTGTCCGGCCCGCGGTGTGTGTACTGCTCGACGTCCTCCTCGGTCACGTTGTACGTACCGAGCAGATACGGCCGCAGCTTGGTCCTGTACAGCTTGTCCGCCGCCTCGAAGACGACCTTCAGGCTGTCGGTGAACGGCTTGTCGCCGCCGTCGGCGATCAGCGGATACAGATCGCCGACCGGAATGAGATCCCCGAGCCGCAGCTCGTCGCGATGGTCGGCGAGGAGCTGCCCCATCAGCTTCATACCGGTCCGGTTGCGCTGCAGCGCCGAGGACACATGGACGAGCGTGTCCATGAACGCGGGGGAGAAGGGATAGGTGAGCCGGAAGCTGTCCTCGTCGGCTCCCACTCCGTCCGCACCCCGGTCCGAGCCGAGCAGGGTGTCCCACACTTCCTGGCGGACCTTGCGCGTCTTCTCGAACTGCGCCTCGATCCGCGCCCCGGCCTCGGCGTTCCTCGGCTTGAGCAGCCGCGCGTGCGCGACCTGGGGCAGGTTCCGGTCCTCCAGGGTGATCTTGTCGAACCGGCCGGAGGCCAGATTGAGCGTGTCCTGGATGGACGACTCGGCGGCGCCCGACACCTCCTCACCCACCAGCTCCCGCAGATCCCGCTGCCGGGCTATGAAGGAGACGACCGGGATGGCGCGGCGCGCGTCGCCACCCTCCACGAAGTTGGTGATCTTCCCCGCCTCGCGGGCCACCCACTTCTGGTCGTGGATGAGGGTGGCCAGCCACAGGATCAGCTCGTCCAGGAAGAGGATCAGCCCGTCGTAGCCCAGCGACTTGGCGTGCTCGGCGACGATGCCGAGCCCCGCGTCCAGCGAGACGAACCCGTGCTCGTCCTCCGTGGCGTTCTTGGCGAACCCCGGCAGCAGATACGTGCTCGCGTCCTCCACCAGCCGGGCCCGCAGCTCCGCCGGGGTCGACGGGCTCACCAGGTTCAGCGCCTGCCCCGACTCGTGCACCTCCTCGGCGGCCAGCGCCGTGTCCAGCAGCGCCGGCTGCCAGGCGAACGACTCACCCCACTCGTCGTCCTCGTCCCCGCCGGACCCCTCCGGGGAGGTGAGGCCGTTGATGACGGCCGCGTCCCCCATCCGCGCCCGCATGGCCCGGATGTCGTCGAACAGCGCGTCGGTCCGGTACACCTGCGGCGTCGGGGCCTCCGGGTGCAGCCGCTTGACGTGGCTCACGTACCCGCCGAGCACCCGCTGCTCCATGGCCTTCGCCCCGAGCATGTGGTACGGCACCAGCAGGAACTTCTTCCCGTCCGTGCCCAGCCACTCGTGCTTGGTCAGCACCGGATCGAAGTCGCCCCGGCCGCGCGCCGCCGGGCTGCCGCTCAGCAGCGCGTGCAGCACCGCCATGAAGTGCGACTTACCGGAACCGAACGAGCCGTGCAGATACGCCGCCTTCGACGCGTGCCCGTCCAGCGCCGACTTGATCAGGCCCAGTGCCTCGTCGAAGTTCTCCAGCAGCCGCTCGGTGACCACGTAGTCCCGCAGCGCGTGCTCGGCCCCCTGCGGCGTCGTCGCCTCCGACAACTGCAGCACGAAGTCCGAGGTGGAAATGGACTCCTTGATGTCGATGACATCGCGAAGCAGGGGCGCCTGCGACTGCGGGTCCTGGGCCATCGAGGCTCTCGCTCTCCTTCCGGCTGCGGGCACGCTGGGGGCCGTGGCCGTGCCATCCGTCGTATCGACGGGTCTGCGGGTCTTCTTCTGTGCGGATCTTCATCCTGGTCCGGGACCATTCTCCGATACAGAAGTCGAGCACGTCAGCGGGGTGATGAAAAGCAGTCACGAAATGACGTGCCGTCAGGCGAGCAGCCGGCACAACCGCGTGGTGCGGGAGTGCGGAACGTTGGGCGGACATCGAGTCGGACTGTGCTGTGCATCACATCGCCCTCTTGTCACGGATGGGAGGTCCGCTTCCATCTGGTGGTCGTCGGAAGCGATGGAGGAGGACGGAACGGTGAGCACACAGCAGGAAACCGGCATGACGGGCACACGCCGTGTGGTGGTCCTGGGAGCCGGGTACGCGGGGATGTCCGCGGCCATCCAACTGGCGGCCAGGAGCAACCGGCGCGAGGTACGGGTGACCGTGGTGAATGCGCAGGAGCGGTTCACCGAGCGCATGCGGCTGCACATGACGGCGACCGGGCAGCGGCTCGCCGAGCTGAGCATCCCGGAGCTGCTGGAGGGCACGGGGGCGCGATTCGTACGGGGCTGGGTGACGGCGGTGGACGCGGACGCCAGGACTGTACGGATCGATGACGACCGGGTCCTGCACTACGACACGTTGGTGTACGCGTTGGGCAGTGTGGCCGACACGTCGGCGGTGCCGGGCGCCGAGGACCATGCGTACACCCTGAGCAGCGCCCCGGACGCCGAGTTGCTCGCCGACCGACTTCGGCGGCTCGGCAGCGGCACGGTGGTGGTCGCCGGCAGCGGGCTGACCGGCACCGAGTCGGCCGCGGAGATCGCCGAGCGGCACCCGGAACTGGACGTCGTGCTACAGGGCCGGACCGAGCCCGGCGCGGCCATGAATCCCAAGGCCAAGGCGTACGTGCACGCCGCGCTCGACCGGCTGGGCGTCCAGGTACGCACAGGAGCCGAGGTGGTGAAGGTTCTGCCCGACGGGGTGGAATTGGCAGGCGGGGAGCGCATCGCCGCCGACGCGGTCCTGTGGACGAGCGGTACCCGGGTGTCGCCGCCGGCGGCCGCCGCCGGGCTGGCCGTCGATCGTCGCGGACGCATCGTCACCGACGCCACACTGCGGTCGGTGTCCCACCCCGACGTATACGCGATCGGCGACGCAGCCGCGATCCGCCAGCGCTACGGCGTGCTGCACGGCACCTGCCAGGGCGGCATGCCGACCGGGGTGCATGCCGCGCTGTCCATCGAGCGCATACTCAGAGGCAAGCAGCCCATGCCGTTCCGCTTCGGCTACTACCACACGCCGGTGAGTCTGGGACGCGGCGACGCCGTGGTGCAGTTCACCCGCCCCGATGACAGCCCACGCCGGATCTTCCTGACCGGCCGCATGGCCGTCCGGTACAAGGAAACGGTGACCGCCTCGCCCTGGCCGACCTATGGCCGTATGAAGAAGATGCCCACCTCGGGTGCGTTCTGGCCCCGCGGGGGCCGCTTCACCCGTGTCCGGGAGGCCCGGTGATCAACCTGTCAGCCCACCCCGACCAGCAGGTCTTCCACGAGCACCGCAGCCTGCTGTTCTCCGTGGCCTATCGACTCCTGGGCACCGCGGCCGACGCCGAGGACGCCGTCCAGGACGCCTGGATCAAGTGGTCCGCCGCGGACCGCTCGCAGGTGGCCGACCCCAAGGCATACCTGACGAGGATCGTCTCGAACCTGGCGCTGGAACGGCTGCGCTCGACTCGGCACAAGCGCGAGACCTACCTGGGGCCGTGGCTCCCGGAGCCCATCCTCACCGGTGGGGATGCCTCCGAGGCCGTCGTGGACACCGAGTCGGTGTCGATGGCCATGCTGGTGGTGCTGGAGACGCTCAGCCCGCTGGAGCGCGCGGTGTTCGTGCTCAAGGAGGTCTTCGACTTCAGCCACGCCGAAATCGCCGAGGCCGTGGAACGTTCCGAACCTGCGGTGCGGCAGGCCGCGCACCGGGCCCGCGAGCACGTGCGGGCCCGGCGGCCGCGCTTCGCAGCCGACCGGACCAGGCAGCGCGAGGCCACCGAGCGGTTCTTCGCTGCCACGACCGGCGGTGACATCAACACCCTGATGGAACTGCTGTCCCCGGACGTCACCTTGTGGACCGACGGCGGCGGCAAGGTCCGCCAGGCCCTGCGCCCGGTTGTCGGCGCAAGCACGGTGGCCAACTGGTTCGCGGCCATCGGTACCGTCCCGTACCAGGGCATCGCGCCGGCCGACATGCATGCCGAACTCGTCGTGATCAACGGCGGGCCGGGCATCGTCTTCAGCGGGCCGGGACGCGTGATCGCCACCGTCACGTTCGACTTCGGCGCCGACGGGCGCATCACCGCCATCCACAACGTGGCCAACCCGGACAAACTCCATGCCGTCGCCGACGGCACCGCCTACGACATCGGGGCGCCCTGAGCGTCCTCACTGCGAGCTGTCGCCGGGCGTGGTGAGGCTCGTCGTCCGCGACCGCTGCTCATGGGCGGTATGGGCCGCACGGGTCCGGGCCGCTCCAGGACGATGTGCGGGGTGCCTCGGATGCTCCGCCCAGCTCGAGGCGCCGCCGACTGCGTGCGTTCGTCTCCGCGACGCGGGCGCTCAGCACCTCGGCGTGGGTCAGCAGCCGGACGCGGTCGGGGTCCGCGTCCCACTCCCGTCCCCCGCCCAGCGGGCGGAGCTGGAGATAGCGGCCCTCCCGCTCCATCACCACCCCGATCCGGTCACGGGCGAGATCCCGTACCGCCGAGCCGACGACCGGTTCCACGGGCGTGACGGCAACCGGCGCCTGCGACCGGACTCCGCCGTCCGTCACCGGCCGGCACCCCGCGCGATCACGGCCGCCAGTGCGAAGGCGACGGAGGCCGAGCAGACACCGAGGTGGACGAGCGCGTACCGGGCGGCCCGCGTGGAGTCCGGCATGTCGTGCTCGCCGCCACTCTCGTCACTACCTGGCAGCGCGTCCCGCCACGGGGTGCGTACGTCCATCGCCGGGAGCTGAACACCGGCGCGGGTCAGCGCCTCGGCGAGCGCATCACGTGCCGCCACCGCCTCGCGGATCTTGCCGGCCCCGGCCGGTACCCGGCCCTCGGTCCAGCCTCGGAGCTCGTTCGGGTACGGGTCGGCGGTCGGGCTCTGGTGCGGGTCGCCGTTGCTGTCGTCGGCGCGGTCCGGGCGCTGCTGCGGGTTCGCCATGGGAAGTGCTCCTGAACTTTTCATGGTTTGTTCTGATATTTCGCCGCTCGGCGCGCACTGGCTGAACTACCGTGCGTGAGGGGCGCATTACGAGAATGCGTCCTGGCTGAGCTGCGCACACCGCAGACCGGTTGTGCTTCCCCGGCAGACCGGCGCATGTTCCACACCTTCCACGGAGGCACACCATGCCGACGAGGCGAGCGGTCACCGGCCGCAGCCGCGAACCACGCGCCCGGTTCGCGGAAGAACTTCGACACCTGCGGGCGCAGCGCGGAGAGAGCCTCCGCCAGCTCGGCGACCGACTGGGCTGGGACTGGTCCCTGTTCGGCAAGATGGAGAGCGGCGAGACCCTGGGCGGGCCCGAAGTCGTCGAGGCCCTCGACCAGCACTACGGCACCCCAGGGCTGCTCCTGGCCCTGTGGGAGCTGGCCATCAACGACCAGACCCAGTTCCGCGAGCGCTACCGCCGCTACATGGAACTGGAAGCCAAGGCCACGAGCTTGTGGCACTTCGCGGTCAGCGTCCTGCCGGGGTTGTTGCAGACCCCGGGGTACGCGGGTGAGGTGCTCGCGGCCGGTGGCTCGAAGGGCCTGGACCTGGAACAGCAGGTGCAGGCCCGAATGAGTCGGCGCTCCTTGCTGGAGGGCGACGACGCACCGCCCTTCCGCACCATCCTGTCCGAGGCGGTGCTGCGCACGCCGCTGCGGGACGCGGGGGAGTGGCGGAAGCAGTTGGAGTACCTGGTGGGGGCGGCGGACAGGGGGAACGTCGCGCTCCAGGTGTTGCCCTTCAGCGCGGGCTTTCATGGGCTGATGAACGTGGACGTCTGGTACCTCCGGCAGCCGGAGGGGCGTACGTTGGCCTACACGGAGAGCGGCTACCGGGGCGAACTGATCGAGGAAACCGCAGCGGTCGAGCGACTTCAGCTCGCGTACGATGCGGTGCGCGATTTGGCGCTGTCCCCAGTCGAGTCGCGAAAATTCATCCTGCGCATGTTGGAGGAAGTGCCTTGCGATCCCTCGACCTGAGCGCCGTGAGCTGGCGCAAGAGCAGCTACAGCAATCAGGACGGTGGTGCGTGCGTCGAGGTCTCCGATGACTTCGCCACCCTCGTCCCCGTCCGTGACAGCAAGGCGCCCCACGGGCCGGTACTGACGTTCGCGGCGGACGGCTGGTCGTCGTTCCTCTCGGCGGTCAAGGGCGGCGACCTGCGCGCCTGAGCGACAGCAAGAACAGGGAAGCGGCTCCAGCGCCATAGGCCGCTGGAGCCGCTTCCCTCTGTACTCAGCCGGCCTGCGTGGTGGGGGAGCGGCGTCCCAAGCGGTCTCAGCCTCGCAGCGAGGTCGATTTCACCACCGAATCCACGAACTGGAGCATCCCGTTGTCGATGGAGCTCTAAGTACTCCAGCCGTAGTTCTGAACCCCGGCGTCGGGTGGGAAGTTCGTTCGCGGACTGCTGGCCGATCTGCCCCACAAGAGCTGCTGGACGATCGCGGAGTGGGCCGGTGAGGCCACGCCGCGCGGACACACCGCCGTCGACCGTCCACTCGGCGGGCACCTGCCAGCTGTTGATCCGCCGCAACCGCACCACCGGTGAGGTGGCCTGCTACCGCTGCTTCAGCCCGCGGCCAGTACCGCTGCCCGCCCTGGTCCGCGTCGCCGGAACCCGCTGGAGGATCGAGGAGACCTTCGCCGCATCCCCAAACGGCCAACGCGACCATCGCCTGCGCTGGTCGCTATGGCGTCGCCGACACCAGGCACGCGCGCCGCGAGTGCCACTACCGCCGACGCGCGGCCACAACATGAAGATCCACAACTGCGGATGGAGTATCAAGTGAACGACCTCAGAAGCAACCGACCGAAGCCAGCGTGGCCCGAGGACCCCTCAGCCTGCCGTTAGCGCCGCCAGGGCTCGGTCCATCGCGGCGTTGAACTCTTCCGGCGCCAGTGGCAGTCGGGACTTGACGTCCCGACTCCACTGGTCGGCGAGGACCTCGGCGGAGCCCGCCTCGACACCGTCGAGCGCCGCGTCGGCCAGGTCCGACGGTGCAATCTTGTCCACGGGCCAGCCCGCGGCCATGTCGGTGTCGGCCAGGCCGAGGTGCACCGCTGTCACGAGCGTGCCCTGCTCGGCAAGCTCCAGGCGGACGCCGTTGGTCATGGCCCAGGCGGCGGCCTTGGTCAGGTGGTAGGCATTGGCGCCCTTGCCCCCGAACCACGACATGGCGGAGAGGACGTTTACGATCGCGCCCCCGCCGTTCCTGGCGAGCGCCGGCGCGAACTCCCGGACCATCCCCAGGTGGCCGAACACGTTGGTCTCCAGCTCGTGCCGCACCGCGTCCAGCGAGCCGGTCACCAGGTCGGTCCCCGTCTGAATCCCCGCGTTGTTGACGAGCAGCGAGACGTCCGCGGCGGCCTCGGCGGCGGCCCTCACGGATGCGGGATCGGCGATGTCGAGGGGCAGCACCTCGACCCCGGGCAGGTCCACGGTCTCCGGTCGGCGGGCCGTCGCGTAGACCTTGCGGGCGCCCCGTTCGAGCAGGCGCTGGGCGAAGGCGCGGCCCAGGCCGCGGTTGGCTCCGGTGACAAGGGCAACTGAGTTGTTGATGTCCATGCCCCGTACGCTAAAACCTGACGCTGACGTCAGAGGCAAGTGTTGATCATCAGGGCCGGAGTGAGAGGAATCGCCATGACCGTCACGGAGTCCGCGGGCGAGCGGCTGATCCGCATCGGCGAGGTGGCACGGGGCGCCGGTGTCTCGGTACGCGCCGTGCGCTACTACGAGCAGCAGGGGCTGCTCGTCGCCGAGCGCAGCCCATCCGGCCAGCGCCTCTACCGGCAGGACGCCGTCCCCCTGGTCCGCTTCTTCCAGCAGATGTTCGCCGCCGGCCTGACCAGCCGAAAGATCACGGAACTCCTTCCGTGCTGGGACTCCGGGCACACCGACGCCGAGCAACGAGCCATGCTGCGCGCCGAGCGCGACCGCATCCAGGCCAAGGTCGACGACCTGCAGGCTGCCCTGGACCGCCTCGACGAGGTCATCGCGATCACGGACACGCACCCGTAGGCGCGGTCGGTTCGGACGGCGCACCAGCGATCTACGGCTGGAGTTCGCGGAGCCAGAGGACCAACGAAAGCGGGAGGAGCTTGGCTCGGTAGTCTTGCGATCATGGCGGACTGGGAGATTCGACCGGCTTCGGTGGCTGACGTCGAGGCGGTGGCCGAGTTGCGGGCCCTGGTACTGCGAGCGGACCTGGAACGCCTTGGGCGGTACGACGAGCAGAAGGTGCGGCAGCGACTGCGGGACGGGTTCGCGCCGGCTCACACCTGGGTGATCGAGGTGGGCGACGTGTTCGCCGGCTGCGTTTCGCTGCGGCCGACGGAAGACGCCCGATGGCTGGAGCACTTTTACCTGGCCCCGCACTGGCAGGGCAGCGGCATCGGTGCAGCCGTGCTGCGCAGGCTGCTGGAGCAGTGCGACTGCGATGGGACCCTGGTCCGGCTGAATGTGCTGCAGGGCAGCCCCGCCCGGCGGCTGTACGAGCGGCACGGATTCACACTCGAGACCGAGGATCCGGTGGACGTGTTCATGGTGCGCGAGCCGGCGAGAAGCCGAGCTTCTGTGCGGTGTGTACGTACTGCAGCCAGATCGGCGCTTCCGGTGGGGAGTCGCGGTAGCCGTTGGGCAGACGTCGGCCGGTAACGAGGCCCATACGTTCGTAGAAGCGAAGGTGCGCTTGCCCAGGTTGGCTTGCGCGGACCCACTCTCCGATGAGCATGGCTTCCCGCCTCCACCTCGCCCCTCCGACTTGGCCCAGGAGCGTATTCCGCTCTTTTCGGATGAGGGGGAAACGGTGTCCGCATGTGATTGCACTAGCGCTCTGTCTGAGGCCCGGTTGGCATCAGTTAGGATGAGTCTATGTGGTTCAAGTCCGGGGCTAAAAGAAGCCACCTTTTTTACGGGCTAGGTATCGCGGTGGCTCTTTCTGCCGGCGCCGTCTGGTATTTCTTGCTGTTCGCGAAGAAATCCGTGGAACCGGGGCCTTTCGCGAGCGACCCTCGGTGCTCACACCTCACAGCGACCGTGCCTGAAACCCTTCTCGGGCAATCCCGGGACCGAACCGAAGGCGCGGGTGCCGCCGCGTGGGGAGACGGTTCGGTCGTCATGCGATGCGGAGTAAAGCCCCTGCCTCCGACCCCAAACCTTTGCACGAACATCAACGGTGTGGACTGGGTGCTCGACGAGAACAGAATGAACAGCAGCGGGGAAAAGGTCCTCACCACCTACGGTCGCATACCCGCAGTCGAGGTGAAGATCGACGGAGACAGCGGCCTGGGCGGCGACGTGCTGGTTGTAATAAACGAAGGAATTATGGATTTCCCTCAGAAGTCGAAGTGCATCGACTTGAGTGACATCGGCTGATCGGCCTGTAGTGTATGAAATGAAGCGTGTCACTTCCTCCGGAATGCCGTGGTGCTCGCCCCGCCGTAACGGAGCGAGCACCATGGCATTCTGTCAGTCGTAGTACTTCACCTTATACGCCCTTGAGTCATTGGTTGCGATGTACAGTTCCGCTCGGTGGTTGTCGCCGTCCACGGCCCCCGATACGTCCCAGGTCTCGCATCCTCCCGCGACCTGCTGGCGCACGGAACCGACCTTGTCGTCGTAATTGTTCACGTCGTCTTCGTATAAAGCGTACGCTCTTTTCCCGCTGGTCGAAGTATAAATGCAGGCTTTGAAGTTCCCGCCGTGTGACTTTACGGGGTGGCTGTAGTAAACGCCGTTTACCTCGTAGAACGACGAGGAACCGACGTAATCCCAGCTTCCTGCACCGGTGGTGCCGGCCGACGCCGAGGCCGGGAAGGTCAGTGCGAGGGCTGTGCCAGCGGCGGCGATGCCTGCAATTTTCCATCGATATGTGCGAATCATGACTCTGAGGCTTCCATGTCAGGATCTGGCCCTGCAATGGGCTTTTCGGACAGATCGATCAGTCAACGCCACGCAGACTGTGCGGGCCTGACTGGCCGTCAGCTCAGCTCGGAGTGGTGCGGGAAAGGGGGAGAGAGGCCGGCACTTCATCTCCCGCAGCTCTCTGCTGCTACAAGCGAGTCGCCAGGCTCAACGCATAGGGGCACGGTCTTGGCGTGGTGGCGTCTCGATCTGTGAGAACAGAACTGGTGCAGCAGGGATGGCGAAGCGTCACGTGAGCTCCGAAGCGCACCGGCCATGGTGGTGGCTCTGGTCTCTCTGCCCCGCTCGCGGCCTGATACGCGAGCGGAGCAGAGTGTTGCAAGGGGGCGTTCTTCGCTATTTCTTGGCGGTTCGCCGTCCACGTGCAGCGGCGGCCGGCCGCCAGGCGCGCAGGTTGTCGTCCGTCAGTCCGTGCTCGCCCTGAACCATCTGACGGTCGCCCCGAAAGAAGGCGGCGGGTGAGGCACCGAAGGTGGCATCGAACTCGTTGTGCCACTGGTCCAGCCAGGGCTGGAGCTCCAGCAACCCAGCGAGGAAGGGCGCCACCTGCTCGGAGGTCAGTTCCTCGTGCGCGGCGATGTAGGCGTCGAGGGCGTACGCCTGCTCCTGGTGGTTCCACCCGGCCCAGCCGTACAGCTCCGGCTTCGCCACGTTGGTCTGCCCGTAGGAGATGAACCGCTCCTTGGGCACGTCCAGCTTGCCGCGTGCCCGCCAGTAGGAGGGGCGGAGGAAGTCGGCGGAGGTGTACTTGGGCGGCACGGGGATGCTGTCGCGGATCTTGCGCTTGGTCGGCTCGTCCGGCGCCGCGTCCTCCTCCCGCTGGAGGTCCCATACATGCTCCCAGTCCTCACGCTTCTTGAGCCCGGAGGGCTTGTAGCGGAGGGCGGCCAGGAACGGGACGTGCTCGTCGGATATCAGCTCACCGACGACGGCCGCCAGTTCCTTGCGGGGCGCATAGATCTTCGCGACGGACACGAAGTCCTCGTCCTGGGACAGCGCATCGGTGAGCCGGGAGAGCGTGACGAGCGCGGGCATCCCGTTCTCGTCGTACCAGTGCTCCCTGTTCTCCATCCGGTCGAGCAACCAGGATTTGAGGGCCTTCTCCTGAAGCGCGTCCCACCCCTCGGTCGCCCACCGCCGCTTGTACTCGGGCCTCTCCACCATGCCGATGGCGCGGGACGACTCAATGGCATCGATCCGCTTCTGCACCACCTCGCGGTACGCGGAGGGCCAGTGCTCGGGGATCTCGGTGATGGGGGTGGAGCCGTGCCGCTTGAACCACTCGTCGCTGGCTTCCCCCGCCTGCACCTTGCGGGCCAACACGATCTCGAAGGCGCGTTCGCCGAGGGCGAGTTCCGGGATGTCGGGAGAGTCGGGGTCCTCGGAGACCCGGAGGTCTTCGGGGTGCAGGTTGTAGAGGCTGTATACCTGCCAGTCGAGCTCTTCTTGGAGGGCGATCATGCGGGCGCGGGTGGAGTGCCAGGTTGCGCAGGCTTCGCGGAGCTCTATGGAGGTAGGTATGACCTTGCAAGCGAGGGTAGAAGGATTCATCTCGGTGAGGTCTTGAGCAAGGGCATCGAGGGAGACGCTTAGCGTTGTTGGATAGCGAGCGGGCAAGGGGAATGCCTGTAGCTTCGTCCCGGTAAATTCGAAACAATTCTTCCATGCTTCGCTTCCCATGGTTGAGTACCCTGCATCGACGCGTGCACCACCTCCTTCACCCTTATTGTGCGACACTTGCTGAAGCCAGAAACATGCCGTTGAACTGTTGAGCAGTCCGAGCAGTCGTAGGTGCTCTTCTTCACTCGCTTCCTCGTGAAGCTTGATCACTGGCGCAGATTGCTTAAATATCGTGTTGTCTCGGTTTAGAGTGAAATGATTATGCGTCGCCACGAATGCAAAAGGGATTGACCAGGGATGAGCGCCTACATCCTTGGGGAGTTGATGCCAAACCCACCAAGAGCGCCCGGTGTTGAAGTAGTTGCTACCCCCGAATGTGGCCCGTTGCCCAAGCTCTGAACGAAAGGGCCAGAGGTCGCTGGAGTCGACCACGGAGTGCGATGGATGGCGGGTGGTGCGATCCTGACGGTAAGGGTAAAAGGCGGCATAGTCAGTCGTGGAGATCCAGTCGCGGATTTGTTCCCCTGCGGCAATGGGTGCTGTGAAACCCTGGACGTGCTTACTCCAAGAGCGGGTGGGACGAATCATGATATCGTCGGCATGCGTCATGCCTACGAACCCGATGCGCACAGTGTGAGTGGATAGCGAATCCTTGGTTGACGAGACGATAGCATCATTCATTTCGAGGCCGCCGTCTGTAAGCATCCACGGTTGCTTGCTGAAGTATCGGCTGCGCCCCAAGTCGTCAACCGATACCCACTGGCAAGCAGTGGCCGGACTGTCGATATGTTCTACTATGGCGCTCCATACCTGTCCTTCAGCGCTGTTCTCAGGCGCAGAGGGCTCGCCCTGGATGCTCCGCACAGTGCGAATCGTTGTGCATCTGCTGCTTCCCTCCCGCCGTTTGCCCACCAAGATGACCGTTGGAGTCCCGTGGCCGGGGATATATGCGCCCGAGGTGTCAATTACTTCCGTCAACTCCACCTCGTGCGCGAAGTACTGCTCGATCAGCTTCGTTCCGAACTCTCGCTTCATGAATGAGTTCGCCGTAATCTGACCGACCATGCCATACCCGATTCCTGATTTCGGGTCGCCCGTCGTAGCTAGCTCGAAGAAACGCTGGGCGAAAGGCACCGACAAGGCGTACGTCCCCGCGCAAGCGCTGTACAGCGCCCGATACAGCTCATTGAGCCG
The DNA here is from genome assembly GCF_029351045.1 of Streptomyces sp. WMMB303. Classification (NCBI taxonomy): domain Bacteria; kingdom Bacillati; phylum Actinomycetota; class Actinomycetes; order Kitasatosporales; family Streptomycetaceae; genus Streptomyces; species Streptomyces sp. WMMB303. The sequence goes on along the minus strand of NZ_JARKIN010000001.1, from coordinate 4,846,027 downwards.
CTTGTCCTTCACCGTGATGTACGGCGGGTTCCCCACCACCACGTGGTACCGGCCCGGCTTCAAGATGTCCGGATGCTCGTGCACGTCCTCCGTCTGGTACTTGAAGTCCGCAAGCTCGTCGGCGCCCTCTTCTTCCGACTCATCGAACAAGTTCCCCTGCCGATGCCGGTGCTTGATCAGCGAGTCGCCCACTGCCAAGTGCATCGGCCACTCATAGCGCCCCGATTCCTCCAACGTGCGCATCCCACTCGCGGCCATCGCCGCAACCAGCAGCCGGAACCGCGCAATCGCCACCGCGAACGGGTTCACATCAACCCCGTGCACCGAATCGAGCGCGGCCCGCACTCGCTCGTGCACGTCGACACCCGGGCGGCCCTCGGCCCACAGCCGCACCAGCCGCCGGAACGCGCCCAGCACGAAGTGCCCCGACCCGCACGTGGGGTCGATCAGCTTCAGGCCCTCATAGCCGAACTCCCCAACTGCAGGGGTCATCGTCCGGTCCAGGATGAACTCCTCGACGAACTCCGGGGTCTGGAGCAGCGCGTACGTCTTCCGCGCTGCCTCGCTGAGGTCCTGGTACAGGTCACCCAGGAACCGCGTGTCCCAGCCCCGCGTGCCGTCGCCGTCCTCCTCCAGCGGGTCCGTGAAGTCATGGACGAGGACGCCGGCCTCGTCCCGCTCCCGCCAGAACTCGACCAACTCACGGGCCCCGTCGTGCGACAGCGGGATCTGGAACAGCGGATTGTGGCGGCGGTCGAACAGCAGTCGGCCCGCCTGCCCGGCGCCCAGCTCGTCGAAGGCCCGCTCGATCCAACCCCGGTAGGTCGGATCGTCCGCCGTGGCCACGTACTCCTCGTACCGGGCCAGGGCCAGATCCCGGCGGTCGCCCTCCGGAGCCGTCAGATACGGCTCCGGGATCAACTCGTTGTCCTCGCAGAAGCGGACGAAGACCGTACCCAGCACCCAGGCCACCGCGACCTGCGTGACCCGCTCGTCCAGCCAACTGTTCCAGGTGGCGGCCGTACGGCCGAGCTTCTTCGCCCGGTCGTACTCACTCCGCAGCTTGGCCCCGACGTCACCCGCCAATTTGACCTGCTGAGCGAGGTCACTCTCGACCGCCTTGACCTGCTGCTTGAGGTCGTTCAACAGAGCCTTGCGGTCGATCACGCGACGTCTCCCTCTAACTCGAACCTTCGAACTACACGCTTCATCCGCTCGCCGCTCACTAGCTGCTCGCCCCCGACCGGTGGGCGTTCTGCACCCACGACTCCGGCAGGGTGATCCACTCACCCAGGCCCGCCTGGTACGCGACGGCGACCGACCCCAGCTTCGGTTCCCGGGCCGGGTCGCTCTGCGGGACCAGCAGCCACAGCCCGCGCCCGCCCTGGCGAGCCGCCTCCGCGAGGCGGCCCAGCACGCCCATCGCGTCGTACCGCGCGAAGACGGCGGCGTCGGTGAGCAGCACCGGTCCCTCACCGGAGTCGGAGCCCGAGTGGGAACCGCTGCCGGCGCCGTCGCCCAGCAGCTCCCGCACCCGTGGCTCCACCGAACCCCACGCCGTACGCGCGTACTCCGCGAACTTCATCGCGCCCCGCGAGCCGGGCTCGGCGACATCGGCCTTCAGCAGCGTCTCCCAGGTCGGCTTGGTGCCCTCGGGGACCAGGGCGTGCATGGCCTCCAGGAAGAGTTCGGTCACCGAGAGGACGCGGGCGCAGAACCGGCCGTCTGCCGACCCCAGTTCCTGGGTGGCCTGCCAGGCACGGGCTTCCCGTACGGTCAGGACGCGGTAGCCGTCCCGCCGTGCGGAGGCGAGCAGGCGCTCGTCGGTCCGGACGGCGTCGGCGAGTGTCGGGTCGTCGGAGTAGCGGGTGACGGTGCCGACGTCGGTGGAGCGGCGCCAGGCGCCGGTCGTCAGATAGCTGGAGGCCGAGTCCATCCGGGTGGGCAGATAGCGCAGCGTCTTCGTGTCCTCGCGCAGCGAGAGGGTGAGGTCGAAGCCGGCGTTGCGCAGGGCCTTCGTCAGCGGGCCCGCGGTCGGCAGGTCGCGGGTGGTGCCGCCCCGGCCGTCGGGGACGACCAGTTCGGGGAAGCGGGTGCGGACGCGCTCGTGCACGTCCTCGCCGGTCAGTCCGGGCTGCCACTCGTCCGGCACGCCGGGGTTCAGGCGTACCAGGCCCGCCTGGGTGAGCCGCAGTGCCCGCACCAGGTCCAGGTTGCGCGGGTAGATCTCCAGCCGGGGGGTGGCCGCCGCGTTGGTGGACGCGGAGGCGGCCAGCTCGACCAGCCGGCGTTCGTCCCATTCGACCTCGCCGGGCGGCGGGGCGAGGGCGCCGAGTTCGGCCAGGACCCTCGTGGCCGTCGGAAGGGTGTCCAGCCCCGCGAGGCGGTCGGCGGTCTTGCCCAGCCGGGAGGCGTAGTCGAGCAGGCCGGGCGCGGTGGGGGTGTCCGGGGGGTCTCCTTCGGTGCCCGCCTCCTCGTCGGCCTCCCGTACGTCCAGGGCGAGCAGTCCGGCGCCCAATGCCTCCTCGGTGGCCTTGCGGTTGGGCTGGTGCTGGAACTGGGCGCTCTCCGGTTCGAGTTGTTCGACCTCCACCACGGCCCGGACCGCGGCGAGCGCCAGCGCGCGCCGCTGGGGGCGCTCGGGGAGCTGGGTGCCGCGGCGCAGCACGAGTGCGTCGGCGATCTCGACGGCGGAGGCGACACGGCCCAGTCCGGCCAGCAGTTCCGTGATCTCGTCGCGGAGGGCCCGCACCTCCGGGCGCTTCTTCCAGCGCTTGCGCTCCTCCTTCAGCATCTGCGGGATGCGGCCGGCCGACAGCCCCAGCGCGTCGGCGACCTCCCTCTGCTTGGGCCAGACGCCGATATCGGGCAGCGTGCCGTGCTCGTCCGGGAGCCGCAGCAGCAGCCGGACCATCTCGACCTTGTTGTGGTTGGAACCGTTGTTGTTCAGCTCCGGGACCAGGACGGTGGCCAGGGTGTCGAGGCTGAGGGCGCGCAGCGCGGATTCCGGCAGCTCCTCGGGCCGATCGGTGGTCGCGGCGACACCGTCGGCGACAGCCGACTCCGTGCGGGTGAGCTGCGCCAGCTCTTCCTTCGCCTCGGCCCGGCCGCGTGCCGTCAGTGGCGATACGGGGGCCTCGCGGAGCAGCTCGCCCCATTGGCGCTGGCGGCGTTGGATCTCACCGCGGGTCTTGGCACCCAGCCCGGGGGCGTTGAGGAGCTTGCGGCGGCTGTAGTCCAGCAGGCCGCCGACTGTGGTGATGCCGAAGCCGTAGAGGAACGACTCGGCGGCCGGGGTGAGGCCCGCCGCGGAGAGGTGGGTGTCGCGGGTGACCTGCTCGGCCAACTGCTCGCGCTGCTGCTCAGCGGAGAGCGGTTCTGCGTCCGCGATGGCGGGCCGTCCCCCTGGCGCTCCCTCCGCGGCCTCCGCTTGCCCTCTCTGCTGCTCCTGCCCGTCCTGGCCGGAGTGTCCCGGATGGCTGCTGTGCCGGGAGCGGTGGCTGGAGGGCACCGTCTGCGAGGCGTCCAGGAAGATCCTCTTCCAGGCGTCGCGCATCGGCTTCAGCTCGGGGAACCGTTCGGCGGCGTCCCGGTGCAGCGCCTTGCGGAAGAAGCGGACCAGGCCGTCGCGTACGGCGGGTTCGAAGGCGTCGGCGGCGATGGTCGGACAGGGGAACTCCTCCTTGTCGGTCTGCCGGGGCAGGACGGAGCCGTCGCCCCACTTGGGCAGCTCGCCGGAGGCCATCTGGTGCAGGGTGACCGCGACGGCGTACCGCTCGGCGTGCGAGTCGTAGGCGGTGCGGACCAGGGTGCCGATGAACGGGTCGAGATAGCCCTCCGTACCGGCCTCGTGGTTCTTGGCCGGGTAGCCGGCCAGGGAGAAGTCGATGAGGACGAGCTCACGGGTGCGGTTCGGACGCACCCTTATGGCAATATTGTCCGGTTTGATGTCGCGGTGCCAGACGCTCTCACCCTCCAGGAAGTCCACGGCGCCGAACAGATAGTCGCCGTACGCCTCCAACTGGTCTATCTGGAGGCGCCCGCTCTCGCGGAGGAGCCGGGCGACCGTCTCCCCGCGGTGCCGTCGGCGACCGCTGCCGGAGGCAGCCGGCTCGACGGCCTCCTCGCGCTCATCGCCCACGTACTCCAGGGCGAGCACCGTGCGGCCCCCGAGGTGCAGCGGCTGCGGCTCCACCAGCCGGATGACGCGGGAGTCGGGGCGCAGCCGCCCCATCACCTCGGCCTCCCGGACCAGCACCTCGCCCCGGCTGTCGGACAGGGCCACCTTCAGTACGGCCAGCGGGCGCGTTCTGCGCGCCTCGTGCTCCAGGTCGCGGACGAGGAAGGCCCGGCTGGTCGAACCGGTGCCCAGGCGGCGCAGGACCTCCCAGCGCCCGCCGAGCACATCCCCGGTCACGGCTTCGAGCGGGTCCTTCTCCGGCGCCTCGGCCTCTTCGGCGACGGCGGGGTCGGCCGGGCTGGTGAGGGTGTCCTCGACCAGCTCCAGCATCTCCAGGAACTCGTCCACCGTGGACAGCCGCCGCTCCGGCCGGTAGGCCGTGGCCGCCTGCACCAGGTCGTCGATGTCCTCCGAGAGCCCGTCCACCAGCGCACTGGGCCGCAGACCTTCACCGGCCTCCAGCCGGGCGACCAGTTCGGCCTGGCTCGCCGCCGGGGCCTTGCCCGTGACCAGCAGATAGGTGAGGACGCCGAGACCGTAGACGTCCAGGGACACCGGGTCGGCGTTCAGCGCCGTCAACTCGGGTGCCAGGTACGGGTCGGAGACGTCGGCGAGGTGCATCGCGGACAGCGCCGTCGGCGCGAATCGGGTCGCGCCCGCGCCGGAGGAGCCGGTGCCACTGCGCTGGGTGGCGATCTGCCAGTCGGAGATCTGCAGATGCGGGTGCTGCCACGCGGCCTCTTCGCCGACCGTCTGTCCCTGGCGGCCCCGGTTGCGGGGGATGACGTGCACCGAGCGGGCGGCCAGCGCCCGGTGGTGGATGCGGCTGGAGTGCGCGGAGCGCATCGTCTCGGCCAACTGCCGTACCAGTGCCATCCGGCCGAGGATGTCGAGCTTCTCCCCGTACTGGAGCAGATACTCGTCCAGGCGCAGCGTCTGCGGGTGGTAGTCGAAGATCAGGGCCGGGCCCGCGGAGTGCCCCGAGGGGTGGTACTGCTTGTACTGCACCGCACCCGGATGCCGGAATCGCTGCAGGACGGCGGCCTCGCGCCGGGCCGCGTTCTCCACCGACTGCCGGATGGTGGCGTCCGAGCCGCGCTCCCGCAGATAGACCCGCACCCGCGCCGACTCGGGCAACTCTGCGTGCTGGGCGAGGTAGTCGGCCCACGTCTCCCCGGAGTCGAACGCCTTGCGTTCCAATTGGTAGGGGCCCACCCGGTACTCGGCGTCGCTGCGCCGGATGCCCACCTTGTCCAGCGCACCCTTGACCTCACGGGAACTGGTCGGCGTGACGCGGTGCCGCTCGTCCCGCGGGGGGCGCTGGAGCATGGCGACCAACTGGTCGACGTTGAACACGCCGTTCTGGTCGTGGCCGGGCAACCGGATACGCAGCGAGTCCTCGGTGAAGCAGACGGCTTCGCCGACCCACGCGCGCCCGCCGCGCTGCCGCAGCAGCCCGCCCAACTCCCGGGCCTTCGTGCTCACCAGGTGCAGCGGATTGCCGTGCGGACGGCGGTGTCCCCCCGGAGTCGTCTGGACCCAGGTGCCGTTCTCGCTCGTCAGCGAGCCGTGCCAGTTCTTCAGCTCGATCATCCACACCCCGCTGGGCGCGACGACGAGCAGATCCACCTCCCGCACATGGCCGGTGTTCGCGGTGAACGTGAAGTTCGACCAGGCCCGCCACGGATCCGCGTCGGGCAGCTTCCGGCGGATGGCGTCCAGTCCGCGACGCTCATGGTCGAACTCGGACTCGGTGACCGTCGTCCACCGGCCTTCCCGCATCGTTCCGTCCCCGCCTTCTCAAGCCACTGTGGATGGTTGACGGATCGCCGGCCCCTGCCGCCCCCGACAAGGCGATCACCATCAAGGTGAAAATCGTAACTGCGGGAGGCGACATCCGCGCCGCTCACGTGCAGATTCTCGACGGCCGCAGGCATCTCCGTCGTCCTTACGACACGTGTTCGCGGCGCCGGTATGCTTGATCGCCTCGCCATCTGCGGCCCGCCGGGCTTCCGCTCCGCTCAGACGGAGACACACGGACACGCCCCCACCCGCACGAGTCACATCGTGCTGCCTGGGGGCATTTCTTGTTGTTCCGCGCGTCCGCCAAGACGGTTGCCGCCATGGCGATGGACGGCTCCCTCTTCTTCCAGTTGACCGAGCAGTTCTTCCACCAGCACGGCCACGGGGTCGGCTCCTCGGAGGCCCGCTCCTGGGAACGGAGCATCCCCGCGCTCGTGACCGCACTCAACGAAGCCGGCCTCGGCGACGTCGAGGTGCTGCTCGAGTACGCCCTCCCGCTCAACAGCAAGCGCGCTGACGCGGTGCTCGCGGGCCGGCACCCGGCCACCGGGGAGCCCTCCTATGTCGTGGTCGAGCTCAAGCAGTGGGGGCAGGCGGAGCCCGACGAGGAGGATGCGGAACTGTGCCACGCCGGCCGCGCAGCTCCCGTGCTCAACCCGATCGAACAGGTCCGCCGATACTGCCAGTACCTCGTCAACTTCAACGGTGCTCTGGCCGAGCACGCGCACCGTGTGAGCGGCGTGGCCTACCTGCACAACGCCACCGAGTTCGGTGTCGCCGGTCTGCGCGCGATCGAGCGGGACGACCAGGGCCGGATGTTCACCGGACAGCAGCGAGGCGAGTTCCTCGCACACCTCCGCTCCAAATTGAGCGACACGACGCCCGGGGCCCCGATGGCCGATGCGCTTCTCAACGGCAAGCAGGGCCCCTCGAAGCAACTGATGGCCGTCGCGGCCCAGGAAGTGCGCGAGCGGGAGCAGTTCGTGCTCCTGGACGAGCAGCAGGTGGCGTACCGCATGGTCCTCAACGCCGTCCGGAAGGCGAAGCAGGCCGACAGCAAGGAGGTCGTGGTCGTCACCGGCGGACCCGGCACGGGCAAGAGCGTCATCGCCCTCTCCCTGCTGGGCGAGCTCTACCGGCAGGGGATTCCCGCGCTCCATGCCACCGGCTCGCAGGCGTTCACCAAGACGATGCGCAAGGTGGCGGGCTTCCGGAAGCGCGAGGTGCAGGACCTCTTCAAGTACTTCAACAGCTTCATGGCCGCCGAGAGGAACTCCCTCGACGTACTGATCTGCGACGAGGCGCACCGCATGCGGGAGACCTCCGCCAACCGCTACACCTCCGCCGCCCTCCGCACCGGCAGACCGCAGGTGGAAGAGCTGATCGACGCCGCTCGCGTCCCGGTCTTCCTCCTCGACCAGCACCAGGTCGTTCGCCCCGGCGAGCTGGGTACCGAGGCCGAGATCAGGGTCGCAGCCGAGAAGAAGAACCTCACCTGCACCGTCATCCCCCTCGACAGCCAGTTCCGCTGCGGCGGCAGCGACGCCTATCTTCGGTGGGTCGTGCGGCTCCTGGGGCTGGAGGAGGGCGGCCCCGTCGTCTGGGAGCCGGACGACCGGATGGAGCTGCGGATCGCCGACAGCCCGGAGGAGATGGAGCGCTTCCTCGACGAACGGCGCGCCCAGGGCTTCGGTGCCCGGATGTCGGCCGGCTACTGCTGGACGTGGTCGCCCGAGCCGAAGCCGGGAGACCCCTTGCCGGCCGATGTCGTGATCGGCGACTGGGCACGCCCCTGGAACCTGCGAGGCGACCGAGGGGTGGCGGGGGCGCCCCCCTCTGCGCTGTGGGCCACCGACCCGGCCGGGTTCGGACAGGTCGGGTGCGTCTACACGGCCCAGGGCTTCGAGTACGACTGGTCGGGTGTCATCATCGGGCCCGACCTGGTCTGGCGCGGCGACCGGTGGATCACCGACCGCACGGCCTCCAAGGACCCGGTCTTCAAGAAGTCGACGTCGGATGACGACGTGGACAGGCTCATCCGCAACACCTACAAGGTCCTGCTGACGCGCGGCATGGTCGGCACCGTGGTCCACTCGACGGATCCCGAGACTCAGGCGAAGCTCCGCGAACTGGTCGGCGCCCAGCTCGAGACTGCTGCCGTGTGACACCGTGACACCGCCGCGACCGCGCCCGGTCGTCGCCGTTCACTAGAATTGCCCAGAATATTGCGGCCCGACGGGCTTCCGCTCCGCTCATCCTGAGCCACACGGACACGCCCCCACCCGCACGAGTCACTCGTGCCTTGGGGGAGACCAGTCCGTGTCCATGCTTCTGCTGAAGCTCCGTGCCGAAGACCTGCTCACGCTGGACGAGCGGCACCGCATGGTGCCGCACCTGGCAGAGCGGTGGAAATACTTCCGGGAGAAGGAAGTCTCCGTCGGTGAGCGGACCGCGTGGGCAGAGAGCCTGGTGGAGCTGGCCCACACCATGGTGAACGCGGATCTCGGACACGTCGAGATGATCGTCGAGTGCGCAGCCACCGTCGGCGGAGATCCGAAGCACGCCCAGACCATCGATGTGGTGCTGGTCGGGAGGCATCCGGTATCGCATGGCCTCTCCGTGCAACTCGTCGAGCTGAAAAGATGGTCGACCGTGACGCAGGTGGAGGCCGCAACCGCCGAGAAGGTCTATGTGCCAGGAATCCCGAAAGCGAAGAAGCACCCCGCCCTGCAACTGGCGATCAGTTTCGACCTCTTCGCTGGGGAAATCGGACCGCTCCACGGGATTACCGTCGAGTGCAGCGGCTTCACCTACCTGCACAACGCAACCCAGGAGTCGGTTCAGCCACTCTTTGACATCACTGCGCCGACAGGGGCCTACTCCGCGGTCTATACCCGTGACCGGCGGGAACAGCTGATGGAGGACATGCGGGCACACTTCGGGGAGGACAGCGGGATCTCCCATGCCGAGACCCTCCTCAGCCGCATGGGCTTGCGGAACACATCCCTGCTGGATGCCATGATCATGTCTCGCGGGGAGGACACCGTCTTCACCTTGCGTCGCGATCAGCGGAAGGTGGCGGATCACGTCAAGGACAGGGCCGCCAAGGTCCTGGGCATGCATGCCACTGGGCCCGAGCGTGCCGTCTTCGTCGTCACCGGCGGTGCGGGAACAGGGAAGAGCGCCATCGGTCTGCAGCTCAAAGCCGAGTTCGAAGCAGCGGGCCGCGATGTCCGCTATGCGAGCGGTTCCAGGGCTTTCAACGGAGCAATCCAGAACCACGTGGGCTACGGAGACCGCGCATTCAGGGACAGTTTCGCCTATTTCAGCAGCTTCGTCACTCCGCCGCAGGAACCCTTGGATGTGCTGATCTGCGACGAGGCGCACCGGCTGAGGGAGCGCTCCACGAACCACCGCCTCCCTCCAGAAATGCAGGGAACCAAGCCGCAGGTCGATGAGCTGCTGGACGCATCACGGGTGACGGTGTTCTTTCTTGATGAAGGGCAGTCCGTTCGGCCCAATGAGGTGGGCACGGTAAACCTGATCAAGGATGCGGCGGAACGGCGGGGGGCGCCGGTCGTCTCATTCGACCTGAGGCACCAGTATCGGTGCGGCGGAAGCAACTCCTATGTGTACTGGGTTCAGGATGTTCTGGGTATGTCCGGTCAGGACCCGAAGGTGTGGGTCCCGGACGGGCTGATGCATGTCGAGGTCGCGGAATCACCCGAGGAGATGGAGCGGATCATTCATCACGAGGCGCGTATGGGTGCTTCCGCACGTATGGTGGCGGGGTTCTGCTGGCCCTGGAACAAGCCGCAGAACCCTGGAAAGCGACTGGAGGCGGATGTACGCATCGGCGACTGGCGCCGACCGTGGAATGCTGACAGCGAGAGCTACTGCGAGAACGGCACCGTGCCTCCGTCGAAGATCTGGGCCGTGCACGAAGCCGGTATCAGCCAGATCGGCTGCGTGTACACCGCCCAAGGACTCGAATGGGATTGGTGCGGGGTCATCATGGGCGAAGACATGGTGTGGCGCGACGGCCGTTGGGTGTTTCGGCGAGGTCGATGGTGCAAGGAAAAGGGAAGCCGAATCAAACGGGTTGCCGCACCGGGTTCACTGGACGACAAGGTTCGGACGAAAAACCTGAGTGACACTCAGTTCGCTACCTGTGTCCGTAATGCTTATCACGTCCTCATGACCCGTGCCAGTCGTGCGACGGTGCTTTACTCGACGGACGAGGAGACGAGGGAACACCTCAAGGAACTCGTCGGGGAAGTGCAGATTCACGGTCTCAGGCCGTCATGGAAACGTCTGCCCCCCGGCTTGCGCGTCCAGCATCAAATGCGCCCTGATCAGGGTAAGAAAAAACAGAAGGCAACCGGCAAAGAACAGACCCTGCCGCTGTTCTAAAATTCGATCAGTGGGAAGAAGCGTGGCGGGCTCTCCGGACCCGCCACGGCCACCCACCTCAGAAGAGATGGGTGGCTACTGCTACCAGTCCCGTTGCCAGCAAGCTGGTGACGGTGTTGGTAGCGATGTCGAGCAGGATCTTGCGGACCCGTGCACGACGCGCGGACTTGTACTCGACCGGCTCCACTCTTACCACTCCACAGGGTGAGTTGCTGATAGCAGAGCGGGATTGCCCTACCGGGCAGCCGCAAGGTCCGTGCTGTGAAAACACGACGTGCCATCCGCTCCTCACACTCACTGCAGTGAGAATGGAACGTGAGCCTCGTACCCTCCGGGAAGGTGCGCAGCACAACAACCGTATCGCATCGAGTGGTTGCGTCCTGGTGGGCGGGCCTCACCTGCCCCGCGTCGTGAACACTGCCTGCCTCCTTGTAGGCGGCTCACGCTGCCGCACCGCGCTGCCCGAAACCGACTGACAGGTCTCAGGTGGGCGTGGTGGTGCGACCGTGCCTGGCCTTACGGCCGCCGATGCAACTGTCGGCCCGAACGTCGTCCAGAGCTCAGCGAAAAGCGGGGCGGCGAGCAGTCGCCCTCGGCGGTCGGCACGCTTCCTGAAAGTGCTGCTTCGTCGACAGAGCTGGCGCCGCTGGCCTTCGCGCCTTGCTATCGCTCTGGGATGGCTGAGATGCGAGGCGGGCACCTGGCGTCCCGTCTGCCAGAATCGGCGCGTGCTGAGAGTCGGTTCCGTCGTGCTGGGTGTCTTCGATGTGCCGCGTGCGGCCGCGTTCTGGACGGCGGCCTTGGGCTACGTCCCCCGCGAGGAGATGGCCGACGACTGGGTGGTGCTGGTGCCGGCGGAGGGGACCGGGGTGCAACTGTCGCTCGGCCTCAGCGACACACCTGTCCAGGAACATCCCCGGGTCCATCTGGATCTGTACGCCGGGGACGCACGTGACCAGGCCGCCGAGGTCGAGCGGCTGGTCTCGCTGGGGGCGCGGCGGGTCGACTGGGATCTCGCCCCGGACGACGCGGACTTCATCGTGCTCGCCGACACGGAGGGCAACCGCTTCTGCGTCATCGACACCGGACATCGTTGACGGCGGGTGCAGCCCTCGGAGGTCCGCGCCTCACCCCCGCAGCGGCAGCGCCGTCCAGGGGCTCTTGCGGTCGGTGGTCAGGAGTCGGTGGGAGTCGCGGACCTCGCGGTACCAGGAGCCGAAGGCGTCCTCGTCGAAGTGCAGGCAGCGGCCGAGGACGTAGCCGAGGGAGAAGTCTCTCCAGGTGCCGTACTCCTCCGCCGCGGCGCAGCCCACGACGCGGAGCGCCTCGCGTGCCTCGTCGGGCTGTGCGAAGCCCGCGTCCACGCCCCAGCAGGCCATGTTGGCGGCCCGGCCCAGATCCCAGGCCAGGGTGCGGCGTACTACGGCGTCGCGCCCCAGCAGGCCGTCCTCACGGAAGCGGGCCTCGTAGCGCAGGATGCGGCTGACGGCCTCGCGGAGCGACGCCGAGGTGTCGCGCAGTTCGGGATGGTGCGGGCCGAGCCGGTCCACCAGCCAGCGCCCCAGCGCGTCGTTCCACGCCTGCTCCGAGACCGGCTGCCCGGCCTCCGGGGTGCCCTGCCGCCGGACGAGGAGCGCGGCGCGGGCTCCCATGGCCATGTCCCACAGCGGGGTGGAGATCTGGCCGTCCAGCAACTCCTGCACCATCTCGTGCCACTGATGCGCGTCGGTGACGTTCCACATCGACTTGAGCCGGGTGCGCTCCCACTTGGGCGCCGGACGCGGGTCGGCGACCGTGTTCCACGGGTCGCCGTTGGCGTACTTCAGATGTGCCCCGCAGGCGAGGCCGCGCAGCACCGACGCGTCCGCCTCGCCCCCCGAGCGGGCCGACCGCAGCCGGTCGCCCGCCCAGGGGAAGATCGGAGACTTGCGGAGAAAACCGAACACACTCGACCCCCGTGCGGAACGCACCCGGTGTTTCCGGGAACGGTGCGGGAGCCTATCCGTGCCGCCGTCCGGCTCAGCGGCCGGGTGCGGGGCCGCCGGTGAGCGCCCCGCGCTGGGCGGCGCCGCTCTCCGCCACGACCTCCTCGATCCGCTGCGCCGCGCGCACCAGCGAGAAGCGGATACCGGCGTCACCGTCGTGCCGGAAGCCGTACACCGCGGGCCGGGGCAGGCTGTTGTACTGGAAGGGCGTGGAGAAGTAGTAGGCGCCCGTGTCCCACAGCGCCACCACGTCGCCGGGCGCCAGTTCGGGCAGGGCACGCTCGCGCGCCACCAGGTCCCCGGCGAAGCAGCACGGCCCGGCCACGTCCTGCACCAGCTCGGGGGTGCGCTTGGGTGCCCCCTTCGCGTCGAAGGCACCTACCCGCAGCGGCCACGCCTCGGGGGCGAACGCCGTACGGGTCGCCACCTGCGCCCCCGCGTGGGTGACGGCGATGCGGCGGCCGCCGGAGGCCTTGGTGTACTCCACCAGCGCGGCGATGAAGCCCTGCTTGGCCAGCAGTGAGCGGCCGAACTCGGTGACGAGCGTGTACCGCCCGCCGAACAGTCCCGGCACGGTGCGGCGCAGCAGCCCGGCGTAGGTGTCGAACGACGGCTCGGTCTCGTCGCCCGCGAAGTTCACCGGGAGGCCGCCGCCGATGTCGACCGTGTCGATCTGCTGTCGGCCCGCCTCGCGGTTGATCCGTTCCGCCAGTTCGAAGACGACCCGCACCGACTCGGCCATCAGCTCCAGCGGCACACCTTGCGAACCGGTGTGCGAGTGCAGCCGGGTCAGCCAGGGGCGGGACAGGAAGCTGTCCACGATCCACTGTTCGGCCCCGTCATCGCGCAGCGCCACCCCGAACTTCGAGGTAGCCGTCGCGGTGCTCATCGCGTCGATGGAACCCGTGCCCACCTGCGGGTTGATCCGCAGGCCCAGCGGTGCCCCCGGTGCCTGACCCGCCGCGGTGCGCCCGGCCACCAGCGCGTCGAGGCGGGAGAGTTCCTGCGGGTTGTCGGCGTTGACCGCCACGCCGTTCTCCAGCGCGTCCCGCAGCTCGGCCGGGGTCTTGGCGGGGGAGTCGAGGACGGTCCGGGCAGCCGGGACGCCCGCGGCCCGAGCGAGCGCCAGCTCTCCCGGGCTCGCCACCTCGGCGCCGATTCCTTCCTCGTCCAGCAATTCCAGCACGGGCACCAGTGAGGCCGCCTTGACGGCGAAGGTGTGCAGCACGGGGGAGGGGCCGGCGAACGCGGCGTGCAACTGCCGGGCGCTCTCCCGGATGCCCTCGACGTCCAGCAGGGCGACGACCGGCGCCTCCGGGTCCAGCAGCTCTTCGCGGACCGCTGCCCGGACCGCCTCCTGCCTGCGCGCCACGGCGTCCGGCACCATCTGCGACTCCCTTCACGTGGTCGGCCCCGCGGGCGGGCTCCCGGCCCGCCCGGGGGCTCCTGCCTCGGGTTCCCCGGGTCGGCTCGGTGACTCCGTCGCCGGGCCGGTGGGCTGTCGTACGCCTCGCCCCGGTCCGGCGTGCCCGGTCGCCTGTCGGCTGTCGCCGGTCGTCTGTCGCCGGTCGCCGGGTCGCCCCGAGAACACCCGTCCACTGTGCGCCGCGGGCCCCCGCCCGGTCTGCGGTGGCGGGGCCGAACCTCCGGGCGCTGGGATGGACGCCGCTCCAACGGGGCGGCGGCATCCCGGCGGGGACTGTGCTCGCGCACCATGCGCCGCCCCGCCTCTGGTGCGGCCGCACAACGCGATCCCGGCCGCACAATGCGCTGCGGCGCCGCTCACCCCGACCGGTCGTCCCGCGTCGCTGCCGGATGGCTGCCCGCCGCACGCAGTGCCAGTTCGGCGAGCAGCCGCACATCGGGATCGTCGAGGTCGAGCCCGAACCGGTCGCGCAGCCGGCGCAGCCGGTAGCGCAGGGTGTTCGGATGCACACCCAGTTCGCGCGCGGTGCCGGGGACGTCGCCGAACCTGCTGAGGTAGCCGGCCAGGGTCGGCGCCAGCGCGGTGCCGTGCTGCGCGTCGTGGGCCAGCAGCTCCCGCACCGGACCGTCCACGGGTGGCGTCAGCCCGGCCACCGCGTGCACGGCGCGCAGCGCGTCCAGTGCCGCGCGCACGTCCGTCTCGGCAGCGACCTCCAGCGGCTTCGGAGCCCTCTCGTGGGCGGCTCGTGCGGCGCGGTCCCGCAGCACCTGGAGGACGAGGTGCGCGGATGTGCGCGACCGGGGTGCCTTCGCCGGAGTGGGCTGCGGCGTGCCGAGGGCCACCAGGGGGAGGGCTCCCGCTTCGTGGACCGCGGCGGCGAGCCGCAGGGCCAGCCGCCGCGCGGCTGCGTCCGCCTCCGCGGGCTCCCCGTCGGCCAGCGGCAGCAGGATGTCCAGCCGGTCGGCGTCCCGCAGCGGATGCCCGGGAGGCTGGTGAGCCGTCGCCTGGAGGGAGGCCAGGCGCAGCGCCCCGTCGTGGGCGTCGGGCTGGGGCTCTGCTTCCCCGCTCCCGTCCCGCGGCGGGCCGCCCTGGGTGGTGCCGGCGCCCCGGGGAGCCACGGCCCCCTTGTCGCCCTTGGCGGCCACGGCGCCCTGGGTGGTGACGGACAGGACGACGCAGGGCGTCTCGGTGGCGAGTCCGAGCGCGGCGGCGGATTCGGCGTCTCCGGCGCCCTCCAGCAGGTCCCGCACCGCGCGCCTGCGGTGCGCCGCTCCCTGCTGGGTGCGCTGCTGGTGCCGCAGCAGATGCGGGGCCGCGGTACGTGCCGCCTCCCGCAGTGCCTGGCGCGCCGCATCCCGCAGCGGGCTGCCGTCGGCGGCGGCCCAGATCGAGCCGAGTACCTCGTTCCCCGCGCGCACCGCGACCGCCAGCCGCTCGGAGAACTGCCCCTCCGCGGGGCGGTGCACCACCTCGTCCGTCGACCACAGGGTGCGCAGAAACCCGCTGGCGGCCAGCTCGGCCAGCCGCCAGCGGGGCACCTGCTGGCCGAGGATGGTCTGGCGGCGCAGCGGGTCGGAGCCGTGCTCGGTGGGGGAGAAGGCCAGCACCCGCGAGTCCGGGTCCTCGATGGTGATCGCGCCGCCCACCAGTGCGGACAGGGCGCGGGCCAGCGCGGGCAGATCGCCGAGCGGCACATCGGTGGGGGACTCCCCGGCGGGTGGGCCGCCGGCGTGTGCCAGCCCGGCCCGCAGCATGCCGATCAGCTCGGTCCACTCGACCCAGGGGGCGCGGGTCAGCAGTGCCGTGCCGGTCTCGGCGGCCACCTCCAGCAGCCGCGGGTCCGCGCCGTCCGCGCCGCGCCGCACGACGACGGCAGCGGCCCCGGCGCGGGCCGCGGACCGCAGCACCAGGGGTGCGGTGTCGGAGGAGTCGTCGGTGCCGGGGGCGAGCAGCACCTGTCCGTGCGCGGCGAACGTCTCCCCGGCGTCGAAGACGCCCACCCCGTGGACGGGGACGTGGCTGCCGCGGGGCGCCGCCAGCAGGTCCAGCGCCTCGCCCGGGGTGGTCGCCAGCAGGCTCGCCAGGGTGGGGTGGCCCTGGTGCTGCTCTGTCACCTCGGGGGCGGCCGGTCGGTGGGCCGGGCTTGAGCTGGACATGGCCCATGGGCTTGAGCTGGACATGGCCCAAGTGTGGCCCAGCCGCAGAGTGCGGCAGCGCGAAGGTTCCCGAGCCCGCGGGGGCCGCGCGGGGCTCACCGGGTCACAGGGACTCGCCCCACTGGTCGAGGAGGCTGTCGGCGTCCTCATCGGGACGGTGTTCCTCGGGATGCAGGTTCTGTTCCGTCCACATCACCTTGCCGTGCGGCGTGTAGCGCGTGCCCCAGCGTTCGGCGAGCTGCGCCACCAGGAACAGGCCGCGGCCGCCCTCCTCGGTGGCCGCCGCGCGGCGCATATGCGGCGAGGTGCTGCTGCCGTCGGAGACCTCGCAGGTGAGACGGGACTGGTGGAGCAGCCGGACACGGATCGGTTCGCTGCCGTAGCGGATGGCGTTGGTGACCAGTTCACTGAGGATGAGTTCGGTGGTGAAGGACGCCTCCACCAGGCCCCACTCGGCCAGCTTCCGGCTGACCTGGGCGCGCAGCGGGGCCACCGCGCCGGAGTCGGCCGGTACCTCCCACTGGGCGACCTGTTCGGGATCGAGCACCTGGGCGCGGGCCACCAGCAGCGCGATGTCGTCGCTGGGCTCGGCGGGCAGCAGGGTGTCGAGCACAGCGCGGCAGGTGTCCTCGGGCGACCTGCCGGGATGGCCGGACAGGGTCCGGCGCAGCAGGGCGAGGCCGTCGTCGATGTCGCGTTCGCGGTCCTCCACCAGTCCGTCGGTGAACAGGACGAGCTGGCTCTCGGGCGGCAGGTGCAGCTCCGCCGTCTCGAACGGTGCGCCCCCCAGACCGAGCGGCAGGCCGACGGGCACCTCCGGGTAGTCGACGGTGCCGTCGGGCGCGACCAGCGCGGGCCCCGGGTGGCCGGCGCGGGCCACGGTGCAGCGCCCGGAGACGGCGTCGTAGATCGCGTACAGGCAGGTGGCTCCGGTGACGGTCGCACCGTTGCCCTCGCTGGTCTGGTCCTGGTCGATCCGGTCGACCAGCTCGTCCAGGTGCGCCAGGAGTTCCTCGGGGGTCAGGTCGAGGGAGGAGAAGTTGAGCACGGCTGTGCGCAGCCGGCCCATGGTGGCGGCCGCGTGCAGTCCGTGGCCCACCACGTCGCCGACCACCAGCGCCACCCGGGCGCCGGGCAGCGGAATGACGTCGAACCAGTCGCCCCCCACCCCGGCCCTGGTGGGCCGGTAGCGCGAGGCGACATCCAGGGCGTCCTGGTCGGGCAGGCCGCGGGGGAGCAGACTGCGCTGGAGAGTGACCGCCATGGCGTTCTCGCGGGTGTAGCGGCGGGCGTTGTCGATGCTCACCGCGGCCCGTGCGGCCAGCTCCTCGGCGAAGGCCACGTCGTCGTCGCCGTAGGGTTCGCTGCGGTCGGTGCGCCAGAAGTCGACACTGCCCAGCACCACGCCGCGGGCCCGCAGCGGGGTGCTGATCAGCGAGCGGATGCCGTACTCCAGCGCGGCCCGTCCCTGGTCGGGCTGTTGCGCCAGCCAGTCGTCGGCCTGCCGCAGATCGGTCTCCAGGACCGACTGCTCGCCCGCCTCCTCGGCGTGGCCGCGCAGCGTCTCCACGGTCCGGACGACGGCACCCACCGGGAGCAGCGGCGCGTCGTCGCGGACGCCGCTCATCGCGGTGCGGCGCATGTCGGTGCGTGCGGCGGAGGGCTCCTCGCCGCGCAGTACCGGGTCCAGCAGCTCGACGGTGGCGAACTCGGCGAACCGGGGGACGGCCACCTCGGTCAGCTCTTCGGCGGTGCGGGTCACATCCAGTGTGGTGCCGATCCGCACTCCGGCCTCGTACAGCAGCCGCAGCCGCTCCCGTGCGCCCTCCGCGCGGCCCTCCAGCGCGTGCAGCTCGGTGGTGTCCCGCAACGTGGCCACCCGCCCGGGCGGGCCCTCCCCGCTGCGGGTGGAGCGGATGTTGACGGCCAGCAGCCGGCCCTTGGCCAGATGCACCTCGTCCGAGGCGGCGCGGCCCGACGTCAGCAGGCCCATCATGCCCGCGCCCAGCCCGACCTGGTCGACAGGGCGCCCCTCGGCGCCCTCGGGCAGCTCCAGCAGCCGTCGTGCCTCGTTGTTGACCAGGATCAGCCGTCCCGTCTCGTCGACGATCAGCACGCCCTCCCGGACTGCGTGCAGCACCGCGTCGTGGTGCTCGTACATCCGGGTCATCTCCTCGGGCCCCAGGCCGTGGGTCTGGCGCCGCAGCCGCCGGTTGACCAGCGCGGAGGTGCCGGAGGCGAGCAGCAGCGCACCGGCGGCCGACATGAGCAGCACCGGCAGTTGCCGCTTCACGCCCTCGTTCACCCGGGAGACCGTGACGCCGGTGGAGACCAGTCCGGCGAGGGTGCCGTCCGGTCGGGTGACGGGGACGGCGGAGTTCACGGTCAGTCCGGGGGCGGCCTGCAGGGTCTTGGTGGTCGAGCGGCCCTCCCGCGCGTTGTCCACGAGGTCCTGCACGGGGCCCGCGACGCGTTTGCCGATCAGGTCCCGCTGCGGCGCCGTGACGCGGGTGCCGTCGGGCTTCCAGACGACCACGTAGGAGACCTTGGTCGCCTTGCGGACCGCTTCGGCGCGCGGCTGGAGCGCCGCGGTCGGATCCTCGCTCTCCAGCCCGGCCAGGACGTCCGGGGAGCGCGCGAACGTGGTGGCGACGGCGAGGGACTGCTTGTTGGCCTGGCGGGTGCTGCTCCAGCGCGCGTGCAGGACGAACGCCACCACCACGGCGATCATCAGCAGCACGATGACCGACACCTGGAGGAAGAAGACCTCGCCGGCGACGGTGCGGGGGCCGAACGGGAGCCGGAAGAGGCGTTCGCGGGCCGGCGGCCCGCTGTCGGGAGGCCTGTCCCGGGAGGGCGTCCGCTCGGCACCCGGGCCGTGCGCGGAATGCGCGGAGGCGGACCGCACCTGGCGGTGCTGTCCACGCCGAGTCGATCGGCGCCTGAAAAGTCCGCGCATGCACCTTTTCTAGCAGTTCTCCGCATGGTGAGCCTCCGTCGACTCGGACTCTCTCCGCCCGGAAAGCGGGGGCCGAGGCACCCGGAGGAATCCGGGTGGGGGTCTTGTCAAAAATCCAGGATTCTGTTTACTGTGCCGTCGTGAACGACTACGACGAGCGGTTCCTGACCCGCAACGGCCTGGCGGCCCGCCAGCTCGCGCTCCTCCTGCTGGAGTACGAGCCGGAGCGCCGGCTGCCCCGGGTCCGGGACTTCGCCGAGGAGCTGGGCTGCGGCAACGGCACCGTCCAGGGTGCGCTGCGGCTGCTGGAGGAGGCCGGGGCGATCGAGACCGCCGCGCGCGGCCATCTGGGCACCTTCCTCGTCCGGTCGGACCGCTCGATCCTGTGGCGGCTGTCGGGGCTGGGCACCCTGCTCGCCGCGATGCCGCTGCCCTACTCCCGCCGCTACGAGGGCCTGGCGACCGGTCTGCGTGCCGCCTTCGACGACGCCGGGACGCCCTTCGGCATCACCTTCATGCGTGGGGCGGGCAGCAGGGCGACGGCACTGCTGGAGGGCAAGGCCGACCTGGTCGTCCTCTCCCGCTACGCCGCGGACCGCCTGATCGAGGAGTATCCCGAGGACCTCTCGCTGGTGGTCGACCTGGGCCCGACCACCTATGTCGGGGCTCACGGAGTACTGCTGCGCGAAGGGGGCTCGCTGGATGCGCCCGGCCTTCGCGTCGCGGTCGACCACGCCTCGGAGGACCAGCGGCTGCTCGCCGAACGCGCGTTCGCGGGCCGGGTGGACGTCGAGTGGATCGAGTGCTCCTACATGCAGCTCCTCGATCTGCTGGTGCAGGACAAGGCGGACGCCACCGTCTGGAACCTGGACGAGGTGCAGGGCCGGCTCGGCGAGGGCATCGAGGTGCTGCCGCTCGGCGACGAGATAGCGCGGGACCTCTCGCTGCGCAACTCCAGCGCGGCGGTCATCGGCAGAGCCGAGAGCGTGGCCGCACTGCACGCCATACGGGAGGCCATCGACACCGAACGGGTGACGAAGCTGCAGTCCGCGGTCGTACGAGGAGACCGGATGCCCTCGTACTGACTGACGCCCCGGCAGTGCCCGTCGACCCGCCCCCGTTTCGCGACGGGGTGCGACCGCTCCGGAGAATCCAGAATCCCGATTTCTGTCGCCCGTCGAGGAGAACGCCGTGGACGACCAACTCGCACTCCGAATCCAGCTCTTCCGGGACGGCGGCCAGGTCCGCCCCGAAGTGGCCGACTTCGTGACGACGGAACTGTCCGCGCTCGCCGGCGAGGGCGCTCCGGTCACCGAGGAGACCGCGGGCATGCTGACGAGCCATCTGATGATGGCCCTCACCCGGTTGCTCGACGGCGAGCCCATCGAGGAGTTCCAGACCGACGACCAGGTCGCGGCGGAACTGGCCGACCACCCGGCGGCCGTCTCCCGCGCCCGCCGCGTCGCCACCCGTGCCGAGGCCGAACTGGGAGCCTCACTGCCCGGTTCCGAAATCAACTTCCTGGCCATGCACCTGGCCGTGCTCGCCCAGCGGGTGTCCCCCTGACCCTCGCTACGGAGACACCGGAGACACCGGAGACACCGGAGACACGGAACCCCACCACCCCGACCGCCCCCCGGCACCACCGGGACGCCGTTACCGGACCACCCCTCCCCGAACCCCCTCCCCAAGCACCCCCGACACACCTCCGGGACCCGCCGCCGGGCCCCGCGGCACAGACGAGAGGCACCACTCATGACGAAGATCCTCACCGGCGGAGTCGGCAAGACCGAAGTGGCGAACGCGGTACGCGCCCTCGACCTGGACGGCGTCGACGTCGTGGTCTCCAGCGACATGGACGCCGCCATGAAGCTGCGCTCCGGTCAGGCCGACTACTACCTCGGCACCTGCCACACCGGGGCCGGGGCCTCGCTCGGCGTCCTCGTGGGGCTGCTCGGCCGGCCCGCCTGCCACACCTTCGGCCGCACGGTCCCCGATGAGGACCAGGTGGCGGCACTGATCGCCGACGGCAAGAAGGTCTTCGGCTTCTCCATGGACCAGATCGAGACCATCGCCCCCCTGCTCGCCCGCGCCCTCGCGCGTGCCTGACTGGGTCCAGGCGCAGAACCCCCGGGCGTGTAAGGAGCGAACCCCGTGAGAACGATGAGCACCACCGGCCTCCAACTGGCCGCAGACGCAGGACTGGACTTCTCGCTGCCGCAGCAGTTGACCGTGATCCTGCTGTGCGCGCTGACCGCGTTCATCTCGCACATGGCGCTGGCCGTCTTCAACGACGGAGTGCGCCCGTTCATGCTGGACTTCATCCACGGCCGGACCACCCGCTCGGCCACCACCGCGGTCTCCTTCGGGCTCTCCGCAGGATTCATCTTCGGGCTCGGCGCGCCGATGGCGCTCTCCTCCGGTGTCCTGAACCCCTGGCTGCTCTTCCTGCCCACCGACATCCTGGGTCTGCTGGCTCCGAAGAAGTGGCTGGCGCCGCTGCTGGGCGCCGGATGGGGCGCGGTGGTCGTCTTCGGGCTCAACGGGGCCAACGAGGTCGCGCACGACCTTCCCGTCGACTTCCTGACGGCCATGCAGCAGATGTCGACGCCGATCCTCTTCCTCTTCACCCTGTTCCCGGTGCTGGCCATCACCAAGCAGTTCGGACGCGCGTGGGGCGCGGCGGCCGGCGCGGTGGAACTGGCCCTCGTCGTCATGACGATGAAGCTGTGGCCCGACATCTTCGCCGGCGCGCTCGCCATGGCGGTCGGCGTCCTCCTGCTGATCGGCCTCGCCGTCCGCAAGGACCTGGTGCAGCGCAAGGCGGACCGCCAGGCCGCCACCGCCCCGGGCGCCGCCTCCGAGGGCTCAACGCCCGACGACGATCCGATGGCCTCCCTCTTCAGCGCCAGCGCCACCCGGCTGCGCCGCTATCTGCCGCTGTTCATGGTCCTGGGCGCGGGCGTCTGCGTCCTCGCCCAGATGCACATATTCGGCGGCGGCGAAGCCACCAGCTTCCTCATAGCCAAGGGCCACTTCTCCGAGGCCGCGCAGGTCGACTTCTACCGCGTCTTCGGCTTCGTCCCGCTGATCGCGACGACGGCGCTCGCCTCGGGCGCCTACGGCATCGCCGGATTCACGCTCGTCTACCCGATCGGCTACCTGATGCCGAACCCGGTGCTGGCGGCGGTGGTCGGAGCGGCCGTCTTCGCCCTCGAGGTCCTGGCGCTCTCGTCCATCGGCAAGGTCCTCGGCAAGCTCCCCAGCGTCCGGGACTCCTCCGAGCACCTGCGCAACGCCATCACCGACAGCCTCCACCTGGCCATCCTCTTCGGCTCCCTGATGGCGGCCAACGCGATGGGCGGCGGACTCGGCATCCTCATCGTGGGCGGGCTCTACCTGCTCAACGAGGCGATGGGCCGCCCCGTCGTCCGGATGGCGGCCGCGCCCACCGCAGTGATCATCGGGGGCGTCCTGCTCAACATCCTCTACTGGCTCGACCTTTTCACCCCTCTCAAGGGCTGATCCGTCCCGACCGGGGCGTGCCCCCGGGGCCCGCGATCCCGCAGGATCGCACGAGCGGCCCCAGGCAGCACGCCACCAGGAAGGCCCACCGATGAGCGCGCGCTCCACCCCCCACCCGCACCGCGGCACCGAGCCGCGGGTGCACACGGTCGCCGGGCCGCTGGCGGCGGCATCCGTCAGCGGCCCCGTCCTCGCCCACGAACACCTGGTCCTCGACCTGGACCGCCGCAACGACGGAGCCGCCGTCCTCGACGCGCAGCGGCACGGACCGGCCGTCGGCCGGGAACTGGCCGCGCTGCGCGAGGAATACGGCCTCTCCCTCGTCATCGAGCTGACCTGCCGGGGCATGGGCCGCGATCCGGCCGCCCTCGCCCGGATAGCCCGGGACAGCGGCGTCGCCGTCGTCGCCGCGACCGGGTGGTACTACGAGCCCTTCCATCCGCCCGGCGACCTGGCCGGAGCCTCCGTGGAACAGCTCGCCGCCACCCTGACGGCGGAGGTCCGCGAGGGCATGGCAGGACCCGACGGCGCACCCACCGGCATCCGCCCCGGAGTGCTCGGCGAGGTGGGCAGCCACGGCGAGGCCCCCAGCGAACCCGAGACCCGGGTACTGCGTGCCGCAGCGCACACGGCCGTCGCCACCGGCCTGTCGGTGGCCACCCACGCCCAGCTCGGCCACGGCGGACTCGCCCAGCTCGACCTGCTGACCGGTGCGGGTCTCGCCCCGCACCGGATCTGCGTCGGGCACCAGGACCTGCTCACCGCACCCGCCGTGCACCGGCGACTCGCCGAGGCCGGCGCCTACGTCGCGTTCGACACCGTCGGCAAGGACAGCTACCAGAGCGACAAGGAGCGGCTGCGGCTGCTCCTCGCGTTCCTGGAGGCCGGGCACGCCGACCGGGCACTGCTGAGCTGCGACATCTCCCGCCACGCCTACCTGCGCAGCGAGGGCGGTACGGGCTACGGGCACCTGTTCCGCTCGTTCCTGCCCGCCCTGCGCGCCGCCGGCGTGGACGACGAACTGATCGATGTGCTGACGCGGCGCAACCCGCTGCGCTTTCTGACCGGTGCGAGCCCGGAGGAGATCTGAGATGGCCGCCACCCCCTCGAACCCGTCCGACACGCCGGACGCGCACGGCTCGAGGCCGGCGCCCCCGCCGCTGCCCCGCACGTTCCCGCTGGACACCGTTCCGGTGGAAGACGCGGCCGGGCAGCAGTTCCGGCTGCTGGAGGCCACCGCGGCACACTTCGCCGGGCCGGAGCTGTTCGCCGCCGACGCCGGAGTGGTGCCCGAGCTGGGCCGCCCGCTGACCACCGCGCGCGTCGAGGCGGTGCTGGCCGCGTACTTCGGCGCCGAGGACGCCGCACTCGTGCAGGGCGCGGGCACCGGCGCGATCCGCGCCGCCCTGACCGCCGCCGTCGGGCCGGGCGAACCCCTGCTCATCCACCGGGCCCCCGTCTACCGCACCACCGCCGTGACGCTGCGCGGGCTCGGAGTCGAGACCGTCGAAGCCGACTTCAACGACCTCGACGCGCTGCGCAGCGTGCTGGCCTCCGGCCGCTTCCGCTGGGCGTACGTGCAGCACACCCGGCAGCGGCTGGCCGACTCCTACGATCCCGGCGAGGTCCTCGCCGCCTGCCGGCAGGCCGGTGTCCGCACCCTCACCGACGACAACTACGCCGTCTTCCGGGTGCCCGCCTCCGGAGTCGAACTCGGCGCGGACGCCTCCTGCTTCTCGCTGTTCAAGCTGCACGGCCCGGAGGGCGTCGGTGCCGTCGTCGGCGCCACCGACCTGGTCGCCCGCGTGCACGCCGACAACTACTCCGGCGGCGGCCAGGTCCAGGGCCACCAGGCGCTCGACGCGCTGCGCGCCCTCACCCACGTGCCGGTGATGTGGGCCCTGCAGTCCCGGGTCGGCGCCGAGATCGCCGAGCGCCTCGCGGCCGGCGAAGTGCCCGGCGTCGCCGACGTGCGCATCGCCAACGCGCAGGACAGATGCCTGCTCGTGCAGCTCGACGCGCCCGTGGCGCGGCGGCTGCCCGAGGTGGCCGCCCGGTTCGGCGCGGCGCCCTACCCGGTGGGCTCCAACTCCCGGTACGAGATCGCGCCGCTCTTCTACCGGATGTCCAGCTCGGCCCTGGACGACGCACCCGAGCTGGCCGACTGGGTGGTCCGCGTCAATCCGATGCGCGCCGGCGCCGACCTCGTCCTGGACATCCTGCGCCGCTCCCTGGCGGTGATCGGCACCGCACCACCCGCCCCCGGAGCACCCGGACGCCCCGCGTCCCCGGCGCCCGGATCCGCCCCCGCGCCTCCAGCGCCCGAAGCGCCCCGGCACCATGCCGCGCCCGCAGCCCCGCACGACGTACCGCAGCACCGCGCAAAGGACTGACGTGTTCCTCGACAGCCTCCTCGCCCGCAACCCGGAGCTCGCCGACACCGCGGCCGACCTCCACCGGCGCGGCGAGATCCCACCCGACACCTACGTCATGGACCTGGACGCCATCGCGCGGAACGCAGCCCTGCTCGCGGACACGGCCCAGCGCCTGGACCTGTCGCTGTGGTTCGTGGTCAAGCAGTTCGGCCGCAACCCGGAACTGATCCGGGCCGTCGCGCGCGCCATCCCCCGGTTCGCCGCCATCGACGCCGACGAGGCGCGCACCCTGCACACGGCCGGAGTCCGCGCCGGGAACCTCGGCCACCTGGTGCAGGTCCCGCACCGCGCCCTGCCCGAGCTGCTGGCGCTGCGGCCGGAGACCGTCACCGTCTTCGATCTCGACAACGCGCGTGCCGTCTCCGCGGCGGCGCAGCGCCTGGGCCTGGTGCAGGACGTCCTCGTCCGGCTCGAGGGCGCCCCCGGCTCGGTCTACCCGGGGCAGGAGGGCGGTGTCCCGCTGACCGGGCTCGACACGTTCGCCGAGCAGGCCGAGCGCCTGCCGGGTATCCGCATCGCGGGAGTCACCGCGTTCCCCTGCGTGCTGTGCGACGCCAAGACCGGCCTGCCCGAGCCCACTCCCACCTTCGACGTCGCCCTCGAAGCCCGCGAGGCGCTGGCCGCGCGCGGACACCGGGACCTGAAGCTCAGCGCCCCCAGCGCCACCTCCGTGGCCAGTCTGCCGCTGCTCGCGCGGCTGGGCGCCACCCACGGCGAGCCCGGCCACGCCCTGACCGGCACCACACCGCTGCACGCCGTCGACACCGGCCAGCCCGAACGGCCCGCCTACGTCTACGTGTCGGAAGTCGCGCACACGCTGGCGGACGGGCGGCCGGCGCTGTTCGGCGGCGGGTTCTACCCGCGCGCGCACCTCAACTCCGCGCTGCTGCCCCGCACCGGGCAGCGGCTGGCGGTGCAGGACGCGCCCGCGGAGAACATCGACTACTACCGGCTGCTGGCCGCCCCCGACGTCGACCGGCCGGTGCGGGCCGGCGACACCGCGCTGCTCGCGTTCCGCACCCAGGTCTTCGTGACCCGCTCCAAAGTCGCGGTGGTGGCCGGGCTCGAGTCCGGAAGACCCCGGCTGACCGGGCTGTACGACGCACAGGGGAGGGCGCTGTGACCGGCGGGCGGGCCGACCGGGGGCGCACCGTCATCCTCGTCGTCGACGGGTTCGGGATCGGGGCGATGCCGGACGCCGGTGCGCTGCGTCCCGGCGACCTGACCGCCGACACCTGTGGTCATGTACTCGACCACGCCCGAAAGGCGCTCGGCAGGCCGCTGCGGCTGCCCGTCCTCGGCGCGCTGGGCCTGGGCCTGGTCCACCCGCACCCCGACCTCGCCCGCGGCACCCGGCTGCCCGTCGCGGCAGGCCGGGCGGCATTGGGCTACCCCGGCGCCGACACCTTCGCCGGGCACCAGACCATGATGGGCGCGGACTTCAGCCGGGTGACCGTCGCCCGGCTCGGCGAGCATCTGACGGAGGTCACCGCGGCCCTGCGCACGGCGGGGCACCGGGTCGAACTCCTCGGCGGCCGGCCGCTGCTGCTGGTGGACGGCAGTGTGCTGGTGCACGACAACCTGGAGGCCGATCCCGGCATCAACTGGAACGCGTCGGCCGAGCTGGATGCCGTCGGCTTCGACGGCATCCTCGCCGTCGCCCGCACCGTGCGCGCGGTGGCGCCGGTCGCCCGGGTCATCGCGGTCGGCGGCCACGCGGACGGCCCGCTGCCCGAGTTCGTCCGCGACGGCGACGGCGGCACGGTGGGGCTGGACACCCCGGCGAGCGGCTTCTACCGGCACGACGGCCTCCAGGTGCGGCACCTGGGCGCGGAGCTGGACCACACCCGGCAACTGCCCGAGTTGGCGGCCCGCTCCGGCATCCCCGTGACCCTCGTCGGCAAGGCCGCGGACATCCTCGCCTGCGAGGCAGCGGTCCGCCGCCCCGCCGTGCCCACGGCAGACGTCCTCGCGCACACGGCGGAGGCGGTCCGCGCGCCGGGTGAGGCGCTGGTCGTCGCCAACGTGCAGGAGAGCGATCTGGCCGGGCACCAGCAGGACACCGAACGGTACGCACGCATCCTGGAGCAGGTCGACGCGGGGCTGGCCGCGCTGGTCGCGCTGTTGGACCGGCCCGGGGACCGGCTCGTGGTCACCGGCGACCACGGCAACGACCCGACCATCGGGCACGCCTACCACACCCGCGAGTATGTGCCGGTGCTCATCCACCGCCCCGGAGCGTCCGGAGTGGAGCTGCTGCCGGACGCGGACAGCCTCGCGGACGTGGGCGCCACCACCGCCGCCGCGCTGGGGCTCGACCCCGAGGGCCTCGCCAACGGCAGACGGATACCGCAGCGCGCCGCGGTATGAGCGATCATGGGTCCGGCACCGGGCGTCCGGACCGGGGCCGCCGGGTACCCGTCTCCCGCCGGACCGGTGCATCCCGCCGGGCCCGGCCGCAACCGCCGCCCACGGAAAGGACCGCGAACTCGTGCGCACTGTGAAGCTCCCCTCCGGTACCGCCGTCCCGGCCCTGGGCCAGGGCACCTGGCACATGGGCGACGACCCCTCCCGCCGGGCCCGGGAGCTGGAGGCGCTGCGCACCGGTATCGACCTGGGCATGACGCTCATCGACACCGCCGAGATGTACGGCAGTGGCGCCGCCGAGGAGTTGGTCGGCGAGGCCGTGCAAGGCCGCCGGGACCAGGTGTTCCTCGTCAGCAAGGTGCTGCCCTCCCACGCCGACCGGCGCGGCACCGTCGAGGCGTGCCGGGCCAGCCTGCGCCGGCTGGGCACCGACCGCATCGACCTGTATCTGCTGCACTGGCGCGGCGGTGTCCCGCTGGCCGAGACGGTCGAGGCGCTGGAGGACTTGGTACGCCAGGGCGACATCCGCTTCTGGGGAGTGAGCAACCTCGACACCGACGACCTCGCCGACCTGCCCGGTGGAGCCGTGCCGGAGACCGACCAGGTGCTCTACAACCTCTCCCGGCGCGGGCCCGAGTTCGATCTGCTGCCCCGCTGCCGCGAGTTGGCGGTGCCCGTGATGGCCTACTCCCCGGTCGAGCAGGGGCGGCTGCTGGAGCACCCCGCACTGCGCACGGTCGCCGACGTGCACGGAGTATCCCCCGCGCAGGTGGCGCTGGCCTGGGTGCTGCGCCACGAGGACGTCATCGCCATCCCCAAGGCGTCGGTGCGCGCGCATGTCGAGGAGAACCGCGCGGCGGCCGATCTGCGGCTCACCGACGAGGACCGTGCCGTGCTGGACGAGGCGTTCCCGCCGCCGCGCCGGAAGGGTCCGCTGGAGATCCTCTGAGCGGCCGCCCCTGTCGCCGCCCGCCCGGCCCGCCGGAAATCCGGTGGCCGGCGGGCCGCCGGTGCGGCGATCCTGGTGGCCGTGTCAGAACATCAGCACGAACAACCCACGCATCGGATCCGTGCGTCGCACACGGCAACCACGGTCACCGTCTACCAGGCGTACGCCCCCCCGGATCGGCGTGCCGGCCGCTCGTGACGGGCGGTTCCCCGCAGCCTGGAAGCGGGACCGGATGACCTGGATCAAGCCGTCCTTCCTGTGGATGATGTACCGCTGCGGCTGGGCCACCAAGCAGGACCAGGAGACCGTGCTGGCCGTGGAGATCACCCGCGAGGGCTTCGAGTGGGCGCTGCGCCACGCCTGCCTGTCGCACCACGACCCGGACCGGCATCCCGACCGCGCGGCGTGGAAGCGGAAGTTGCGGGAGTCCCCGGCCCGGGTGCAGTGGGATCCCGAACGCGACCTGCACCTGCGCCCGCTGCCCCACCGCTCCCTCCAGCTCGGCCTCGCGGGTGAGGCCGCACGCCGCTACGCCGACGAGTGGACCGTCTCCCTCACCGACGTCACTCCGCTCGCCCACCGGGTGCACGCCGCCGTGCGCGCCGGTGACCTGACGGGTGCGCGCAGCCTGCTGCCCGTCGAGGAGCCCTATCCGGCGGGCCCCGAACTTCTCGCGCACCTGGCCGCCTGAGACTGCCGCCGCGCGTCGGCGCAGTTCGGCAGGGGCCGGGGTCAGTCGATGAAGTAGTTCCAGAAGACGCCGACCTCGGTCTCCGAAGCGGCGATCACGCCCATGTCCATGAGGTAGCCGTCCCGCTCGGCGGTCGGATGGGCGAGACAGGAGACCGCGAGCGGCCGACGGCACCTGTCGGGGGCCTCCGCGCCCCTCTCCTCCTCGTCGAAAGCGTCGTCGACGAACTCGTCGGGCATCAGGTCCTCGTTGGTGGCGAACTCGGCGGCGGGGCCGAACCTGGCCAGGAGGGTGCGGGCCGCCGCACGCAGAGCCGCCTCGGAACGGGGGTGGAACGGGGGCCCGCCGTACTCGGCGCAGTGGCGCGTCAGCAGCATGGTGGCTTCCCGCCGGGTGATCAGCTCCAGGTGGCGGTCGAGGTGGTGCGCGTCCACCAGGGCCAGCGGATAGTACGGAGCCTGTGAGGTGCGCGAGGGGCTCCCCGCGTGCTGGTCGAGGGTGCGCCAGCCCCGCGGATCCCGGGTGCCGAGCCGCAGCACCGCCGAGACGTCCTGCAACCAGTCGGCGTGTTGCCGCGGGCCCACCGCGGCCAGCCACGGTCCCAGCGTGTCCAGCGCCCCCTCCCATGCGGCCGCGGACAGGGACGGCACGGACAGGGACGGCACGGACGGGGGCTCGGCGGGCGGAGGCAGGGCCATGGCGGGACCCTATCCCTGGCGCTGCCCCGTCCGGCCGCCCGCCGGGAACGAACGCGGGCCGCGGCCCTGCGGGGCGAGGACCTCCACCATCTCGGCGAGGTCTTCGCAGGCGGCGGCGATCCTTCGGTGGGTGTTGCGCTTCTCGGCGGTGACGGCGGCCAGCAGCAGCGTGGTCAGCGCGGCGGAACCGTTCAGAGCCTGGAGCGTGATCATGCCTGTGATCAGGTCCTCCCGCGCGAAGACTCCCACCCGCGCGGTGGCGGCCCCGGTCGCGGCGACGGCGAGAATGGTCGTGCTCACCGCGCAGCCCGCGAGCTGGAACCGCAGCGCGGCCCACACCAGCAGCGGGAAGATCAGGAACAGCAGGTCCATGGGGGCACGGGTCACCACGATGGCCAGTACCGTCGTCGCCGCCCCCAGCCCCAGCGCCTCCACCGCCTGCAGGACGCTGCGCGGCCGGCCCAGCTTGGGCAGGGACAGCAGCAGCGGGGTGACGACCAGGACTCCGACCGCGTCGCCCGCCCACCACGCGGACCAGACCGGCCAGAACTCGTGCAGCGTGAGGTTGCCGCCGGCCACCACCATCAGGGTGCCCACGGTCGCGCTCACCAGCATGCCCAGGAACGCCGCGAGGAAGACCAGGCTCACCCCGTCCCGCAGCCGGTCCACCTGTTCGCGGAATCCCGCGCGGCGCAGCAGCAGGCAGGCGAGGACCGGGGCGAGCGTACTGCCCGCGACCGAGCCCAGCGAGGTCCAGCTCAGCGGCCCCATATTGGTGAGCACCAGCAGCGCGCCGAGGGCAACACCCGGCCACACCCGGAGTCCGAACCAGAGCAGTCCGGCGACGGCGATACCGGTCGGCGGCCAGAACGGGGTGACGACCGCACCCTCGACCGCCACCTGCCACAGCAGGCCGAGCCGTCCGCCCCCGTAGTAGAGCAGAGCGAGCACGACGAGCCGCAGTACAGAGGCCGCCAGCAGCCTCGACCGGGTGTCGCCGAGCAGCGCCGCGCCGGCCGGCGCGGGAGCGGGTTCCGGCGGGCGGTCGGCTGGCGTCTCGCTGGGGGGCACATCGTTCATCAGACAACGCCCGGCGCCGCACGGTCCGTCTGACACGCCTCAGGCCCGTCATAGCTGAGCACCAGTACGGCCGCGTCGTCGGTGTGCCCGGTCTGCTCCGCCACCTCCATCACCCGGTCGGCGAGCACTTCGGGGTCCTCGCGCACGCCGTCCCGCAGCACTCGCGCCACCTGGTCGAGGCCCTGCTCCAACGGGAAGCGCGGCCCCTCCACGACACCGTCGGTCAGCAGCGCCAATGCACCCGGCTGGGTGAAGCGGTACTCGGTGACGGTGTAGGTCTGGCCCTCCAGCACGGCCAGCGGCAGGCCGATCTCCTCCGGGGTGTGGTCGATGATGCCGGACACCCCGTCGGCCCGCGCCCATACCGCGCCCGTGTGTCCGGCGCGCGCGGTGTGCACGCTCCAGGTGCGCGGGTCGAAGCGCAGGAAGACGCAGGTGGCGAAGAGCGGGTTGTCGATCGCGGCGAGCAGTTCGTTGGCGGTGTGCAGGATCTCGCCGGGATCCGTCGACCCCATGGCGGCCACGGCCCGCAGCGCGATGCGCACCTGGCCCATGTAGGCGGCGGCCTCCACGTCGTGCCCCTGGACGTCGCCCACCGAGAAGCTGAGGGTGCCGTCGGACAGCAGGAAGCCGTCGTACCAGTCGCCTCCGATGTCCAGGCCGTTGCGGGCCGGGGCGTAGCGGGCCGCGACCCGCAGGCCCGGCGCGGTGGGCAGCGTGGAGGGCAGCATGCCGCGTTGCAGGGCCTCGGCCAGCTCGACCCGCGCGCGCTGGACCTCGACCTCCTCGCGGACCCGGGCGGTGAGCTGTCCGAGCTGCGAGAGCAGATCGTCCGCGCTCGCGGGCCGCGCGTGACGGTGCCGACCCCGACCCTCCATGATCCGAGCGTAGCCCCGGCCGGGCGGCCGCGCCCGGTGAGCGCATGCGCACGGAGGGCGGCCCCGGCACCGGAGGCGGCGGTGGGGCCGCGTCGGCACCGCGGTTCCGGGCGGGCACCGGGCTCGAGGGAGGGCAGGGTCAGTCCCTCCCGGCTGCCTGCGTGTCCTCGTCCATGTCCTCGTCCTCCCGGCCCGCGCACAGCGCGGCCACCGACAGCGCGCCCCAGCCCACCGAGACGGCCACGGCCTTGGCGCGAGTGGCGCGGGGGAGGGTCGTGCCGAGCAGTACCGCGTCGCCCAGGTCGGCCGCGATCCGCAGCCAGGCGGCCGTCCGCAGCGCCGGGCCCTCCGGGGCCAGCACCAGGGCGAGGCCGCTGACCGCGTCCCGCCAGGCCAGCGGCCGCAGCGAGGTCCGGGTGTCGGGGGCGGTCCGGCCGTCGTGGTCCACCAGCCCGGACGGCTTCGCCAGCAGCGCCGGCCAGGCCGTGACAGCAGCTCCGTACACGGCCGTCGCCGCTCCGACAGCCCTCAGCAGTCCCACGCGCATCGCACTCTCCGCTCTGTCACTCGCCCTGCCCCCGCTCCCGCGGTCCGCGGGCCGGTGCGAGGCGTACCGCCGGTGGTCGGCGGCGCCGTGCGCGCCGACGCGCACCGGTGCGGGGCGGAGGGCGCGCGGTGGCCGCCGGGTGCACCGTACCCGCGTCGGGGCGCCGTGCGGGTGCCGAACCGGCGGCCGGAGGCCGGGTCTGCGGCCGTCAGGCGCCGACCGAGGAACGGGACGCGGCCGACGGGTCCCCGTTCGGCGACTCTCCGCCCGTGGGGGCGCCGCCCGGGAACTTCCCGCCGGGGGGCTGTTCCCCGGTGGCCCCGGACAACCGGGAGCGTGGCCGTCCGTAGCGGGCGTAGACCAGCGCTCCGATCACCAGGAAGACCGCGAACTGGACCCAGGTGATCAGCGGCAGTCCGGACATCAGATACAGGCTCAGCGCCACACCCAGCAGCGGAGACCAGGGGGAGAACGGCACCCGGAAGCTGCGCCGCAGCCCGGGCTGCGAGCGGCGCAGCGCCAGGACGCACACGTTCACCACCGCCATGATCGCCAGGGTGCCGATCACCGTCATGTCGAGCACGACGTCCAGCGGCACCACGGCGGCGGGGACGGCGAAGACGACGGCGACGATCCAGGTGTTGGCGACCGGGGTCGAGGTCCTGGGCGAGACCCGTGCGAACACCCGCGGCACCAGCCCGTCCCGGGACATCGACAGCAGGATCCGGGTCTGTCCGTACATCACCGCCAGCACCACCGAGGCGATGGCCACCACCGCGCCCAGCGCGATCACGGTCGAGCCGAAGGCCGAGCCCGTGGCGTGGTCGACGATCAGCGAGAGCGCGGCGGGCTTGCCGCCCACCTGCTCCCAGGGCATCGCGCCGATGGCCGCGACCGACACCAGGCAGTAGAGCAGCGCCACGCAGCCGATGGTCACCAGGATCGCCAGCGGGATGTTCCGGCGGGGGTTCCTGACCTCCTCACCGGCCGTGGAGATGGCGTCGAACCCGATGAAGGAGAAGAAGGCCAGCGAGGCGCCCGCTCCGATGCCGCCCAGGCCCTCGGGCGCGAACGGTGAGAGGTTCCCGGCGTCGTAGGCGGTGAAGGCGATGGCGCAGAAGAGCACCAGGATGCCGACCTTGATGACCGCCATCGCGGCCGTGGCCCGGGCGCTCTCCCGCACGCCGCGCACCAGCAGCACGGCGGCGAGCAGCATCACGACCACCGCCGGTACGTTGACGACGCCGCCGTGCCCGGGGGCGTCGGCGAGGGCGGCCGGGATGCGCACACCCACGGTGTTCTCCAGCAACTCGTTGAGGTACTGCCCCCAGCCGATCGCGACGGCGGAGACCGAGACGCCGTACTCCAGCAGCAGGCACCAGCCCACCAGGAACGCCGCACGTTCCCCGAGTGCGGCGTAGGCGTAGGAGTAGGAGCTGCCCGAGACCGGGATGGCGCTGCCCAGCTCGGCGAACGAGAAGGCGGTGAAGACGCAGGTCAGCGCGGCCAGGACGAACGAGACGAGGACGGCGGGACCGGCCTCGGCGACGGTGTCGGACAGGCCGACGAAGATGCCGGTGCCGACGATCGCGCCCACACCGAAGCACACGAGCTGGAACGGGCCGAGGGTGCGCTTGAGGCCGTGCCCCTCCAGGTCGGCGCCGGATTCGGCGACCAGCAGATCGGGGGACTTCAGACGCGGGCCGGTGCGGGGCATGGGACTTCCAGGATGGTGCGGGGGTGTGCACGGGGTGGGTGCACAGGCGGGACGTGCGCAGGGATGCCTGGCACGGGGACACAAGGGAAGGGTCCGGGCGGGTGCCCGAACCCTTCGAGGTGTCCTCCATCGTAAGTGCCTCGGCTGCATGATCCCGCGGATATCCGTATGACTATGCGCACAGCCGCACAGCCGCACAGCCGCACAACTCGCGCCGAGCACGGGTGAGCGGCCGGCCTCAGCCCAGCGTGGCCACCAGTACCGCCTTGATCGTGTGCAGCCGGTTCTCGGCCTGGTCGAAGACGACCGAGTACGCCGACTCGAACACCTCGTCGGTGACCTCCAACGAGGTCAGCCCGTGCTGCTCGTGGATCTCCCGGGCCACCGCCGTGCCCAGGTCGTGGAAGGCCGGCAGGCAGTGCAGGAAGCGCACCTCGGGGTTCCCGGTCGCCCGCAGGACGTCCATGGTCACCGCGTAGGGCTTCAGGAGTGCGATCCGCTCGGCCCACACCTGCTGCGGCTCGCCCATGGAGACCCAGACGTCGGTGGTGACGAAGTCGGCGCCGGCGACGCCCTCGGCCACGTCCTCGGTCAGGGTGATCCGCGCGCCGGTGCGCTCGGCGACCGCACGGGCCTGGGCGACCACCGGCTCCTCGGGCCACAGCGGGCGCGGGGCCACGATCCGCACGTCCATCCCCAGCAGTGCCCCGGTGACCAGGTAGGAGTTGCCCATGTTGTTGCGCGCGTCGCCCAGGTACGCGTACGCGAGTTCCGCCGGCGGCCGGCCGGGCGCGCCGGGTGCGTGCTCGGTCATGGTGAGCACGTCGGCGAGCATCTGGGTGGGGTGCCACGCGTCGGTGAGCCCGTTGAAGACCGGCACCCCGGCGTGCGCGGCCAGCTCCTCGACCTTGGTCTGCCCGCTGCCGCGGTACTGGATCCCGTCGAACATCCGCCCGAGCACGCGCGCGGTGTCCTTTATGGACTCCTTCACGCCCAGGTGTGAGCCGGCCGGATCCAGATAGGTGGTGTGCGCCCCCTGGTCGGCGGCGGCGACCTCGAAGGCGCAGCGCGTGCGCGTGGAGGACTTCTCGAAGAGCAGCGCGATGTTCCGGCCCCGCAGTCGCGGCTGTTCGGTACCCTCCCGCTTCGCCGCCTTCAGCTCGGCGGCCAGGGAGACCAGATCGCCGAACTCCTCCGGCGTGAAGTCCAGCTCCTTGAGGAAGTGGCGGCCGGTGAGATCTGCTGCCATGGGGGCTCCTAGGTGCGCGCGTGCAGTGCTGTCCGCAATTATATACGGCGCACCGAATTCCTATACGACCGGGTCCCGCTCCACCGGGCAGCTCATACAGCGCGGCCCGCCGCGCCCCCGCCCCAGCTCGCCCCCGGGGATCTCCACCACCTCGACCCCCTGCCGCCGCAGGTGCGTATTGGTCGTCACGTTCCGGTCATAGGCCACTACGACACCCGGCTCGACGGCCAGCACGTTGCAGCCGTCGTCCCACTGCTCCCGCTCGGCGGAGTGCACGTCCTGCGACGCGGTCAGCACCCGGATCCGGTCCAGCCCCAGCGCCGCCGCGACGGCCCGGTGCATGTGCTCCGGGGAGTGGTCGGAGACCTTCAGCTCCTGGTCCCCGGACCCCGGCTCGATCGTGTACGAGCGCAGCATGCCCAGCCCCTCGTACTGGGTGAAGGTCTCCCCGTCGACCATCGTCAGCACCGTGTCCAGGTGCATGAAGGCCCGGCGCTTGGGCATGTCCAGTGCGACGATCGACCGGGCCGAGCCCTGCGCGAACAGTCCGTGTGCCAGCGTCTCCACGGCCTGCGGAGTGGTCCGCTCACTCATCCCGACCAGCACCGCGCCGTTGCCCAGGACCAGCACGTCGCCGCCCTCGATGGTGGCCGGGTACGCCGACTGGCCACCCGCCCAGGTGTGGAAACCGCCGCCGGAACCGCCGTCCGCGGCGGCCGCGAACAGCGGATGGTGCCGGTAGACGGCCTCGAAGTGGACGGTCTCGCGCTGCCGCGCCGGCCAGCGCATCGCGTTGATGCACACCCCGTCGTAGACCCACGCCGAGGTGTCCCGGGTGAAAATGTGGTTGGGCAGCGGGGCCAGCAGGAAGTCGTCCTCGTCCATCACGTGGAAGCGCACCGACGCCGGTTCGGCGCAGCGCTCCAGATACTCCCGCTTGGTCATGCCCCCGATCAACGCCTCGGCCAGCTCGGCCGTCGGCAGCCGGTCGAAGGAGTCCCGCAGATGGCCGGTGGCCAGCAGCCCGTACTCCTTCTCGTCGAAGACCCGGTCCAGGACCAGCGCGCGGGCGGCGGGGACGTCGAGCGCCTCCGCCAGCAGATCCCCGAACAGGTGCACCTCGACGCCGAGTTCGCGCAGCGTACCGGCGAACGCGTCGTGCTCCTCCAGCGCCCGGCGCACCCACAGCACGTCGTCGAAGAGGAGGTCGTCCTTGTTGGTGGGGGTGAGCCGCTTCAGTTCGAGCCCCGGCCGGTGCACGATGACGCGGCGCAGCCGCCCGGTCTCGGAGTCGACATGGAATCCCATGCGCTCATCCTGACGGAGCGCCCCGCGCACCGCGAGGAGTCGACAGGCCCCGCCGCCGCACGCGCCCCGCCCGATTCAGCCGTCCTGCCGCAGGAGCCGCCCCACCGCGGCGATGTCCCGCGGCCCCACCCGGCAGCAGCCGCCGACCAGCCGGGCCCCGCGCGCCACCCACCCCGGAACCCGCCCAGCCGCGAACGACGGCGACCCCGTCCACCGGGCCCGTGCCGCGTCCCAGCCCTCGCCGCTGTTCGGATAGGCGACCAGCGGCACCCCCGGACACGCCCGCGCCGCCGCCTCCAGCGCCCCGTCCACCTCCTCGGACGCGCAGCAGTTCACACCGACCGCGAGCACCTGCGGATTGCCCGCGGCGGGCCCGAAAGCCTCCGCCAGCGGCTGCCCCGCACGGGTGCGCCCGCCCGCCACCGTGCAGCTCAGCCACACCGGCAGCCCGCAGTCCGCCGCGGCCCGCAGCAGCGCCTCGGCCTCCACCGCGTCGGGCACCGTCTCCAGCGCGAGGACGTCCGGGTCGGCCGCCGCCACGGCTTGGATCCGCGGCCGGTGGAAGTCGGCCAGCTCCGCGACGCTCAGCCCGTACCGGCCCCGGTACTCGCTGCCGTCCGCGAGCACCGCCCCGTAGGGGCCGACCGACGCCGCGACCCACACCTGCTCCTCCGTCGCGTCCCGCGCCGCCGCCCGCGCCAGCTCCACACTGCGCCGGAACAGCGCCGCGGCCTGCGCCGCATCCCACCCCCGGCGCGCGAAGCCCTCGAACGACGCCTGGTAGCCGGCGGTGATCAGTACCCGCGCCCCCGCCCGGACGTACGCCGCGTGTGCGGCCTCGACCTCCCCGGGCGCCTCGGCCAGCAGGCGGGCCGACCACAGCTCGTCTCCGAGGTCGTTGCCCTGCCCCGCCAACTGGTCGGCGAGACCGCCGTCCAACAGTACGGCGCCTCGGTCGAGCGCCCGGGCGAGTGGGGACGCGGGATGCGGGGTCACGACAGCTTGGCCTGCACCTGGTCCGCGATCAGTGCCAGGTGGTCCAGGTCGCCCAGGTCGAGGATCTGGAGGTAGACGCGGGAGCTGCCCAGCTCGCCGAACCGGCCGATCCGGTCCACGACCTCCTCCGGTGTGCCCGCCAGTCCGTTCTCCTTCAGCTCGGACACCTCGCGGCCGATCGCCGCCGCGCGGCGGGCCACCTCCGCGTCGTCCCGGCCCACGCAGGCCACCAGTGCGTTGGAGTACACCAGCTCAGCGGCGTCGCGGCCGCGCTCCCGGGCGGCGGCCCGCACCCGGTCGAACTGCCGCTCGGTGTCCGCGAGGGAGCCGAAGGGCACGTTGAACTCGTCCGCGTAGCGCGCCGCCAGCCGCGGCGTGCGGGTGGCCCCGAAGCCGCCCACCAGGACCGGGATGTGCTCCTGGCGCGGCTTGGGCAGCGCGGGGGAGTCGGTGAGCTGGTAGTAGGTGCCCTGGTGGCTGAACGTCTCACCCGCCGGGGTCTCCCACAGCCCGGTGATGATCGCGAGCTGCTCCTCCAGCCGGCCGAACTTCTCCTTGGGGAAGGGGATGCCGTAGGCCGTGTGCTCCGCCTCGAACCACCCCGCGCCCAGGCCGAAGTCGACGCGGCCGCCGGACATGGCGTCCACCTGGGCCACCTGGATCGCCAGCGGACCCGGCAGCCGGAAGGTCCCGGCGGTCATGAGCGTGCCCAGCCGGATGCGGCTGGTCTCCCGGGCGAGCCCGGCCAGGGTGATCCAGGCGTCGGTGGGCCCGGGGAGTCCATCGGAGTCGCCCATGGCCAGATAGTGGTCGGAGCGGTAGAACGCGTCGAAGCCGAGGTCTTCGGTGGCCTTCGCGACCTTCAGCAGTGTGTCGTAGTCGGCCCCCTGCTGGGGCTCGGTGAAGATTCGCAGTCGCATGCCCCCATACTGCCTGGTCGCACGGCGGTCCGGGGCGCGGGCACCGGCCCGGGCCGCCCGCCACGTCCCGGAGGGAACGCGGCATCTCCCGGACGCCCCGGAGCCCGCCGCATGACCGCGCCGGGTGACCGCGGCCGCAGCTACACGGTGCTGGGCATGGCCTGCGGCCACTGCGCCGATACCGTCACCGCGGAGCTGGGCCGGCTCCCGGGGGTGACCGAGGTGGTGGTCGACGTCGAGCACGACAC
This sequence comes from Streptomyces sp. WMMB303, assembly GCF_029351045.1. Lineage (NCBI taxonomy): Bacteria > Bacillati > Actinomycetota > Actinomycetes > Kitasatosporales > Streptomycetaceae > Streptomyces > Streptomyces sp. WMMB303. The sequence goes on along the minus strand of NZ_JARKIN010000001.1, from coordinate 4,807,497 downwards.
CGTCACCCTCCTCGGCGGCGCACTTCCCGGTCTCGCGGCCGTCCGCGAGGCGGTGGACGAGGCGGGCTACGAACTCGTCACCGGCTGCGGGGAGTAGTGCCGCGCGGTCGCCGTGCGGTCAGGCCAGGCTGCCGCGTTCCCGCATGGCCAGGGTGCGGAGGATCGCGGCGATCCGGTCGCCCGACTCGTCGGCCGCGTCGATGGCTTCCATGCACTGCCAGTACAGCGCCTCCTCCTCCGCCGTGACCGCGACGCCGACCAGGGCGACCCCCGCCTCGGCCAGGAGTGCACCCAGGTCGTCCAGTGTGCGCCGGGGGTCGTCGATCTCCGAGAGCTGGGCGGCGCGCACCGCTCCGGCCCGCATGGCCTGGTTCCTGGAGCTGTTGGCCCTGCCGCCCACCTCGCTCAGTCCCAGCGCCTCGGACCGGACCGCCGGGGGGCCGCTGACCGCGAGATGGCTGCCGACCGCCGCCGCGAGCGCCTGCGCCTGCCATGCCTCGGCGAGAGTGTCGGACACATCCGCGCTGAGCGCGAGGGCCTGGCGTGTGGCGGCGATGAGCCGGCCTGCGTCCATCTGCCTACCCCTCACTGGTCGTCACCCAGCGTGACTGAAATGGGTCAGCTCCGCCGAGAGGTTTCGGAATTCTCTGGATAAAAGGCTCGTGTGACGAAGTTCTTCACTCCATAGAGTGACCGGTTCCGGGCTCCGGGAAACGCGTTTCGTTCCTCTCGATCTTCGCTTCCAGTGCCGCGAGGGGGTCGACCCCCACCACGTGGCAGAACTGCAGCAGATACGCGAGGACATCCGCGACCTCGTCCTCGACCCGCGCGGCACCCTCGGTATCCGCCATCACCCGCGCCGACTGCTCCGGAGTCAACCACTGGAAGATCTCGACCAGTTCGGCCGCCTCCACGCTCAGTGCCGCCGCCAGGTTCTTGGGGGTGTGGTACTGCCCCCAGTCCCGCGCCTCGGCGAACCGGGCGAGTCGTCGTTGGAGTTCCGCGACCGTGCGGACAGCCTCCTGGCCGCTGCCGGCCCCGCCCGGGCCGCCGGTAGGTGCCACGTCTGCTTCGTCGTGCTCTGCGTTCACCCCCCAAGGTCTACCAGCAGCGGCCCGCCGCTCAGCGCCGCCTCCCGGGCCAGCGCACCGCCGGCCGTACTCGTCGCCAGCAGCCGCACATGGCCGCGCTCCGCCATCCGCCGGGCGAGTGCGAGCAGTTCGGCCGCCTGCCGCCCGTCCAGCCCCCGGTCCGCGCCGTCCGCCAGCACCGTGAGCGCCTGCCGCGCGGCCGGGACCTCGTGCACGGTGTCCACCGACAGCACCCCGGGCCCGGTCAGCAGGACCAGTGCCAGCGCCGTGAACCGCAACTCACCCTCGCCCAGCCACTCCAGAGGCGTGTCCGGCCCGCCGTCGTCCCGCACCAGCACGCCGCGCACCAACTCCGACTCCGGACCGCGGCCGCGCCCGGCCGGGTCCGCGCGCAGCCCGGCGACCGGCCCGGCACAGCCTTCCCGCACCGCCGCCAGCAGGGCCGCGTGCCGGGTACCGCACTCCGTCCGGGTGCGCCGCAGGACGTCCGCGAGGTTGCCGCAGTCGCCGCGCAGCCTTCCGTCCCGGGCCGCGACCGGCTGCCGCATCCGCGCGGGCACCGGCGCGCAGGCGAAGGCCGAGCGCAGCGCGACCACGACCTGTTCTACCGCCTCCAGCAGCACCTGCTCCTCCGGCGTCGTCCCGGCGACCCGCAGCGGCAGCAGCGGCAGGGTCAGCCGGTCGTCGGGCATCCGCAGTGTCCGCGGCGCCCCCGCCGCCGGACAGGTGGCCGCCACTGCGCGCCGTGTCGGGTCCCGCAGCGCCGTGGAGAGCAGCGTCCCGCCGCGGCTGTCGGACAACCGTTCGCCCACCACGCGCAGTTCGGGCTCCGCCTGTACGGCGACGTCGAAGCGCAGCGGTCCGGACGGGCCCGCCACGGTGCAGCCGAGCCGGAAGCCGCGCCGCCCCTGGCGGTCGGGTCGCGCGGTCCGCGGTACGTAGGGCGAGTGCCCGGCGGAGTGCGGGGCCGGTGTGTCGAAGACCTCGTCCAGCGGGCTGCCCTGGCCGAGTCGGGCCAGGGCCTCGTAGGCCTCCAGGACGGTGGACTTGCCGGTGCCGCTGGGCCCCGTCAGTACGGTGACGGGCCCCAGCGGAACGGTGCGGGTGCGCAACGCGCGGAAGGCGGACAGGTGCAGGGCGCTGACGGCAGGTGCCCGCGCCGCCCGGTTTGGCCCGTCGGCGGAGCCGTTCGCGGGGGTACGGGGAAGGCCCGCGGTGCCGCCGGGCCCGCCGGGGTCGCCGACGGGGTGGCCGGAGTCGTCCGCGGGACCGTCGGTGCCGTCCGCACGGCTGTCCAGGGTGGCGGCAGTTCCGCCGCCGTGCTCTGCCGCTCGCATGTCGGGGACCGTATGCACGCCCCCGCGAGGCGAACCGTTCCCGCACCTGCGCGCTCCCCCGATCGGATGACAGGCGACGGCGGAGAGCGCTGCGGCGGCCATGGGTTCCGGCCCCCGGGTCCGCCCTGTCTATCGCGCACTCGTGACGGCAGTCAGATTCCAGTGATACGTTCGACGCGGTGGCCGGCCCGCCCGAACTGGCGGCGGGCCGACGGTTTGCCGACGGAGCGACGGAGGCCGCGCGATGAGCCCGTTCACCGGATCTGCGCAGCGCACCGAGGAGTGGCGGCATCTGCGGGTCGCCGAGGAGAAGGGCGTCACCACCGTGACGCTCGACCGGCCGGAGAAGCTGAACGCACTCACCTTCGAGGCGTACGCCGACCTCCGCGACCTGCTCGCCGAACTGTCGCACCGCGACCGCACCCGGGCCCTGGTACTGGCCGGCGAGGGGCGCGGCTTCTGCTCGGGCGGCGACGTGGACGAGATCATCGGCGCCACACTGCGGATGGACACCGCCCGACTGCTGGAGTTCAACCGGATGACCGGCCAGGTCGTCCGCGCCCTGCGGGAGGCGCCGTTCCCTGTCGTGGCGGCCCTGCACGGGGTGGCGGCGGGCGCGGGCGCGGTACTCGCGCTCGCGGCGGACTTCCGGGTGGCCGACCCCACCGCGCGGTTCGCCTTCCTCTTCACCCGCGTCGGCCTCTCCGGCGGCGACATGGGCGCTGCCTATCTGCTGCCCCGGGTGGTCGGGCTCGGCCACGCCACCCGCATCCTGATGCTGGGGGAGCCGGTACGGGCACCGGAGGCGGAACGGATCGGGCTGCTCAGCCAGTTGGTCGAGGAAGGCGAGGCAGGGGCGGCCGCGGACGCCCTGGCCCGGCGGCTCGCGGACGGCCCCGCGCTCGCCCACGCGCAGACCAAGGCGCTGCTCACCGCCGAGCTGGACCTCCCGCTGTCCGGCGCCGTCGAACTGGACGCCGCCACCCAGGCACTGCTGATGCACGGCGAGGACTACCAGGAGTTCCACGCGGCCTTCACCGAGAAGCGCCCGCCGTCCTGGCGGGGCCGGTGAGCAGGCCGTGACCGCGGCGCACCCGGCGCCACCTCCGGGAAGGCGGGCGCTGCGCGTGGCCGTCATCGGCGGCGGTCCGGGCGGACTGTACGCCGCGCTGCTGCTCAAGCGGCTCGACCCGGCGCGCGAGGTCACCGTCTACGAACGCGACGCCCCGGGCGAGACGTTCGGCTTCGGCGTCGTCCTCTCCGACGAGACCGTCGGCGGGATCGAGAACGCCGACCCGGAGGTCTTCGCCACCCTGGGCGAACATCTCGTGCGGTGGGACGCGATCGAGGTCGTCCACCGCGGCCGGACCCTCACCTCCGGCGGGCACGGCTTCGCGGCACTCGGCCGCCGCACGCTCCTGTCGGTGCTGCACGAGCGGTGCCGCGGGCTCGGCGTGGTGCTGCGCTTCCGCACCCAGGCGCCCCCGGCCGCCCAACTGGCCCGCGACCACGACCTGGTCGTCGCCGCCGACGGGGTGCACAGTGCCACCCGGGCCGCGCACGCCGACGTCTTCCGGCCCGCGCTGACCACCCACCGCTGCCGGTACATCTGGCTGTCCGCCGACTTCGCGCCGGACGCCTTCCGCTTCGAGATCGCCGAGACCCCGCACGGCATCCTCCAGCTCCACGCCTACCCCTATGCGCCGGACCGCTCGACCGCCGTGGTCGAGGCCCGCGAGGAGGTGTGGCGGGCGGCGGGGCTGGACCGGCTGGACGAGCGCGCCGCGGCCGACCGGTGCGCCGCGCTGTTCCCCGGGACGCTGCGCGGGCGGACGCTGCACGGCAACCGCTCGCGGTGGACCGCCTTCCGCACCGTCGTCAACGAGCACTGGTCGCACGGGAACATCGTGCTGCTCGGCGACGCCGCGCACACGGCGCACTTCTCCATCGGCTCGGGCACCAAACTCGCCGTCGAGGACGCCCTGGCGCTCGCGGCCTGTCTGCACGAGGAGCCCGACCTCCCCGCCGCGCTGGCCGCCTACGAGGCCGAGCGCAAGCCGGTCGTGCGCTCCACCCAGCGCGCCGCGCACGCCAGTCTGACCTGGTTCGAGGAGCTGGCCGACCATGTCGCGCAGCCCCCGCACCGGTTCGCCTTCAACCTGCTGACCCGCAGCCGCCGTGTCACCCACGCCAACCTGCGGCTGCGCGACCCCGCCTTCGTCGCCGCGACGGAACGGGAGGCGGGGATCCCGCCGGGTACTCCGCCCATGTTCACCCCCTTCCGGCTGCGCGGACTGGAACTGCGCAACCGCGTCGTCGTCTCCCCGATGGACATGTACAGGTCCGAGCACGGCGTGCCCGGCGACTTCCACCTCGTCCACCTGGGCGCGCGGGCCCTGGGCGGAGCCGGGCTGACCATGACCGAAATGGTGTGCGTCTCGGAATCGGGCCGCATCACGCCGGGCTGCGCGGGGCTGTGGAACGACGAACAGGAGGCGGCCTGGCGGCGGATCGCCGCCTTCGTGCACGGCCAGTCCCCGACCGCCGCGCTCGGTCTGCAACTCGGCCACTCCGGGCGCAAGGGCTCCACCAGACGCATGTGGGAGGGCATCGACGAACCGCTGCCCGAGGGCAACTGGCCGCTGGTCGCCGCCTCCCCGCTGCCCTACCGGCCCGGCGCCAACCAGACCCCGCAGGAGCTGACCCCCGCCGGGATGGCCGCCATCCGGGAGGAGTTCACCGCCGCGGCACGACGCGGAGCCCGCGCGGGCTTCGACCTGCTGGAGCTGCACTGCGCACACGGCTACCTGCTCTCCGGCTTCCTCTCCCCGCTGACCAACCGGCGCACCGACGGCTACGGCGGCCCGCTGGCGGCGCGGCTGCGCTACCCGCTGGAGGTCTTCGACGCGGTGCGCGAGGTCTGGCCCGCCGAACGCCCCATGACGGTGCGGATATCCGCCACCGACTGGGCGCCGGGCGGGACCACGGGAGAGGACGCGGTCCGGATCGCGGCCGCCTTCGCCGAGCACGGCGCGGACGCCATCGACGTTTCCACCGGACAGGTCGTCGCCGACGAGCGCCCCGCGCTGGGCCGCTCCTATCAGACCCCGTTCGCCGACCGCATCCGCAACCGGCTGGGCATCCCGGTCATCGCCGTCGGTGCCGTCTCCTCCTGGGACGACGTCAACTCCCTGCTCCTCGCCGGGCGCGCGGACCTGTGCGCGCTGGCCCGGCCGCATCTGTACGACCCGCACTGGACGCTGCACGCGGCGGCCGAGCAGGAGTACGAGGGGCCGGGCGCACCGTGGCCCGAGCCGTACCGGGCCGGCAGCCGCAGGCCCCCCACCGGCCGCACCGATGCGCCGAAGCCCCGCCTGTCGCTGTAGCCCCTGCCACTACATTCTGCGCGGTATGTAGTAATCCCCAGGCCCCGCCGGCCCGTACGGGTCTAGGCTGAGCGGTCCGTTCGCGATCCCCCGCCTCTGGGGAAGGTGCCTCCGGGGCGCGGACGGGCGAGCCGGCGCGCACGCCCGCCGAAGCCGGAAAGGGGAGGAATGTGCCCGCTCTGAACCAGGCCGAACTGGTGCTGGTGCACGATCCGCTGGCCGGAGACCTCTTCTGGCAACCCGTCGCCGGGGCGCTGCGGGTACGGGGCCGCACGGTGAGCGTTCCCTCGCTGACCGCGGCCTTCGACGCCGCGGGACCCTACTACCCCGAACTGCTCGACGCCGTGGCCCGCCAGCTCGCCGCGCCGGGCAGCGGCACCGGCGCCCCCGTCGTCCTGGCCGGGCACAGCGCCGCAGGTGCCCTGCTGCCCGCGCTCCGCGAACTGCTCACCGGCAGGCACCGCCGGCCGCGCACCGTGGCCGGCACGGTCTACGTGGACGCGCCGTGGCCGCTCCCGGGGCGGAGCGGGCTGGCAGCCCTCCCGCCGGAGCAGGCCGCACGGCTGCGCGAGCTGGCCGAGGACGGTGTGCTGCCGCCCTGGGACATCTGCTTCGCCGAGCAGGACCTGATCGACGCGGTACCCGATCCGGCGCTGCGCGAACGGTTCCGCGCCGGCCTCCCGCGGCTGCCGCTCGCCTACTTCCAGGAGCCCGCCCCGGCCGCCGTCCCGGACCCGGACCCCGCCCGGACGGCCTATCTGCGACTCAGTCCCCGCTACGAGGAGACCGCGATGCGGGTGGAGGCCCTCGGGCACCGGGTGCTGCGGCGCACCGCGCACCATCTGAGCCCGCTCACCGACCCGGAGGCCACCGCCGACGCGCTGGAGAAACTCGCCCTGCGCTTCGCCGTCCGCTCCGCCTGACGGGCCCCACGCGCCGCCGTACGCTGGAAGTATGTACGCACGGAGGCGGCGGCGGTACTTCACGCTGATGGCCATCTGCCTGGTGCTGTTCATCAGCGCCTGGGCCTTCGTACGGCTGTGGTCGGTGCCGGCCGCCGTCGCCATGTGCGCCGTCGCCATGGTCCTCCCGCCGCTCGCCGCCATCGTGGGCAACCGCCGGGAGCCCGACGACCGCTGGTGGGACGAGCCGGCCGAGGGCGACCCGCCGCCCGACGACCGGTGGACCGGCGAGACCGGAGACGACCGCGGCCCGTGGGACGACGGAGGCCGCTGAGCCCGCGGTCCGCAGCCCCGGGCGCATCCCGGTGCGGCCCCGGCCGCTGCTCACCGTCCCCGGCGGCACCCCGGCGCGCCCCGGCACCTCAGCGGCCCGGCGTCTCCGCGTACACCTCGCGCACATACCCGTACCCCGCGTCACGCAGCTTCGCGTGCAGCCCGGCGAACACCTTCGCCGACCGCTCACCCGGCCACCGCGCGGGCAGCAGCGCCGACGGCAGGCCCGGATCGGCGTACGGGAGCCGCCGCCAGGCGTCCAACGCGAGCAGATAGTCCCGGTAAGCGGCCTCAGCGGGCACCCGGCTGCGGCGCTCCCAGCGGCGCAGCACCGGCTCGTGCACGGCGAGGAACGCGCGGTGGCCCTCCGCCATGGCCTCCAGGTCCCACCACCGGGCCACCGCTTCGGCGGTCGGCGCGAAACCGGTGTGGCTGCCCCGGAACAGGTCCACGTACGGCGCCAGTTCCAGCCGCTCCAGCGAGTGCCGGGTCTCGGCCTCCAGGTGCCCGGGCGCGATCCACACACCCGGTGCGGCGGTGCCGAAGCCGAGGCGGGCCAGCCGGGAGCGCAGCACGTGCCGTCGGTCGCGTTCGCTCTCCGGGACGGAGAAGACGGCCAGCAGCCAACTGCCGTCCGGTTCGGGGCGGTGGTAGATGCGGTGGTCGCCGTCGGCGAGGAGCTGCGCGGCAGCGGGCGAGGGGCGGTATCCGGCCGCTCTGCTGCCGGGTCTGTCGGCGGCCAGCAGTCCGCGCCGCTTCAGCCGGGAGACCGCCGAGCGGACCGACGGCGCGTCGACGCCGAGGGTGCCCAGCAGCCGGATCAGCGCTGCGACCGGTACGGCGCCCCCGCCTTCCGGCTCGCGCCCGTAGGCGCCGTAGAAGGAGAGGACGAGGGAGCCGGGCGAGGGCTTGCGGAGCGAGCCGCGCGGGGAGTGCGCTGCCTCGTCGAGCTGCGGAAACACGTTCTGGACCACGCCGTCACTCTAGGCCCGGCCGGTGCCGGGCCCCTCCGGCGGACCGGCGTTCCGCAGCCGGAAGCGCTGCAGCTTGCCGGTGGGAGTGCGGGGCAGCTCGGAGGTGAAGACGAACCGGCGCGGGCACTTGTAAGCGGCCAGCTCCGCACGGACGTGCGCCGCCAGCCGCTCCGCCGTCCCGTCATCCGGTGTGCCGCCCGCGGCGAGCACGACGTGCGCGACGGCCAGTTGCCCGCGCTGCTCGTCCGGGCAGCCGACCACGGCGACCTCGCTCACCTCCGGGTGGCGCAGCAGCACCTCCTCGACCTCGGGGCCCGAGATGTTGCTGCCGGCGGAAATGATCATGTCGTCGGCGCGTGCCACGAACCGGAAGTAGCCCTCCGCGTCCCGTACGTAGGTGTCCCCGGTGATGTTCCACCCCTCGCGCACGTAGCCGCGCTGCCGCTCGTCGGCCAGGTAGCGGCAGCCGACCGGCCCGCGGACCGCCAGCAGCCCCGGGGTGCCGTCCGGCACCGGTACCAACGCCCCCTGCGCGTCGGCCGTCACGATGCGCGCCTGGAACCCCGGGACCGGAACTCCCGTGCGGCCGGGCCGGATCGCGTCGTCGGCGGCGGAGAGGAAGATGTGCAGCAGTTCCGTCGCCCCGATCCCGTCGATGATCCGCAACCCGGTCCGCTCGCGCCACGCCTCCCAGGTGGCGGCGGGCAGATGCTCGCCCGCGGAGACGCAGCGGCGCAGCGACGACAGGTCACAGGCACCGGCCTCGCCGGGGCGCTCGGCCGCCAGCCGCGCCAGCATCGCCCGGTAGGCCGTCGGCGCCGTGAACAGCACCGAGACCCGGTGCGCCGCGATCGCCTCCGGGGTGCGGGCCGCACCGCCCCACTGGTCCAGCAGCGACGAGGCACCCACCCGCAGGGGGAAGATCACCAGTCCGCCCAGCCCGAAGGTGAAGCCCAGCGGCGGCGTTCCGGCGAACACGTCGTCGGCGTGCGGGCGCAGCACCCGCGCGGCGAAGGTGTCCGCGACGGCCAGGACGTCCCGGTGGAAGTGCGCGCAGCCCTTCGGGCGGCCGGTGGTCCCGGAGGTGAAGGCGATCAGCGCCACGTCGTCGGCCGCTGTGGGCACCGCCTCGAACCGGTCCGGCCGGGTGGCGGCCATCCGCAGCACATCGTCCGGGCCACCGCCACCGAACAGGCCGCTGCGCAGCCCGCGCACCTCTGCCTTGACCAGTTCGTCCGCCGACCGCACGTCGCACAGCGCGTGCGAGACCCGCGCCAGCCGGCAGACGGTCGCCAACTCGCCCGCCCGGTGGGCGGCCAGGACCGTCACCGCCACGGCCCCCGCCTTCATCACCGCCAGCCAGCAGGCGGCCAGCTCCGGACTGGTCGGGCCGCGCAGCAGCACCCGGTTGCCGGGCACCACGCCCAGGTCCCGGGTGAGGACGTGCGCGAGCCGGTCGACGGTGGCCCGCAGTTCGCCGTACGACCACGTGCGCCGGGGTGCCGGTGCCAGGCCGGGGTCCGCGCCGGGAGCGGGGGGCAGTCCGCCGGTGTGGAAGGCGGGCCGGTCGGCGCCCAGCCGCTCGATGGTCCCGTCCAGCAGTTCGGCACCGCAGTTGAGCCGCGCGGGGTAGGCCGGGGCCGGGTCGTCCAGCAGCAGGACGGGCCACTGGTCGCGCGGCGGCAGATGGTCCCGGGCGAAGGTGTCGACGTGCGCGGACGGAGTCGGATCCATCACCGGGCTACCCCCTCGCGGGCGGTCCTCCGAACTCGGCCGGCGGCCCGCGACCGCCGGCGGCGCCGGTCCGGCGCGTGGCGTCGAGCGTAACGTGTTGGTGACGGCAGTCAATGGTCCGCGATAGACAGGGAGTCGGTGACAGTACCGGAACCGGTCCGCGCGGAACCCCGCACCGGGCCACGGCCGAGGGGAGCCGCCATGACCACCGCCTTCGCACTCACTCCGCAGCAGCGCGCCTGGTGCGCCCGCCTGCGCACGCTCGGAGAACAGCTCGCCCCACTCGCCGCCCGCTGCGAAAAGGGGCGCGTCGACCGTCCGCTCCTTCAGGAACTGGGCACACTGGGACTGCTCGCCCGCGCCGTTCCCGCCGCACCTCCGTGGCGCCGCGTCAGCGCGCTCGACCTGTGCCTGCTGCGCGAGTCGCTGGCCTACTCCTGCCCGCAGGCCGAGACCGCCCTCGCCCTCCAGGGGCTGGGCGCGGGACCCGTCGCCGACGCCGGAACCGCCGGACAGCGAGCCCGCTGGCTGCCGGCCGTCGCCGAAGGGCGGGCCGTGGCGGCCTTCGCGCTGAGCGAGCCCGGCGCGGGCAGCGACGCGGCAGCACTGGCACTGCACGCGGAACCGGACGGCGGCAACCGCGCCGACGACCCGGCCGGCAGCCCGGAGGGCTGGCGGCTGACCGGCACCAAGACCTGGATCTCCAACGCACCCTGGGCCGACTTCTACACGGTCTTCGCCCGCACCGGCGAGGCCCCCGGAGCCCGCGGCGTGACCGCGTTCCTCGTCCCCGCCGACCGGCCCGGACTGCACGGCGAACCCCTGGACATGCTCGCCCCGCACGCCCTGGGCACCCTCACCTTCGACGCCGTCCCCGTCACCCGGGCCGACCTCCTGGGCGCGCCGGGCGGCGGATTCCGCGTCGCCATGCGCACCCTCAACCTGTTCCGGCCCAGCGTCGGCGCCTTTGCCATCGGCATGGCCCAGGCCGCGCTGGACGCCTCACTCGAACACGCCGACGGCCGCACCGCGTTCGGCGGCACCCTGCGCGACCTCCAGTCCGTCTCGCACCGGCTGGCGGAGATGGCGACCCGGACCGAGGCGGCGCGGCTGCTGGTGTACGCCGCCGCCTGCGCCTACGACGCCGGCGACGGCGAAGGCGCGGACCTGGCGCGCCGCTCCGCCATGGCCAAGCTGCTGGCGACCGAGACCGCGCAGGACGTGGTGGACGCGGCCGTCCAGATCCACGGAGCCGCCGCCCTCCAGCGGGGCCACCTGCTCGAACACCTCTACCGCGAGGTACGGGCGCCGCGCATCTACGAGGGCGCCAGCGAGGTCCAGCGCTCCCTGATCGCCAAGGAATTGTACCGGGAGCGCTCCGCGGACCCGGACGTGACCACGGACGGGGCCGGTGCGGGGGAGGGGTCTGCTTCCGGTGGGGGGATGGCCGCCCGGGACGATCCGCCGGGGGCGGCCGCCGGCCGGGCCGCGGACGAGGCGGGGGAGGACCGGCTGTGAACCCCGAATCCGCCGACGGCAGCGCACTGCACCGGGTCAACCCCGCGGAACTCGCCCCGCCGAGCGGCTTCTCGCACGCCGTGACGGCCACCGGTTCGCGGCTGGTGTTCCTGGCGGGCCAGACGGCACTGGACAGCGCGGGCCACGTCGCCGCGCACACCCTCCCCGACCAGTTCCGCACCGCGCTGGGCAACCTGCTGGCGGCCCTGGCCGCGTGCGGCGGCACCCCGGCGGACCTGGCCCGCGTCACCGTCTACACCACGGACGTTCCCGAGTACCGCGCGCACGCAGCCGAACTGGGGCGGATCTGGCGGGAGTTGGCCGGACGCGACTATCCCGCGATGGCGGTCATCGGCGCGGTACGGCTGTGGGACGAGGAGGCCCGGATCGAACTGGACGGTTTCGCGGTGCTGCCCTGACCCGGGGGTGCTGCCCTGACCCTGGAGACGCGAGGTCGCGGGACGGCCGGGTCGTGGGGCGGGGTCAGCCGCCCGGCCCGGTCTGCTCCCGGCTCTCCGGCCCGGCCTGCTGCCCGCCGCGCTGTCGGTGCCGGTGCGCGGCGACCCGGGTGCGGGTGGCGCACGGGCGGGAACAGTAGCGGCGCGGTGCACCGGGCCCGCCGCCCAGGTAGAGCCGCCGGCAGCCCGGTGCCGCGCACTCGCCCCAGGCGGTGCCGCCCTGCTCGCTCAGCAGCCGGGCCAGCGCCAGCGCCGCCGCCGCCGTGAACCAGTCCGCCCAGTTCGCGTCGTCACCCCGGTCGACGTGCAGATGCCAGGCGTGGCCGTCGTGCCTGCTCAGCCGGGGGCGGGCCGCGCAGCGCTCCAGCAGCGCGTTGAGCGCCTCGGCCGCACGGTCGGTACCGGTCTCGGCCAGTACCCGCTCCGTCAGCTCCACCACCGCGCGGCGCAGTGCGCCCGCTTCGGCGTGCGTCAGGCTGCGCAGCTCCTCCTCCGACTCGCCGTGCCGCCGCCGCAGGAGGGCCGCCATCGCGTCGCGGGGGAGCGCGGGATCCTCCCGTACCGCGTTCGCGAGGTCGATCAGCCGCTCACCGGGCCGGAATCCGTCCCGCGACTCGCCATGCTCCTTCATGTAACGCATTATACGGTGAAGCCGTTACTTGGCGATCGGTTCGGCATACGGCGCCGACAGACCTCCGGGACCACCGGACGCGCCGTGCGAGGCCCTGTGCCACAGGCCGCCCGCACCGGGGGAGGGGAGCAGCAGCGTTGCTGAGGACGTATCTGGCCACGGCCTTCCTGGCGCGATTCGCCGACGAAGGGGTCGGCGTCGCGCTTGCTCTGCTGGCCGCGGAGCGGACGGGCCGCCCGGCGCTGGGCGGATTCGTCCTCGCGGCCTGGCTGGCCCCGCACGCGCTGGCCGCCCCGCTCGTCGGCGCACTGGCCGAACGGACCCGCGCTCCGCGCCTGCTGCACGGGTGCGCACTCGCCCTCCTCGGCACGGCGCTCGCCCTGCTGGCACTGACGACAGGCCGGACACCACTGCCGCTCACCCTCGCCGTCGCCCTCGCCGGAGGCAGCGCCGGCCCGCTCGTCACCGGCGGCCTCTCCAGCCTCCTCGCCGAGACGCGCGGGCAGCGCGCAGGCACCGAGGGCGGCGACGGCAGCCGGGGCCGTACGACCCCGGGCAGTCCCGGCGACGGCGACCGCACCGGCGGAGCCGAAGACCCGACCGGAGGCCGCACCAGCCGCGTCCGCGACCGCAGTTACGCGTACGACGCAGCCACCTACAACGCCGCAGCCGTCACCGCACCGGCTGCCGTCGCCGCCACGGCCGCCCTGTCCTCAGCGGCCCTGGCCACGGTGCTGCTCGCGATCTCGGCGGGCTGCGCGGCCCTCCTGTGCGCAACGCTGCGGCTGCGCGCGGCCGACCGGCCACCCCTCCCGGCCCACCGGTTCCGGACCCGCGAACTCGGCACCGGCTTCCGCGTCCTGTGGCGCATTCCGCAACTCGCCACCCTCACCCTCGCGACCTGCGTAGCCTTCCTCGGCGCCGGTGCGCTCCCCGTCACCGCCGTGCTGCTCGCCCAGGCCCGGGGTGCGTCCGGCGGCGGCGGACTGCTGATGACGGCGTTCGCCGTCGGAGGGCTCGCCGGGTCCCTCGTGGCGGCACGATGGCCCGGCGCGCCCCGCCCGGCCCGCTCGGCGCGCCTCGGACTGCTGGTGACGGCCGCCGGGCTGGCAGGCGCCGCCCTCACCCCGTCCCTCGCGTGGACGGCCGTGCTGTTCCTGTGCGCGGGACTGGGCGAGGGCCCGCTGCTGTCCGCCACGTTGCGCCTCCGCGCCGTCCACGCCCCTGAAGGAACCCGCGCCCAGGTCTTCACACTCGGCGCGGGGCTCAAGCTGACCGCGGGTGCTGCCGGGACCGCGCTTGCCGGTGCCCTCGCACCGCTGCCGCCCCCGTCCCTGCTCCTACTGATCGCGGCGCTCCAACTGGCCGCCGCCGCACTCTTGCGCGGCCTGTGCCACAGTCGGCCGACGCCACTGGCACGAGGAACCGTTGACGCGGGATCACCCGAGTGGTGACGTGGCGCCCGACAGCGCGACGGGCAGGGACGGATCGCGGGAGGAAGAGTGCGGGTTGTCGTCATCGGGGCCGGAATCGTCGGAGCGGCCGCCGCCCACGAACTGGTGCGCGCGGGAGCCGAGACCGTGCTGGTCGACGCCGGGCACGCGGGCCGTGCCACCGCGGCCGGGGCGGGGATCATCTGCCCCTGGACGGGCCGGGTGGCGGACCCCCTGGCCGTGGCCGGTGCCGAGTACTACCCGGGCCTGCTCGCGGCACTCGCCGAGGACGGCGTGCGCGAGGTCGGCCACCGCCGGGTCGGTGCCCTCGTCCTGCTCCCGCCGGACCGCGAGACGGCCACCGGGATCGAAGAGCGGGTGGCCGCACGCGCCGCTGCCGACCCGAATGCGGGAGAGGCCACCACCGTCGACGCACACGAGGCGCGGCGACTTTTCCCGGCGCTCGCTCACCGGGGCGACGGCTTCCGGGGCACGGCGCTGCACCTGACCGGAGCCGCCCGGCTCGACGGGCGCAGCATGCGCGCCGCACTCGTCTCGACGGCCGAGCGGCGCGGGCTGCGCAGCATGAGCGGCACCGCCCGCCTCGCACTCCGCGGCGCACGTGTTCGGGGCGTGCGGGTGGCCGGTGAACTGGTCGAGGCCGACGCGGTGATCGCCGCGGCGGGCGCCTGGTCCGCTGAGCTGCTGGAGCCCGCCGGGATACGCCTCGACGTCGTCCCGCAGCGCGGGCAGCTCGTGCACCTGCGCCTGCCGGGAGCCGAGACCGGACCCTGGCCCGTCGTCCTCCCCGCGGGCACCGGCCACTACCTGCTCACCTTCGACGACTCCCGGGTCGTCGCCGGGGCCACCCGCGAGGACGGCACCGGCTTCGCGCACCGCACCACGGCCGCGGGCCTCGCCGAAGTCCTGCGGCACGCCCTGGCAGTGGCGCCGGGCCTCGCCGACGCCGAACACCTGGAGACCCGGGTGGGCTTCCGCCCGGTGAGCCCGGACGGCGAGCCGCTGCTGGGCACCGTCCCCGGGACCCCGGGACTGGTCGTCGCCACCGGACTGGGCTCGGGCGGCCTGACGACCGGCCCCTACGCCGGCGCCCTCGCCGCCCGCCTCGCCCTGGGCCGGGATCCTGCCCCGGCACCCGGACTGGATCTTGCCCGGTACGACCCGCAGCGCGGCCGGTCCTGCTGATCCGGCCCGCCCTTCCTGCTGAACCGGCTCGCGCTGCACTCGCCATAACGATGCCCTGCGGGGAAAATCGCGTGGCCGCAGCGACCCTGCCGCCGTAGTCTCCCCGGACCAGCTTCCCCACACCTCGCCGCGATCGGAGCGATGCACATGACCGCTCGGCGAGCGACGACGACGCTGTGGCGCCCCACCGGACCCGAGGAGCTGGACCTGGTCCGGAAGCTGAACTGGCGTGCCTGGCCACCACGGTTGCCCGAGCAGCCGATCTTCTATCCGGTCCTCGACGAGAACTACGCCATCAAGATCGCGCGGGACTGGAACGTGCGGCACAGCGGTGCCGGCTTCGTCACCCGCTTCGAGGTCGAGTCGGAGTTCCTGAGCCGATACCCCGTGCAGCAGGCAGGAGGACGGACCATCCTCGAACTGTGGGTTCCGGCAGCGGAACTGGAGGACTTCAACGCGCACATCGTCGGCGAGATCCAGGTGACCCACGAGTTCCGGTGACAGTCCGAAGGGGCCGCGCCACTGGAGGCGCCGTCCGGTGGGGCAGACCGTGGACATCTCCGGCCACGGCCGTCCTCGCCGGGCCCGCAGCCACAGGATTTCCAGGGATCCCCTGGCATCCAGGCCGCTGTGAGTGGGGATCTCGCAGGAGTGGGAATCCGCACCGTGCGGAAGCGTCCTGCGGCTGCCGCCGCGCCCTCGTCCGGCGCTGCACCGTGCATCGGCGCGGTTCGGGCGGGGCGCTGCGGCAGTCGATGGCCCGTCAGATGTCGCGGAACGTCTCGATCTGGGCGCCCACCTCGTTGAGGCGTTCGGCCAGGTCCTCGTAGCCGCGGTTGATGACGTAGACGTTGCGCAGGACGGAGGTGCCCTCCGCGGCCATCATCGCCAGCAGGACCACCACCGCGGGGCGCAGCGCCGGGGGGCACATCATCTCGGAGGCCCGCCAGCGGGTCGGGCCCTCGACCAGGACCCGGTGCGGGTCCAGGAGTTGGAGCCTGCCGCCGAGCCGGTTGAGGTCGGTGAGGTAGATGGCGCGGTTGTCGTAGACCCAGTCGTGGATGAGGGTCTTGCCCTGTGCGGAGGCGGTGATGGCCGCGAAGAAGGGGACATTGTCGATGTTGAGGCCGGGGAACGGCATCGGGTGGATCTTGTCGATGGGCGCCTCGAGTTTGGAGGGCCGCACGGTCAGATCGATCAGCCTGGTCCGCCCGTTGTCGGCCGGGTACTCCGCACTGCGGTCGAAGTCGAGGCCCATCTCCTCCAGCACCGCCAGCTCGATCTCCATGAACTCGGCCGGCACCCGGCACACCGTCAGTTCCGACTCGGTGACGACGGCGGCGGCGACCAGGCTCATCGCCTCGACCGGGTCCTCGGAGGGCGAGTAGTCCACGTCCGTGTCGATGACGGGCACGCCGTGCACCGTCAGCGTCGTCGAGCCGACGCCCTCGACGCGGACGCCCAACTGCTCCAGGAAGAAGCACAGGTCCTGGACCATGTAGTTGGACGAGGCGTTGCGGATGACCGTGACGCCGTCGTGGCGGGCCGCGGCCAGCAGGGCGTTCTCGGTGACGGTGTCCCCGCGTTCGGTCAGTACGATCGGCCGGGCGGGGGCGACGCCCGCTTCCACCTCGGCGTGGTAGATGCCCTCCGTCGCGGTCACCGCCAGCCCGAAGTGGCGCAGAGCGCTCATGTGCGGCTCGACGGTGCGGGTGCCCAGGTCGCAGCCGCCCGCGTAGGGGAGGCGGAAGCGGTCCATGCGGTGCAGCAGCGGGCCGAGGAACATGATGATGCTCCGCGTGCGGCGCGCGGCTTCGTGGTCGATGGAGTCCAGGTCCAGTTCGGCGGGCGGCACGATCTCCAGGTCGGCGCCGCCGTTGATCCACCGGGTGCGGACGCCGATGGAGGAGAGCACCTCCAGGATCCGGTAGACCTCCTCGATGCGCGCGACCCGACGCAGTACCGTACGACCCGAGTTGAGCAGTGAGGCGCAGAGCAGCGCCACGCACGCGTTCTTGCTCGTCTTGACGTCGATGCTGCCGGACAGCCGCCGCCCGCCGACCACGCGCAGGTGCATCGGGCCGGAGTAGCCCAGGGACACGATCTCGCTGTCCAGAGCCTCGGAGATCCGGGCGATCATCTCAAGGCTGATGTTCTGGTTCCCGCGCTCGATCCGGTTGACGGCGCTCTGGCTGGTGCCGAGCGCCTCCGCCAGTTGCGACTGGGTCCAGCCACGATGCTGACGGGCGTCGCGGATCAACTGCCCGATACGGGCGAGGTAGTCGTCGGTCATGGAGACGAATGTATCTCAGATCTGAGATAGGAACGCACCTGGGGGTGGTGTGGCGGCGGCGATTCGTCCGGCAACCGCCTGAATGCCGCATCCGGGTTGCGGGCGGGCTCCGCCTGGTGCAGTGACGTCGGGGCGGGCCCTCGGCGGCCCTTCGTACGAACGGTAGGGGCCGCACCGGCACCGGGCGCGGCCGGTTCCCCCAGCCGGGTGCCGGGTGCCGCCCCGCCACCCGGTGCCGGGTGCCGCGGGGTCGCTCAGCTCTCGCCGCCCGCCTTGCGGACCAGCACGTTCACCGCCCACAGCGCGATACCGAGCAGTACCAGGACGCCCGCCCTGACGTAGACCCCCGTGGCTCGGTCGGCGAGTGGGCTGGCCAGGACCAGCGCGGTCAGGGCGCCCAGCACGGGCAGCGGGGTCGGTACCCGGAAGTGCCGGTGTTCGACACGGTCGCGGCGCAGCACGAGCACCGCCACGTTCACCACGGCGAAGACGCACAGCAGCAGGAAGGAGGTGGTGTCGCCCAGCCCGGCGATCTCGCCGGTCGACACCAGCCCGAGGGCGAGCAACGTCACGAAGACGATGCCGACGACGGGTGTGCGGCGCCCGGGGAGGACTTTGCCCATCGCGCGGGGCAGGATGCGTTCGTTGGCCATGCCGTAGCACAGCCGGGAGGCCATCATCATGTTGATCAGGGCCGAGTTGGAGACGGCGAAGAGGGCGATCACGGCGAAGAGCTGCTGCGGGAAGTGCACGCCGCCCGCCTTGACCACCTCCAGCAGCGGTCCGCTGGACTCCTCCAGGGTCGCCGTCGGGACGAGCAGCGAGGAGACCAGCGCGACGAGCACGTAGACGGTTCCGGTCACCGCCACGCCGATGAAGATGCCGCGGGGAAAGGTGCGCTGCGGATCCACCGTCTCCTCGGCCATGTTGACCGAGTCCTCGAATCCGACGAAGGCGAAGAAGCCCAGCGCGGTGGCGCCCAGCACTCCGGAGAACAGCGCGTAGCCGGTGCCTCCGGTCTCCAGGTCGCCGAGGCGGGAGGGTTCGCCGGTTCCGGACAGGACGGCGGCGGCCCCGATGCCGAGGATGATCACGAGGCCGGTGAGCTCCACCAGGGTGAAGACGATGTTGGCCTTGACGGACTCCGAGACGCCGCGCAGGTTCAGCGCGGCCAGGGCCAGCACGAACAGGACGGCGACGAGTGTGGGTGGTACGGCCCCGCCGGTGAGCTCGTCCAGGTAGTCGCCGCTGAAGGCCAGTGCCGCCGCGCTCGCGGAGGAGAGCCCTGAGCACATCACCATGAAGGCGACGATGAACGTCAGGAACGGCACCTTGAAGGCGCGTTGCGTGTAGAGCGCCGCTCCGGCGGCCTTCGGATACTTGCCGACCAGTTCCACGTACGAGGCGGCCGTCAGCAGGGCCACCACGAATCCGATCGCGAACGGCAGCCACAGGGCTCCGCCGACCTTTCCGGCGACCTTGCCGGTGGTGGCGTAGATGCCGGTGCCCAGGATGTCCCCGATCACGAACAGGATGAGCAGCTTGGGACCGATGGCACGTTTCAGTGCGGGTTCGGGCGGTTCCCCGGCGTCCCGGGGTGCGGGTTCGTGTGGGTTCGCGGTGGACACGGGGACACTGTGCGGCAGCGGCGGCCCCGGGTCCAGGGGATGCGGCGCGCGTCCGGGTAGGCAGCCCCGAACGGCCTGTTTCGCGCCGGGTGTGGCACGGCCGTTTGCGCGGGGTGGGCGAAACCGCCTGCTCCGCGCGGAGTCGGGAACCCCCGCGCGGGCCGTCCGTCCCGCACGCTCGGTCGGGTGCCCCGGAGACCGTGCACCCCGCGGCCGGCCCCGGGAGCCCGCGGCGCGGGGGAGCGCGCCGCGTATCGGCACCGCGGGCCGGGTGTCGGCGCGGCTCGCGGCGGGCACCCGGGGGCAGGCATGACCGGCGGCCGGTCGTGTACTAGAGTTATCTCGACATCGAGATAACTGGCGACGGCATACGTCGCGGTCGCTGTCGCAGGGCGAGAACCGGTTCGGTAAGGACGGTAAGGCTTACCTAACTTCATCTCCCGCTCACCATAGCGCACCGGCGGCCGATGCACTCAAGGCACTGAAGGAGACTGTCGTGTCGGCGAACAGCTTCGACGCCCGCAGCACGCTGCAGGTGGGCGACGAGTCCTACGAAATCTTCAAGCTGGACAAAGTAGAGGGTTCCGCCCGGCTGCCGTACAGCCTGAAGGTCCTGCTGGAGAACCTGCTCCGTACCGAAGACGGCGCGAACATCACCGCCGACCACATCCGCGCGCTCGGCGGCTGGGACCCCAAGGCGCAGCCCAGCCAGGAGATCCAGTTCACCCCGGCCCGGGTGATCATGCAGGACTTCACGGGCGTGCCCTGCGTCGTCGACCTGGCGACCATGCGCGAGGCCGTCAAGGAGCTGGGCGGCGACGCCGACCGGATCAACCCGCTCGCCCCGGCCGAGCTGGTCATCGACCACTCCGTCATCGCCGACACCTTCGGCACCTCCGACGCGTTCAAGAAGAACGTCGAGCTGGAGTACGGCCGCAACCGCGAGCGCTACCAGTTCCTGCGCTGGGGCCAGGGCGCCTTCGACGAGTTCAAGGTCGTCCCGCCCGGCACCGGCATCGTGCACCAGGTCAACATCGAGCACCTGGCCCGCACCGTCATGGTCCGGGACGGCAAGGCGTACCCCGACACGCTGGTCGGCACCGACTCGCACACCACCATGGTCAACGGCCTCGGCGTGCTGGGCTGGGGCGTCGGCGGCATCGAGGCGGAGGCCGCGATGCTGGGCCAGCCCGTCTCGATGCTCATCCCGCGGGTCGTCGGCTTCAAGCTCACCGGTGAGCTGCCCACCGGCACCACCGCCACCGACCTCGTGCTCACCATCACCGAGATGCTGCGCGCGCACGGTGTCGTCGGCAAGTTCGTGGAGTTCTACGGCCAGGGCGTGGCCTCCGTGCCGCTGGCCAACCGCGCCACGATCGGCAACATGTCGCCCGAGTTCGGCTCCACCGCGGCGATCTTCCCGATCGACGAGGAGACCATCAACTACCTCAGGCTGACCGGCCGCAGCGCCGACCAGCTCGCCCTGGTCGAGGCGTACGCCAAGGAGCAGGGCCTGTGGCACGACCCGGCCCAGGAGCCGGAGTACAGCGAGTACCTGGAGCTGGACCTGGCCACGGTGGTCCCCTCGATCGCCGGCCCGAAGCGGCCGCAGGACCGCATCGCGCTCGCCGACGCCGCGCACAAGTTCGGCCAGGACGTCGTCAACTACGTCTCCGAGGCCGACACCGACGAGGCCGGCAAGGAGTCCTTCCCGGCCTCCGACGCGCCGGCCGTCTCCAACGGCGTGCCGAGCAAGCCGGTCCAGGTCACCGGCCCCGACGGGGTGACCTACGAGATCGACCACGGCGCCGTCGCCGTCGCGGCCATCACCTCCTGCACCAACACCTCCAACCCGTACGTCATGGTCGGCGCCGCGCTGCTGGCCAAGAAGGCGGTGGAGAAGGGCCTCACCCGCAAGCCCTGGGTCAAGACCACCCTGGCCCCCGGCTCGCAGGTCGTCATGGACTACTACGACCGGGCAGGGCTCACCCCCTACCTGGACAAGCTCGGCTTCAACCTCGTCGGCTACGGCTGCACCACCTGCATCGGCAACTCCGGCCCGCTGCCGGAGGAGGTCTCCCAGGCGGTCAACGACAACGACCTGGCCGTCGTCTCGGTGCTCTCCGGCAACCGCAACTTCGAGGGCCGGATCAACCCCGACGTCAAGATGAACTACCTGGCGTCCCCGCCGCTGGTGGTCGCCTACGCGCTGGCCGGCTCCATGAAGGTGGACATCACCCAGGACGCGCTGGGCACCGACCAGGACGGCAACCCCGTCTACCTGGCCGACCTGTGGCCCTCCGAGCAGGAGGTCGAGGAGGTCGTCGCCTCCGCCATCGGCCAGGAGATGTTCACCAAGGACTACGCCGACGTCTTCGCCGGCGACGCCCAGTGGCAGGCCCTCCCGGTGCCCACCGGCAACACCTTCGAGTGGGACGCCGAGTCCACCTACGTCCGCAAGCCCCCGTACTTCGAGGGCATGGGGATGGAGCCCGCGCCGGTCACGGACATCTCCGGCGCCCGGGTGCTGGCCAAGCTGGGCGACTCGGTCACCACCGACCACATCTCCCCGGCCGGTGCCATCAAGGCCGACACCCCCGCGGGCCAGTACCTCACCGAGCACGGCGTCCAGCGCCGCGACTTCAACAGCTACGGCTCCCGCCGCGGCAACCACGAAGTCATGATCCGCGGCACGTTCGCCAACATCCGGCTCCGCAACCAGATCGCGCCCGGCACCGAGGGCGGCTTCACCCGGGACTTCACCCAGGACGGCTCTCCGGTCTCCTTCATCTACGACGCCTCGCAGAACTACCAGGCGCAGGGCACCCCGCTGGTCATCCTCGCGGGCAAGGAGTACGGCTCCGGCTCCTCCCGCGACTGGGCGGCCAAGGGCACCGCGCTGCTCGGCGTGCGCGCCGTCATCGCCGAGTCCTACGAGCGCATCCACCGCTCGAACCTGATCGGCATGGGCGTCCTGCCGCTGCAGTTCCCCACCGGCGGTTCGGCGCTCGACCTGGGGCTGACCGGTGAGGAAACCTTCTCCATCAC
Organism: Streptomyces sp. WMMB303; assembly: GCF_029351045.1. Taxonomy (NCBI): domain Bacteria; kingdom Bacillati; phylum Actinomycetota; class Actinomycetes; order Kitasatosporales; family Streptomycetaceae; genus Streptomyces; species Streptomyces sp. WMMB303. Next base: position 4,785,525 of record NZ_JARKIN010000001.1, on the reverse strand, counting down.
CGGTATCACCGCCCTCAACGACGGTGACGTCCCCGCCACGGTGAAGGTGACCACGGACACCGGCGTCGAGTTCGACGCCACCGTCCGCATCGACACCCCCGGCGAGGCCGACTACTACCGCAACGGCGGCATCCTGCAGTACGTCCTGCGGTCGCTCATCCGCGACTGACCGGACCGACCGCTTGAACGGCGGGCCGCACCCCTGGAGGGTGCGGCCCGCCGTGCTGTGTTCGCTGCTTTCCCTCCCGGCAGGAGAGACGTCTCTTCAGCCGGTGGCCGGCGCCGTCGGCACGGACGCCGATGCCGTGGGCGAGCCGAGCAACGCGGCGGTGCACTCCTCGGCGAGGTCCTCCGCGTAGGCGGGGAGAGAGGCGCCGGCCCTCAAGTGGCGACGGACCAGCGAGAGCGGGAGATCGATCACGGCGAGCGCGACCCGCTCGGTGGCCTGCCGGCAGTCGGCGCCCAGGGCGGCGGCGAGGGAGGCGAGGGCGTCGCGCACGCGCCGGTTGCCGCGGTCCGCCCGCCGGCGGTGCTCCTCGGGCCAGTCCGCGCGTCCGAACTCCTCGGCGCCGTAGAGGAGCAGAGCGGCCTCCTGCGGGTGGGCCCGGCTCCAGGCGACGACATGGCGTGCGGCCGCACACCCCGCCTGCCGCGCGTCGACACCTGCTTCGATGGCCGCGAAGTAGCCCTCCTGGAAGTTCTCCACCGTCCGTAGCCACACCTCGGCGAGCAGCGTGGCACGTCCGGCGAACCGGTGGTACACCGAACCGCTCGGGGCGCCCACCTCCATGGCCACCGCGGACATCGACACCGCGGCCGGGCCTCCCGCGGCGGCCAGTTTCACGGCGGCGTCGAGCAGCTGCTGCACATCGAAGCGGGATGGTCGTGCCATGAACGGGAGGGTACTCTCGACAATATTAGAGACACGCCTCTAATTAGAGCCCGGGGAGGACGCATGGCCGTCTACAACGTGCACGAGCGCCTGCTGGCCGCGAAGCGAAGCGAGGCGGGAGCACTGATAGACACTCTGGCGAGCAGCGACGACCAGCTGTGGCCGCAGGCCGGCTGGCCGGCGATGGTCCTCGACCGCCCCCTGGCAACCGGGGCGGCCGGCGGCCACGGCCCGGTCCGCTACACCGTCGCCGTGCATGTCCCCTCGCTATGGGTGCGCTTCACCTTCAGCGGACCGCGCGGCTTCCACGGATTCCACGAGTACGCGGCCCTGGCGGTCGACGAGGAGCACACGCTGCTGCGCCACACCCTCGCCATGACCGCCCGCGGCCCGGTGCGCCTCACCTGGCCGCTCCTCTTCCGCCCGCTCCACGACGCCTGCCTGGAGGACAGCCTGGACCGTGCCGAACTGGCCTGTTCGGGCGAGGTGACCAGCGCCGCTCGCTGGAGTCGCTACGTACGACTGCTGCGAGCTCTCATGCGCTGACCACCGGGCTCTTCCGGCCGTACGTGCGATTCCCGTCCGCCGGGGGGTGCACCCCTGGACCGCCCGTCCCGCGCCCGGCGCACCGGTCAGCGGCTGCCCAGGAGTTCGAGTTCGCCGAGGCGGCTGTCCTTGGTGGCCGGGAGCAGGCGGTAGCGGGTGTAGTGAACGCTGCGGGGGAGGGTGAAGACGCGGGTCTGCTTGTCCCAGCGGAACCTCTCGTCCGCGCGCCGGTCCAGGGTGCGCCAGCGTTTGCCGTCCCGGGAACCCTGCAGCCGCCAGCCGCCGGGTGCCTCGGTGTGGTCGTCGGAGGTGAGGGTGTACGCCGTGACGCGGGCACCGTCCGCGACCGGTACGGGGCCGGACGCGGCGTCCGCGGCCGTCGCGGAGGTGTCGTCCAGCAGCGGGGAGTCACCCGGCTCGCTCACGTCCCCGTCCGGTGTCGGCGCCCGGTCGCCGCGGGTGAGCGAGGTCGGTCCCGCGTCGCGGCCCGAGCCCCACTTCGACGGCTTCGGGCCCATGGCGAACTCCAGGGTGCCGCCGTCGGCCAGCAGCCTGTGCGGCAGCGCGGTGGAGTTCCAGCGTTTGCCGTCGACCTTCAGCCCCTGGACGTAGACGTTCTCGGCGCTGTTCTTCGGCGCCTCGACCACCAGGTCCCGGCCGTTCTCCAGGTGGACGGTGGCCTTGGTGAACAGCGGTGAGCCGACCGCGTACTCGGGGGAGCCCATGACCAGCGGGTAGAAGCCCAGTGCGCTGAAGACGTACCAGGCCGACATCTCGCCGTTGTCCTCGTCGCCGGGATAGCCCTGGCCGATCTCGCTGCCGACGTAGAGCCGGGAGAGCACCTCGCGGACCTTGGCCTGGGTCTTCCACGGCTGCCCGGCCGCGTCGTACAGGTACGGGATGTGGTGCGAGGGCTGGTTGCTGTGCCCGTACATGCCCATCCGCACGTCGCGGGCCTCGGTCATCTCGTGGATCACCCCGCCGTAGCTGCCCGCGTACTTCTGCTCGGCCGTCTCCGGGGTGGCGAAGTAGCGGTCCAGCTTCTCGGCGAGGCCCGCGCGGCCGCCGTACAGGGCGGCCAGGCCGTGGGTGTCCTGGGGCGCGGTGAAGGCGAAGTTCCAGCCGTTCGTCTCGGTGTAGTCGTAGCCCCACACGCGCGGGTCGTACTCCTGCGGCGACAGCCGCCAGGAGCCGTCGGGTTTCCGGCCCTGGAAGAAGCCGGTCTTCTTGTCGAAGAGGTGGACGTAGCCGCGGGCGCGCTGGGAGAAGTACGCCGACTCCTCCCGGTAGCGCTTCTTGCCGGTCTTCCTGTAGAGGGCCTTGCCCATCCGGGCGATCCCGAAGTCGTTCAGGTAGCCCTCCAGAGCCCAGGACAGCCCCTCCTTGGTGTCGGTGCTCGTCCAGCCGAGGAAGGGAGAGGTGGTCATGCCCTTGCGGCCGACGCCGGGATCGGGCGGGGCGACGGTGGCGTTCTTGACGGCGGCCTCGTAGGCGGCTTCCGCGTCGAAGTCGACACCCTTGAGGTAGGCGTCGGCGAAGGCGACATCGGAGGAGGTGCCGGTCATCAGGTCGGCGTAGCCGGGGGAGGACCAGCGGGAGATCCAGCCGCCGTCCTTGTACTGCTGCACGAACCCGTCGGCCATCTTCCCCGCCTGCTTCGGGGTGAGGAGGGAGTAGGCGGGCCAGGTGGTGCGGTAGGTGTCCCAGAAGCCGTTGTTGACGTACACCTCACCGTCGACGATCTTCGAACCGGTTCTGGTGGGGGTGTCCGGACCGGTGGCGGGGGAGAAGGGGCTGGCGTAGCGGGTCCGGCCGCCGACCCGCTCGTGGCCCGCGTTGGGGTAGAGGTAGAGCCGGTAGAGGTTGGAGTAGAGCGTGGTGAGCTGGTCGGGGGTGGCGCCCTCGACCTCGATGACGCCCAGCAGATCGTCCCACCGCGACTGGGCCCGCTTCCGCACCTGTGCGAAGGAGTGGTCGGCGGGGACCTCGGCGCGCAGATTGGCCTTCGCCTGCGCGACGCTGATCAGCGAGGTGGCTATCCGCATGGTGACCGTGCGGTCCGCTCCCGGCGCGAAGCGCAGATAGCCCGCGGCATCCTTGCTCCCGCCGTCCTTCAGCTTGCTGCCGCCGGTGGCGGGCGCGTCGAACTCGGCGTGCACGAACATCCGGGTCGCGCCGGTGGACAGCCCGCTGCGCACGTCGGACCAGCCGCTGACGGTGCCGCGGCGGGTGTCGAGGGTGAGGCCCGCGTGGTCGTCGACGTTGTCGAACAGGAGCGCGGCGGCGTCCCGCTTCGGGAAGGTGAAGCGCATCATCGCCGCGTGGTCGGTCGGGGTGACCTCGGCGCGCAGCCCGTTCACGAAGGTGACGCCGTAGTAGTGCGGCCTGGCCGTCTCCTCCGAGTGCCGGAAGGGGAGTGCGCGGACGGTACGGGAGGCGCTGGGGGTGCCCTTCGCGGTCGAGGGCATCACCTGGAACGTCTGCCGGTCGCCCATCCAGGGGCTGGGCTCGTGGCTGGCGCTGAAGGCCTGCAGCGCGGGCAGGTTGTCGGCGTTGTTCTTCCGCGCGTACTCGTACAGCCAGCTCTTGGCGCCTGCGTCGGTCACCGGCGTCCAGAAGTTGAAGCCGTGGGGGACCGCGGTGGCGGGGAAGGTGTTGCCGCGCGAGAAGGAGCCGCTGGAGAGGGTGCCCCGGGTGGTGCGGACGTGGTCGGAGAGGTGGGCCTTGGGGGCGGCCGGCCGCTGCGGGGCGAGCCGCAGGTCGTCGAGCCAGCCGGCGAAGGCGCGGGAGCCGTTCGCCGGTCCGGAGGGCGCGTCGTAGCCGAGCAGGACGCGGTCGACGGTCCGGCCTTCGGCGACCTGTCCGATCCGGGCCTCGACGTTGTTCCACTGGTTGACGTGCAGGGTCTTGGCGGCGCCCTGCGCGGCCGGGGTCAGCCGGGTGCCGTGCTGGTCGGCCGCGCGCAGGTCGCCGAGGCGGCTGCCGTCGGTGAAGACGAGGTCGACGGCGACGTGCGTGGCGGCGTAGGAGCGGTCCTCTCCGGTCATCTGGGGGAAGAGCCGGTAGGAGAGCACGGTGTCGCGGGTGACGGTGACGTCGACGTCGAAGATCTTGTTGTACGCGTATCCGCGGCCCGGTGCCGCGTGGTCGCCCGCGAAGCGCAGGGCGCGGGCCCCGGTGAAGCCGGCGCCGGTCTTGGCGGTGGGCGAGGACTCGGGTCCGCCGCCGGTGCGGGTGGCCAGTCCGGGGCGGCCGTCGGCGGTGACTCCGTCGGCGCGGGGCCTGCCGTCCGGCCCGGTCTCGACGGTGTCGTTCCAGTCCGGCGGTGGCGTGTCCGCCTCGAAGGAGGAGGTGAAACGGGTGGCCCGCGGGCCGGTGCCCGGGTCCGGTGCCGCGACGGCGGTGGTGGCCTGTGCGGTGGAGGTGACGAGCAGCGCGAGGAGTGCGGCGAGTGTCCGGCGCCGCGTGGCCGTGCGACGGGATAAGGCCCGCGGTCGGACCCTGGGTCCGCGGCGGAGCCGGGTTGCGGGTCCGGACCCGGCGGCGGACCGGGTAGGGGGTTGCGGGCTGCGGCGCACACGGACCTCTCAACAGGCGAACAGGCCGACAACGTTGTCAGGTTGTGGATATCAGCGACAAGTAACGTACGTCTGCCCCTGGGTGTCAAGGGGAGTCGGGGATTCCGGAGGAACTCGGGGTAATTCGGCGGAAGGAGGGAATCGAAACAGGTCTCAACTCGGGAAAGATGGCGGACGGGAATGTTCTCGATCTTGCCCGCGTGGCGAAGAGTGGACTATACCTGTCCGCACCTTGAGCGGTACCGCGCGCGGACGCCGCCTCGGGCGCCGCACCATCCGCAAGATCCGCACCACCCAGCTTCAACTGACCCGCGGTGTCGGGCCCTTCGCCGGTAACGAGTTGACGGGAGACCGGTACACCGCCTGAGTCCTGGAGAAGGCGAGGACTTGAGCATGGGAACCAACAGCGTCAACCGTCGCGACATCGTCAAGGCCACCGCGGCCGGACTGATCGCCGTGCCGGCCCTCGGTTCACTGACGTCCTGCGCCACCGGTGGCAGTGAGGACACCAAGGCGGAAAAGGGCGAGAAGACGGACAAGAATCCGCTCGGCGTCAAGAAGGACGCCGGACTGCAGGTCTACGTCTTCAACGGCGGATACGACGACAAGTACGCGCGCTTCGTCAGCGACATGTACGAAAAGCAGTACACCAAGGCCGAGGTCGACCAGAAGCGGACCGAACGCATCGCCACCCAGGTCCAGCCGCGGATCATCAAGGGCGACCCGCCGGACGTGGTCAACAACTCCGGCGCCGAGATGATGTCGATCTCGAAGCTGGTCCAGAACAAGCAGGTCAGCGACGTCACCGAACTGCTCGACGCGCCGAGCTGGGACGACCCGGACGTCAAGGTGCGCGACACCCTGGTGCCCGGCGTCGTGGAGATGGGCCAGTTCGGCGGCGAAGCCTGCTACCAGCTCAACATCGCCCAGACCGTGTACGGCATCTGGTATTCGGACACGATGCTCCGCGACACGCTGGAGACCGAATACCCCAAGACCTGGGACGACATGCTGGCCCTCTGCAAGAAGGCCAAGAAGAAGGGGCTGCACGGCTGGACGTACCCGGCGGGCCACCCGCGCTACATGTTCTTCAGCATGTACGCCATGTTCGGCCAGGCGGGCGGGCGCGAGCAGCTCGACGCCTTCGACTATCTGGAGCCGAACGCCTGGAAGACCGACGCGGTCAAGCAGGTCTTCGAAGCGTATGAGGAACTGCTCGCCAAGAAGTACGTGCTGACCGGATTCGACGGCAAGAACGCCCACATCGAGGCGCAGACCGCCTGGACGAAGGGCAAGGCCGTCTTCATCCCGGACGGCTCCTGGGTGGAGAACGAGGCGAAGGACACCACTCCCAAGGACTTCGAGATGCGGGTCGGCGCGACGCCCTCGCTCGACAAGGGCGACGCCATGCCCTTCGGCACCCTCTACGCGCCGCCCGGCGAGCCCTACATCATCCCGGCCAAGGCCTCGAACCGGCGGGGCGGGCTGGAGTGGATGCGGATGATGTACAGCAAGAAGGCCGCGGTGAACCTCTTCCGCGAGGTCTCCTCGATGCCCGTGGTCAAGGGCGCCATCGACGGGATGAAGCTGCCGCCGGGGGTGGAGAGCGCGCAGCAGGCCGTCAAGGCCGCGGACGACAACATCGTGATCGCCTTCTTCAAGGAGTGGTACGCCGACCTGTGGCGGGTGGACTTCGACGCCGTCGTGGGCAAGTTCATGAATGGCGAGACGTCGGTGAAGGAGGCCATGAGCGCGATGCAGAAGGCCGCCGACCGCACCGCCGAGGACCCCGACGTCACGAAGATCAAGAAGTCCTGAGCGACCGGGCGGCGGACACGGCCCCGGGGAGAAGCGGAGCGGCGTGAAGACTGAGACACGGCCGGCCACGGGCGGGCAGACGAGCGGTGAGCGGCCCGTCGGGCGGACCCGGACGGGCGGGGGAGCGGCCTTCGCGCTGGCCGTCGTCCTGCCGCCCCGGTTCACCCCCGAGCGGGTGCGCAACGACCGCAGATACCGCACGTTGGACAAGTACCGCTTCATCGTGGGCTTTCTGGCCCTGCCGCTGGCCTTCTACGCGGTCTTCGTCATCTCCCCGTTCCTCCAGGCGATCTACTACTCGTTCACGGACTGGGCGGGTGGTGCCACGGCGAACTTCGTCGGCTTCGACAACTACGTGAAGATGTGGAACGACGAGCGGTTCTGGGCCTCCTTGCAGTCCAGTCTGCTGCTGCTGGTCGTCGTTCCACTGGTCACCCTGGCGCTGGGCATCTTCTTCGCCTACATGATCACCGCGGGTGGACGGCACCGCAGAGGGCGGGCGGTCTCGGGCGTGGCGGGCTCCTCGCTCTACAAGATCGTCTACTTCTTCCCGCAGGTGCTGTCCATCGCACTGATCGCCGTGGTGTGGCAGCAGGTCTACAGCTCCCGCAGCGGCCTGCTCAACGGCCTGCTCGGCTCCGTCGGACTGGAGGGACTCGAACAGCGCTGGCTCGGCGGTGACTACAAGCTCGCCCTCTTCTCGACCATGGCGGTGATCGCCTGGAGCTTCGTCGGCTTCTACGTGGTGCTCTTCTCGGCCGCCATGGGCGCCATCCCCAAGGACATCTACGAGGCCGCCCTGCTGGACGGCGCCGGGCGCGCCGCCACCTTCTTCCGGGTCACCCTGCCGCTGATCTGGGACACCGTGCGCACCGGCTGGATCTACATGGGCATCCAGGCCCTGGACGCCTTCGCGGTCGTGCTGATCATGGTGCCGCCGCATGCGCTGAAGGTGACCCCGGTCTACCTCTACGAGCGGTTCCGGGAGGGGCAGTTCGGCTATGCCACGGCCATCGGCGTGGTGCTCCTCGTCCTCAGCATGGTCTTCACGCTGATCGTGATGCGGGTCGGGCGCCGTGACCAGATCGAGTACTGAGAAGCGGGGAAGCGAAGCGATGAGTGCCGAACCGATGTCCACCGACGCCGTCACCGACCGGGCGGAGGAACCCGTCGCGCCCTCCCCGCAGGCCGCCGGGGACGCGGCGCGCTCCGGCCCGGGGCGCGGCGAGAGCGGCGTGCTGAACGTCTTCTCGCACGCCTTCCTGATCGCCTGGGTGGTGATGGCGGCCGGTCCGCTGATCTGGGTGGCGCTGACGGCCTTCCGCCCCACCGCGGACTTCCTCAACGACCCGATGGGCCTGCCGACCTCGCTCCACTGGCAGAACTTCGCGCACGCCTGGACCGAGGCGAAGATCGGCCGGTACGCGTTCAACTCGGTGATCATCCTGGCGGGCTCGCTGACCGGCACCATGCTGCTGGGCTCGATGGCGGCCTACGTCATCGCCCGGTTCACCTTCCCCGGCAACCGGTTCGTCTTCCTGCTGTTCGCGGGCGGCATGATGTTCCCGGTGATCCTGGCGCTGATCCCGCTCTTCACGATCATGGACAACATGTCCCTGCTGGACACCCGACCGGGCCTGATCATCGCCTACATCGCCTATTCGCTGCCCTTCACCACCTTCTTCCTCACCTCGTTCTTCCGGACGCTGCCCAGCGGGGTCCAGGAGGCGGCGATGATCGACGGGGCCTCGCACACCCGGACGTTCTTCCAGGTGATGATGCCGATGGCCAAGCCGGGCCTGGTGAGCATCGGGATCTTCAACTTCCTCGGCCAGTGGAACCAGTACCTGCTGCCGCTGCTGCTCAACAACGAGGACGAGAACAACTACGTGCTGCCTCAGGGGCTCGCGGCGTTGACGGTGTCGCAGGGGTACGCGGGAGACTGGGGAGCCCTGTTCGCCGGGCTGACCATCGCCATGGTGCCGGTGCTGGTGGTCTACGCCGTCTTCCAGCGGCAGGTGCAGGCGGGTCTGACGGCCGGTGCCCTGAAGTAGGCAGGTCTAATCCTCCGTGGGGCGCGGTGATTTCAGGTTGGCCACGAAAGTGGCCTAGACCTGTGCGGCGGAATATGCCGTGAGTAGTCTCTGCGCCGTAGCGGCACGGGGGAACACCTCACCGAGCGGTCGGGGCCTCCTCGACCGACGCTGCCCGGGAGGTCCGGGTCGCGCCCGGAGTGTGACGCATCACCTGCGAGCAAGTCGACACCGATGTCGAAGGGTTGAGCAACATGAACAAGAGAGCAGCGGCGGCCGGTGCCGCAGTGCTCGCCATGGCACTGAGCGTGACCGCCTGCGGCGGTGACAGCGGGGGCTCCGGGGACAAGAACACCATCAAACTGGTGGCCGCCGACTACGGCGACAAGAAGTCCAACGCCTCCAAGATCTACTGGGACAAGGTGGCCGAGGACTTCGAGAAGCAGCACAAGGACATCAAGGTCGACGTCCAGGTCATCAACTGGAACGACATCGACAAGCAGGTCAAGACGATGATTCAGAGCGGCAACGTGCCGGATCTGCTGCAGACCGGCGGCTACGCCGACAAGGTCGCCGACGACCTGCTCTACAAGGCCGACGAGGTCCTCTCGCCCGCGACGCAGAAGAACCTCATCCCCTCCTTCGCCAAGGCCGGCGAGGTGGACGGCACCCAGTACGGCATCCCGTGGGTCTCCTCCTCCCGAGTGCTCTTCTACAACAAGGACGTCTTCAAGAAGGCGGGCATCAAGAACCCGCCGAAGACCTGGGACGAGCTGGCCGACGCCGCGGAGAAGATAAAGAAGTCCAAGGCCGCCGACACCCCCTACGCGCTGCCCCTGGGCCCCGAGGAGGCCCAGGGCGAGATGATGATGTGGGAGCTGGGCAACGGCGGTGGCTACACCGACGGCAGCGGCAAGTACACCATCGACAGTGCCAAGAACGTCGAGACTTTCAACTGGCTGCAGGACAACCTGGTCAAGCCGGGTCTGACCTACTCCAACCCGGGCACAACCGACCGCAAGACCGCCTTCGCGGACTTCGCGGCCGGCAAGGCGGGCATGCTCAACGGCCACCCGAGCCTCGTCCAGATGGCCAAGCAGGGCAAGGTCGACTACGGCGTCACCACCATCCCCGGCAAGGACGGGCCGCTGAAGTCCACGCTCGGCGTCGCCGACTGGATGATGGCCTTCAAGGACGGCGGCAAGCAGAAGCAGATCAAGAAGTTCCTCGACTTCGTCTACTCGAAGAAGATGCTGAAGTTCGACGAGATGTACAACTTCCCGCCCGTCACCCAGGACGCGCTGGAGACGATGCAGTCCAACGGCAAGCACGAGGACCTGAAGCCCTTCTTCGACGAGCTGCAGAACGCGAAGTTCTACCCGCTGGGCGACCCGTCCTGGGACGTCGTCTCCGCCGAGATCAAGAAGAGCGGCGGCAAGGCGGCCAAGGAGGACCCGAAGAAGGTCCTGGGCGACCTGCAGAAGAAGGCGGAGGAGGCGGCGGCCGACAAGTAGGCCGCGGCCCGCACCACCCAGCACCTCCGTACCGCAAGGAGACCCCGTGTCAATGAAGGCCCCGCCGTCCCCGGCCCGCAGGAGCCGGGGACGGGGAGGGCAGTCCGGCCGGCCGGTCCGCCGCACGAGCGGCGGGCTGGCCCGGCTGGGCCCGCTCCCCTGGATCGCCCCTGTCGTCCTGCTCATTCTCGCTGTCGTCGTCTGGCCCGTCATCGAGCTGATCAGGACCTCGTTCCTGAACATCAGCATCGCGGGGATCGTGCGGGGCTCGGCCGGCACCGACAAGTACAAGAAGCTCTTCGACGAGACCGACTTCGGGCACGTCCTGCTGTGGACCGTGCTCTGGACCGTCGTGGTCGTCGGCGTGACGATGCTGCTCTCGCTGTGCCTGGCGCAGCTGTTCAACCAGAACTTCCCGGGACGCCGCGTCACCCGCTGGGCCCTCATCGCACCCTGGGCCGCCTCGGTGCTGATGACGGCGATCGGCTTCAAGTGGATGCTCAACCGGACGGCCGGTGTCCTGAATACCGTCATGATCGACCTGGGCATCATCGACTCGTCCAGGGACTGGCTGGGGTCGGCCGGTACCGCCTGGCCCTGGATGATGTTCGTGGCGGTCTTCGTCTCGCTGCCCTTCACCACCTACACCCTGCTGGCCGGGCTCCAGACGATCCCGGCCGACGTCTACGAGGCCGCGCGGATCGACGGCGCCGGTTCCTGGCAGACCTACAAGGGCATCACGCTGCCGCTGCTGCGCCCGGCCTTCCTCGTCGGCGTGGTCATCAACCTGATCAACGTCTTCAACTCGTTCCCGATCATCTGGGCGATGACACAGGGCGGACCGGGCAGCGACACCGCGACGACCACGGTGTTCATGTACAAGCTGAAGGAGACGGACATCGCCGAGTCCGCGGCGATGTCGGTGGTCAACTTCGCAATGGTCGTCGTGCTCGTGCTGATCTTCCTGAAGGTCAGCCGGTGGAACGAGGAGGACTGATGGCGACCGCAACCCAGACCGCCGGAGCCGGCCCCGGCCGCGACCCCGAGTCCGCCGAGCGGGGCCCCGCCGGGCCGGGCAAGCCGGCCGCGCGGCCGCCGAAGCGCACCTTCCGGCCCCGCACCCTGGTGATCACCGCCGTGGCCTGGCTGCTCGCGGCGCTGTTCCTGGCGCCGTACCTGGAGATGATCGTCACGGCCCTGCGGCCGGCGGACGAACTGCGGGACCGCACCTACCTGCCGGACACGCTGAACTGGTCGAACTTCATCGACGTCTGGAAGGAGTCCTCTCTCGGGGACAACCTCCAGGTCACGCTGCTGATCTCCGGCGGCGCCACGATCCTGGTGCTACTGGTATCGCTGCCGGCCGCGTACTACACGGCGCGGATGCGGTTCCGGGGACGCAAGTGGTTCCTGCTGCTGGTGCTGGTCACCCAGATGTTCCAGCCGACGGCGCTGCTGGTGGGGCTCTACCGGGAGTTCCACCAGCTCGAGATGCTCAACTCGATCTGGACGCTGATCCTCACCAATGCCGCTTTCAACCTGGCCTTCGCGGTGTGGATTCTGACCGCCTACATCGGGTCGATCCCGCCGGAGCTGGAGGAGGCGGCGATGGTGGACGGCACCAGCCGCTTCGGCGCGATGATCAAGGTGACGCTGCCGCTGGCACTGCCGGGCGTGGTGACCGCGGTGATCTTCACCTTCATCACCTCCTGGAACGAGTTCGTGATGGGGCTGACGCTCTCCACCGAGCCGGACAAACAGCCGCTCACCGTCGGGATCAACAACTTCATCGGCGCCTATACGGTGCAGTGGAACTACCTGTTCGCCGCGTCGGTCGTCGCGATCATCCCGGTGATCGTCCTGTTCGCCTTCATCGAACGGCACGTGGTCTCCGGCCTGACGGCCGGTTCCGTGAAGTGACCCTTCCCCCGCCGGGCCCCGGCCGATCACCGGATGCTGTTGGTAAATCCGGGGCCTACGCCTTCTTCGCCCCGTCGATCGTCTGGTCGGCGGGGCGAAGTCGTGCGAAATGACTGGTGCGGGTGCGTGCTCGTGGGGTGCCGGTGAGGTGGGCGTCGACGCGGGCGAGGTTGATCGCGGCGCCGGTGAGCTGGTGCTGGAGGCTGGTCTTCGTCAGACCGCGGTAGCGGGATCTGCGCAGGCCGCAGCGCTGAACGCCCTGGGCGATGGTGCCCTCGACCCCCGCCCGGACCTTGTAGCGTTCCTTCCATTCGTCGCTCTTCTGCTCGGCTCTGGCCGTCTGAAGCGCGTGGTGTTCGTCGTGATGGCGTAGTCGCAGCTCACGGCTCTTGCCGGAGGGCGAGTTGATGCACTCCCGCCGCACCGGACAGGGACGGCAGTCAAGCACGGAGAACCGGACCCGCAGCACGGGCTGTCCTGTCTGGGAGAGCCGTTCGCTCCAGTTGATGCTGGTCTTGCCGCCGGGGCAGGTGGCCTGCTTGCTGCCCCAGTCGATGATGAAGGCGTCCTGGCCGAAGCCACTGTCCGTGCTGGACTGGGCGCTGTTATCGGCCTGGAGCGGCCCGTGCAGGGCGATGCCGTGCTCGTCCCGGGCGCTGATCAGGGTGGCACCGGTGGGATAGCCGGCATCTACCCAGTGCTCGCCGGGCGTGCAGTCCCGTGCGGTGAGCTGGGTGTGGATCGTCTCGGCCATCGACCGGTCGGAGACGGTGGCCACCGTCGTGGCGACGTTCGTGATCAGGTTCGGGGTGTCCGGTTCGCAGGTCTCGGTGAGGTGGACCTTGTAGCCGTCCCACGCCGTATCGCGTTTGATGCTGGTGCGCGCGTCGGTGTCATAGGGGGTGACCGGGCGCAACGCGCCCGGCGGGCGGTCTTTTGGGTCCCGCCGCCTCACCTCACCTTCCACCTGGTGGAAGTGCTGGACCCACATCTGCCGCAGCGTCTCCACCTCGGCGAGGGCGCGGAGACCGTCGGGGGCGCCGGGCGCGAAGACGGCTGCCAGCAGGCGTGTTCCGTCCAGGCCGATCCGTAGCCCGACCTCGTCCCGCTTCGCCCGGCTGGTGGGGAACCGGCTGTCCTCGGCCCTCGTCGCGTAGTGCCTGAACCAGTCGGGCTCGGCGACACCGGCCAGCCAGTCCGGGGCCGTCTGCGCCAGCGCGTTCAGCGCCGACCGCAGCGTCTCCGCCACCATCTCCAGCCAGCACAGGTCACGCGCCGCCGACAACACGTGCGTGGAGTCCGTGCGGGCCCGGCCCGCCTTCTTGACCAGCCCCTTCTCGCGGGCTGCTGTCAGGATGCCGTCCAGCACCCGGCGTCCGCCGTCCGCCTGGGCGAGCCGGTCCCTGAACTCCGACAGAACCGAGAAGTTGAAGCCCGGATCATCCAGTTCCAGGCCGAGCGCGTACTTGACATCGATCCGCGCCCGCACCGCCTCCGCGGCCTGCCGGTCGGTCAGCCCCTCCACGAACTGCAACACTGACACCAGCGCCAGTCCGGCCGGTGACCAGGCATGACGCCCCCGGGCGGGGAAGAGATCCGCGAACTCCTCATCCGTGAACAACGGCCCCAGTCCGTCCCGCAGCCGGATCGCCAGGCTCCCCTTCGGAAACGCGGCCCGCGCCACCCGCACCGTCTCCGCCGGGATCTCCCCAGACCCCTTCGGCTGCATCGACATCCGCACCCACCCCATACGACAACGTCGGCCTTCAAGACCACAACCGGGTCTTGAAGGCCGACGTCACGTACAGGCCCCGGATTTACCAACAGCATCCGATCACCGGCCGGGGCCCGGCAGCGGGTGCCTCCGCATCGCGGACTGCGCCGAGCGCCGTACACGGGCGGAAAGCGGGCATAGACTTCTGCACGCCCGTGGCTGTTCCCGGGTCTCCTGCCGCCGCCGGGGACCCGGCGCTTTCTCCCCGCTCAGCTCCGTATGATGAGCCACAAATGAGCACCAGCCGCCTTCCGCCCGGCCCGCAGGGCTTGACGGGAAGAACCGCCGGGGCTCTGCTAAGGGTTCAGATGTTGGAGACAAGCGGGGAGTGAACAGTGGTGGAGACTCCGGGGTCGCAGTCCTCGCTGCACCGGGCCAATCTCGAGCGTGTCGTACGGGCGGTCCGGATGGCCGGTTCGCTCACCCAGGCGGAGATCGCCCGCGGCACGGGACTGTCGGCGGCGACCGTCTCCAACATCGTCCGTGAGCTCAAGGACGCCGGGACCGTGGAGGTCACCCCCACCTCGTCGGGCGGTCGCCGGGCCCGTGCCGTCTCGCTGAGCGCCGACGCCGGGATCGTCGTCGGGGTCGACTTCGGCCACTCCCACCTGCGGGTCGCCGTCGGCAACCTGGCGCACGCCGTGCTGGCCGAGGACGCCGAGCCCATCGACGTGGACGCCTCCGCCGAGCAGGGCTTCGACCGCGCCGAGCGTCTGGTGCGGCGGCTGGTGGGGGAGAGCGGCATCAGCCCGGGCAAGGTCATCGGCATCGGGCTGGGCGTCCCGGGCCCCATCGACATCGAGACCGGTGTGCTCGGCTCCACCGCCATCCTCCCCGGCTGGGCGGGGACCAACCCGCGCGACGAGCTCGCCGCGCGGACCGGGGTGCCCGTCTACGTCGACAACGACGCCAACCTCGGCGCGCTCGGCGAACAGGTCTGGGGCGCCGGCCACGGCGCCCGCGACCTGGCCTACATCAAGGTCGCCAGCGGCGTCGGCGCCGGCCTGGTGATCAACGGCCAGATCTACCGCGGCCCCGGCGGCACCGCGGGCGAGATCGGGCACATCACGCTGGACGAGTCCGGCCCGGTCTGCCGCTGCGGCAACCGCGGCTGCCTGGAGACCTTCACCGCGGCCCGCTATGTGCTGCCGCTGCTGCACTCCAGCCACGGCACGGATCTGACCATGGCCCGGGTGGTGCGGCTGGCGGCGGACGGCGACCCGGGCTGCCGCCGGGTCGTCGCGGACATCGGCCGCTACATCGGCAGCGGTGTCGCCAGCCTCTGCAACCTTCTCAACCCCTCGCGGGTCGTGCTCGGCGGCGATCTCGCGGAGGCGGGGGACCTGGTGCTGGGCCCGGTGCGCGACTCGGTCGCGCGCTACGCCATCCCCAGTGCGGCCCGTCGGCTGAAGGTCCTGCCCGGTGAACTCGACAGCCGCGCCGAGGTGTTGGGCGCCCTCGCGCTGGTCCTCGACGAGATGGGCGACGCCACCTTGGTGGACGCCGCGTCAGCGGCTGCCTGAGGGGCGCCCCGCGCCCCGCACAGCGGGGTTCTGGGTTTCTCTCTTCAACGGATGGCATCGTTGTCGTCTCGTTAAGTATTAGCTTATTGACCGCTGGGTCCCCTGCGAGTTGACTTCCGGACACCCCGGCCGCACCGCCGCGGCCCCGTCAGGGAGGTCTCTGAAATGCACGCAGCGCTGCGCGGCATCGCCCTCGGCACCATCACGCTCTCGCTCGCCCTCAGCACGGCCGCCTGCGGCAGTGCGGACCAGGCGGACGGCAAGGACAGCGACAAGTCCAAGAAGGGTCCGCTGACCATCGGGCTGCTGCTGCCCGAGAACCAGACGGCCCGCTACGAGCGGTTCGACAAGCCGCTGATGGTCAAGAAGATCAAGGAACTGGCGGGCAAGGACACCAAGGTCCTCTACGCCAACGCCAAGCAGGACGCCAACCTGCAGCAGCAGCAGGTCGAGACGATGATCACCAAGAAGGTCGACGCGCTGATCGTCGACGCGGTGGACGCCAAGTCGATCTCCAGCTCGGTGAAGAAGGCCGACGACAGCAACATCCCCGTCGTCGCCTACGACCGGCTGGCCGAGGGCCCGATCAAGGCCTACACCTCGGTCGACAACCCCCGGGTCGGCAGAATCCAGGCCCAGTCGCTGCTCGACGAGCTGGGCGACAAGGCCGACAAGGGCAAGATCGTCATGATGAACGGCTCCGTCACCGACCCGAACGCCAAGATGTACAAGGACGGCGCCCACTCCGTCCTCGACGGCAAGGTGAAGATCGGCAAGGAGTACGACACCAAGGAGTGGAAGCCGGAGAACGCCAACGAGAACATGAAGGGCGCCATCTCCTCGCTCGGCAAGAAGAACATCGTCGGCGTCTACTCCGCCAACGACGGCATGGCGGGCGGCATCATCACCGCGCTGAAGCGCGCGGGCTTCGACAAGGACAAGCTGCCCCCGGTCACCGGCCAGGACGCCGAGCTCAACGCGGTGCAGCGGATCCTCGCGGGCTCGCAGTTCATGAGCGTCTACAAGCCCTACGTGCCCGAGACGTCGGCGGCCGCGGAGTTCGCCGTCGCGCTGGCCCGCGGCGAGTCCCTGGACAAGATCGCTTCCTCGAAGACCGACAGCCAGTCCGAGAAGGGCGTCCCGACGAAGATCGTCACGCCGCTTCCGCTGACCAAGGACGACATCAAGAAGTACGTCGGCAAGTCCGGATTCTTCACGGCCAAGGAGATCTGCACCGCCGACTTCAAGAAGGCATGCACCGAGGCGGGCATCAAGTAACCCCTCAGGCGGCCGGCCCGCCCACCGCCGCGGCGGTGGGCCCGGGCACGGCCCCGGGGCAGAAGGAGTGATTCACGTGTCCGCTACGCCCGTGCTGGCGTTGCGCGGAGTCTCCAAGCGGTTCGGCGCCGTCCAGGCGCTCACGGACGTCGAGCTGGAGGTCCACCCCGGCGAGGTCGTCGCACTCGTCGGGGACAACGGTGCAGGAAAGTCCACCCTGGTCAAGGCCATCGCGGGCGTCGGCCCGGCCGACGAGGGCACGGTGGAATGGAACGGCGAACCCGTCCGGATCGACCGGCCGCACGACGCCCAGGAGCTGGGCATCGCGACCGTCTACCAGGACCTTGCGCTCTGCGACAACCTCGATGTCGTCGGGAACCTCTTCCTCGGCAACGAGATCAAGCCGCGCGGGATCCTGGACGAGGTGGAGATGGAGCGCCGCGCCCGCGAGCTGCTCTCCACCCTCTCCATCCGCATCCCCAGCGTCCGCGTCCCCGTCGCCTCGCTCTCCGGCGGGCAGCGGCAGACCGTCGCCATCGCCCGCTCGCTGTTGGGCGAGCCCCGCGTCGTCATCCTCGACGAGCCCACCGCGGCGCTCGGTGTCGAGCAGACCGCGCAGGTCCTCGACCTGGTCGAACGGCTTCGTGAGCGGGATCTGGGAGTGCTGCTGATCAGCCACAACATGGCGGACGTCCGGGCCGTCAGCGACCGGGTCGCGGTGCTCCGCCTCGGCCGCAACAACGGGACGTACACGGTGAGCGAGACCACCCAGGAGGAGATCGTCTCCGCGATCACCGGGGCGACCGACAACGTCGTCACCCGCCGCGACGCCCGTACCGCCCAGAACGCGCGCCCGGCGGAGGTGCAGCAGTGACCACCGACACCCCCACGAACGGCACGCCGGCCGACGACGCGCCCGTGGACATGGCGAAGGCCCCGGAGGACGGGGCGAGCGGAGCGCCGGCCCCGGCGGCCGACGTCTCCACCGTCGACCCCCGGCTGCTGGTGCGCCAGCAGGGCTTCAGCGGCTACCTGGACGTCCTGCTGCGCCGGCTGCGGACCGGCGAGCTGGGCTCGGTCCCGGTCGTCATCGGCCTGCTGGTGATCGGCGTGGTCTTCCAGCTCCAGGACTCGGCGTTCCTGAGCGCGAACAACCTCAGCAACCTGTTCGTGCAGAGCGCGGGCACCGGGCTGATCGCCGTCGGGATCGTCTTCGTGCTGATCCTCGGCGAGATCGACCTGTCGGTCGGTTCGGTCAGCGGCATGTCCGCGGCGGTGCTGGCCGTTCTCAACATCAACCACGGGATGAACGAGGTCCTGGCGGTCCTGCTGGCCATCCTCACCGGGACGGCGGCCGGCGCCGTCCACGGCTTCTTCTTCGCCAGGATCGGTGTCCCGGCCTTCGTGGTCACCCTGGCGGGTCTGCTGGGCTGGAACGGGCTGATGCTCCAGATCCTGGGGCCGAGCGGAACGATCAACCTCGACGGCGACGGCGTGGTGGCGCATCTCACCAACTACTACTTCGCCGACAAGGCGGCGGCCATGGGCCTGGCCACCGTCTGCGTGCTGGCCTTCCTCGCCTTCTCGCTGCTGGACGCGCGGCGGCGCAAGGCGGCCGAGGTCCCCAGCCGCCCGCTGAGCGAGATCCTGCTGCGCACCGTGATCCTGGCGGTCCCGGCCTACGCGGCGGCGGCCGTCTTCAACTCCTACCGGGGACTGCCGCTGGCCGTGGTGATCTTCCTGGGCATGGTCGTCCTCGGTGACTTCGTGCTGCGCCGTACGGGCTACGGCCGCAAGGTCTTCGCCGTCGGCGGGAGCAGCGAGGCGGCGGGCCGGGCCGGGATCAACGTGCCGCTGATCCGGATCACGGTCTACGCGATCGCCGGCACCATGGCGGCCGTCGGCGGACTGTTCTTCGCGTCACAGATCAACGCGGCCAACCAGTCCTCCGGCGCGGGCAGCCTGCTGATGAACTGCATCGCCGCAGCCGTCATCGGCGGCACCAGCCTCTTCGGCGGCCGCGGGAAGACCTGGTCGGCGCTGCTGGGCGCGCTGGTCATCCAGTCGATCAACTCGGGCATGGCGCTGCTGGGCACCGGCTCCGCGCTGCGCGACATGATCACCGGCGCGGTGCTGCTGGCCGCGGTGGTGATCGACTCGGTCTCCCGGCGGACGCAGAAGACCGCCGGGCGGGCCTGACCCGTCCGGGACGAGAGACCGCGGGACAGTCCCTCGAGGGGCGGCTGACCTGCGGGTCCGCTCGGCTCGACGGCGGGTTCCGAGCCTGCCGCACAGCGGCCCGGCCTGCGGCTGGGACACCAGGGGTACCCCGGGAGAACCTCCCGGGGTACCCCTCACGCGTGACCGGCCCGGGTCCGTCCGGAACGGTGGGGAGACCGGTGGGGACGCGCCATTCGTGTGACTGAGTTGCCACCGTCCGGTGAATCCGTGCGGCGGCGGAACATTAGACTTTGGGAGCACCTCTTCCGGACCCGGTCCGGTGGTACCCCCGGGCCGGGCCCGGGGGAGGAATCGGCACGGTCCGACAACGACGGCTCGACAGCGTTCGATCACGCTTGACGCAAGGAGGTACGGGTGGCGTTGCTGACCCGCATCAGGGGACCACGCGATCTGGACCGGCTGGCTCCGGAGCAGCTCGAGGAGCTGGCCGAGGAGATCCGCACCTTCCTGGTCGAAGCGGTCTCCAAGACCGGCGGCCATCTGGGTCCGAACCTGGGCGTGGTGGAGCTGACCATCGCCTTGCACCGGGTGTTCGACTCGCCGAGAGACCGGGTGCTGTTCGACACCGGGCACCAGTCGTACGTGCACAAGCTGCTGACCGGGCGGCAGGACTTCTCGAAGCTGCGGCTCAAGGGCGGCCTGTCGGGCTACCCCTCGCGTGCCGAGTCGGCGCACGACGTGATCGAGAACTCGCACGCCTCGACGGTGCTGGGCTGGGCGGACGGCCTGGCCAAGGCGAACGAGGTGCGGGGCGCCGACGACCACGTGGTCGCCGTCATCGGGGACGGCGCGCTGACCGGCGGGATGGCCTGGGAGGCGCTCAACAACATCGCCGCGGCCCAGGACCGGCCGCTGGTGATCGTGGTCAACGACAACGAGCGCTCCTACTCGCCCACCATCGGCGGACTCGCCGACCATCTGGCCACGCTGCGCACGACCGACGGCTACGAGCGCTTCCTCGCCCGCGGCAAGGACGTGCTCAACCGCACCCCGGTGGTGGGCAAGCCGCTGTACGAGACGCTGCACGGTGCGAAGAAGGGGCTGAAGGACTTCATCGCGCCGCAGGGGATGTTCGAGGACCTGGGGCTGAAGTACGTCGGCCCGATCGACGGGCACGACGTCGCGGCGGTGGAGTCGGCGCTGCAGCGCGCCAAGCGGTTCGGCGGCCCGGTGCTGGTGCACTGCCTCACCGAGAAGGGCCGCGGCTACCAGCCGGCCCGGCAGGACGAGGCCGACCAGTTCCACGCCGTCGGGGTCATCCACCCCGACACCGGGCTGCCGGTGAAGTCCTCGGGCGCCGACTGGACTTCCGTCTTCGGCGAGGAGATGGTCAAGCTCGGCCGGGAGCGCAAGGACATCGTCGCCATCACGGCGGCCATGATGCGGCCCGTCGGACTGCACGCCTTCGCGCAGGAGTTCCCCGAACGCGTGTACGACGTCGGGATCGCCGAGCAGCACGGCGCGGTCTCCGCCGCCGGGCTCGCTACCGGCGGACTCCACCCCGTCTTCGCCGTCTACGCCACCTTTCTCAACCGCGCCTTCGACCAGCTCCTGATGGACGTGGCACTGCACCGGTGCGGCGTGACCTTCGTGCTGGACCGCGCCGGGGTCACCGGTTCGGACGGCGCCTCGCACAACGGCATGTGGGACATGTCCGTCCTCCAGTGCGTGCCCGGCCTCCGGCTGGCCGCGCCCCGCGACGCCGACCAGGTGCGCGCCCAGTTGCGCGAAGCCGTCGAGGTGGACGACGCGCCGACCGTGGTGCGCTACTCCAAGGGCGCCGTCGGCCCCGCCGTCCCCGCACTGCGCCGGATCGGCGGCATGGACGTGCTGCGCCAGCCCGCCGAGGACGCGGCCGGCGATGTGCTGATCGTGTCCGTCGGAGCGCTCGCGCCGATGTGCCTGGAGATCGCCGACCTGCTGGACAAGCAGGGAATCACCGCCACCGTGGTGGACCCGCGCTGGGTCAAGCCCGTCGACGAGGCCCTCCCCGCGCTGGCGGACCGGCACCGGGTCGTCGTCACCGTCGAGGACAACAGCCGTGCGGGCGGCGTCGGCTCCGCCGTGGCGCAGGCGCTGCGGGACGCCGGAGTGGATGTCCCGCTGCGGGACTTCGGCATCCCCGAGCGCTTCCTGGACCACGGCTCCCGCAAGGAGATCATGGCGGAGATCGGGCTCACCGCGCCGGACATCGCCCGGCAGGTGACGGGACTGGTCGCCAAGCTGGAAGGGCGCTTCGACGCGGCGCGTGCCGAGGTGGCCGGCGACTGACCCGCGGGCCGCGGGGGCCGCGCCGACAGGTCGCCGCTCGGTGCCGGCGCCGTAGGTGGGATCCGGCGCACCCCTCGGTCCGGGGCATTCGGCCGGGGCCCCGGGGCGGTTCGCGCCGGGGCCGGTCCGCCGGTCGGGGGTCGATTCCGGGGCCGAGGAGGCCGGAGACCGGGGGGCTCGCTAGATTGAGCGGTATGCCGTTGTCCCCTGCCACGGAGCGCCTCACCGCCGCCGCGCGTGTCCCGGAGGCGGTGGCGAACCGGACGCGGCTGCTCGCCGTCCTCACCGTGCTCACGATCCTCACCCGTCTCCCGTCCTTCGCCCGCACGCCGTGGAACCCGGACGAGGGATATCTGGCCACGCAGGCGCGCCAACTGGCCGACGGCGGCGTCCTCTACGACACCGTCGTGGACCGCAAGCCCCCATTCGTGCCGCTGCTCTACCGGGGCGCCTTCGCGGTGTTCGGCGACGGTTCGCTGTGGCCGGTGCGGGTCGCGGCCGTCGTCGCGGTCGTGGTGGGTGCGGTCCTGGCCGCGTCCCTGGCGTCCCGTCGCTGGGGAGAGCGGGCCGGGTGGACGGCCGGGATCTGCTACGTCTTCCTGTCGGTGGGGCTCAAGCCGGAGGACACCCAGGCGGCGACGTTCGAGGTCTTCATGCTGCCGTGGACCGTCGCCGCGATCTGGTACGCCGAGCGCGCCCGCTGGCTCGGGGCCGGGCTGGCGGTCGCCGGAGCGGTGCTCTCGAAACAGACCGGTGGTGCGGTGCTGCTGCCGGTCCTGGTGCTGCTGTGGCAATACCGGGCGGGCTGGCCGGCGGCGGTCCGGGTGGCGGCCGGATCGGCGCTCCCGGTGGTGAGTGCTGCTCTCGCCTTTGATCCGGGGCGTTTCCTGTACTGGATAGCCACGGGCTCCGGCTCCTACCTCTCCGCCGACGGCGCCGGGTTCAAACCGCTGCTGCGCGCCCTCGCCGGGGTCGGGCTGCTCACGCTCGCCGCGCTGCCGCTCGTCGCCGCCCTCGTCCGCGCCGTCCGCTCCCGCCGTGCGGGCTCCCGCACCGCCGCGGCGTGCCCCGCGCGCGATCCGCTGTGCGGCACCGCCGATCTGTGGATCTGGCTGGCCGCCTCGTTCGGAGCCGCCACCGTCGGCTTCCAGTTCTTCGGACACTACTTCCTCCAGCTCGTCCCGCCCCTCGCGATCCTCGGCGCGGCGGCGCTGCACGAGCTGACCGCGCGGGTCGCCACCGCTGCGCTGGCCGCGACGGCTTTCTTGGCCTGTGCGTTCGTGGGCTGGGGCTTCACCGCCAGCCGGGCCGAGGTCGACCACGCGCGCCGGTTGGCCGACACCGTGCGCTCCTACACCGACCGCAAGGACCGGGTGCTGCTGTGGGGCATGCACCCGGAGGGATACTGGCTGTCCGAACGGTCGCCCGCCTCCCGCTATCTGACCGCCGGGTTCCTCACCAACTTCAGCGGCGGACGCGGCGAGGCGCGGGTGGGCGAGAGATACGCGATGGACGGTGCCTGGCCGCACTTCGAGCGTGAACTGCGCAGGCGTCCGCCCGAGTTGATCGTGGACGACTCGCGCGGCAAACGGTACGGGGTCCAGCAGATTCCCACCTTGCGCCGCCATCTCGCCCGCCACTACGAGAAGGTGGCGACCATCGACGGCTCCTCGTTCTACCTGCGCAACCGTCCCGACCTCCGCTCCATCTCCCGGGCGGGCCACGCGCCGCGGGACCGCTGACCGCGCCCACGGAAAGCCCCACCCGCCTCATTCACCCCCTCGGCCCCATGCGGCCCCCGGTTGTCCAGCTTCCGCTCCCCGGTTGATCGCCTGCTGTTCGTCTGCGGCGGCTACGTTCGCCGCCGCGTGCGCCGGGCCGTCGCACGCAGTTCAGCCACATGCACGGGGAAACGGGTGGTCAGCTTGTCGTTCGAGCAGGAGTGGGCCGGTCTCAAGGCCGCCTACGCGCCGGAGTCCACGGTGCACACGCGGCTCGCCGGGACCGGCGGGACCGGAGGATGCGGCAGCGGGTCCGACGGCTGGCAGCAGACCAAGCCGCGGCTCCAGGTGACCGCCCACGTGCTGCGGGGCCGCGCGGGCCGCGCGGGGACGGTCCGGGGCCAGTTCCTGAAGGCGGACGACGAGGTCATGCGGGAGACCGGCGAGATCACCGGCAGCCTCGGCGGCTTCCGGACCGAGACCGCGCTCGCCACCTTCCAGGAGCGCTGGCGCGACCAGATGTCCTACGTCGAGAAGCAGTTCTCCGGCACGGCGTCCGCGCTGCGCACCGCCGCCGGCGCGTTCACCACCGAGGACCACCGCCGCAAGACGGACATCGACCGCATCGCTGCCACGGACGGCAACGGCCAGGGCGGCGAGAGCAGCCCGGGCGCCGGGAACGGAACCGGCGCGCACAACGGCAGGCACCTCCCGGCCGGGAACGGCTCCCGGTGAGCGACGGGCTCAGCTACACCGACGTCCGGCAGGCCGACCTCACCCCGCTGAGCGAGGCCGTGGCCAAGTGGAAGACCGCGCCCGGCAAGTTCGAGCAAGTCGCCACGAACTTCGCCACCGAGGTCGTCAAGGGCCTGGCCGACTCGGACTGGGAGGGCGAGAGCGCCGATGCCGCGTGGCGCAGGTTCCGCACCGTGCGGGCCCAGTTGCTGGCCGCACAGGAGGAGTCGCGCCGGACGCACATCGTGCTGTCGGAGGCGCTGGGCAGGTTCCGCTCCGCGCAGAAAGCGCTCCAGGACATCGTCGACGAGCTCGAGGGCCACGAGCATCTGCAACTCGACCCGCGCGACGGCACCGTCTCGCTGAAGCTCACGGACGAGGAGGAACAGCATCGCACTCTGTGGGCCAAGGCGTACCGTGAGATCATCACC